>JAGCNZ010000017.1 GCA_017645655.1 Bacteroidaceae bacterium | reverse complement strand
GTCTTGTCTTCACTCATGCCTTCAATCACCACCTTGCGGAACTGGCTCTTCGAGAGGATGTCGAGGCCGTTTGTAGGTTCGTCCATGAGCAGATAACGTGTGTTAGCAGCAAGGGCTATGCTCATATAGACCTTCTTCTTCTGTCCCATCGAGAGCTGCCCGAGATTGATGTCCGAATTCATCTCGAAATTGGCAAGACATTGTTTCAGTAAGTCCTCAGAGAAACGTGGATAGAATGGCTTGATGGCTTTGACATAAGCAGAAAGAGAGATGGCTGGAAGGTCGTACTCCTCAGGTACGAGGAACATTTCGCTCAAGACCTCAGGCCTACGCAGAGCGGCGTCGATGCCATCGATGGTGACACTACCCTTCTGCGGACGAAGCAAGCCCATCATTAAATATAATAATGTACTCTTACCCGTGCCGTTCTTGCCGAGCAAGCCATAGATGCCGCCTTTCTCGAACTTGAGCGAGAAGCCATCCAGCACGACTTCCTTGCTGTAGGCAAATTTGATGTTCTGAATGTTGATCATAATTAAATATTATTGGTTAAAGTTTATGGTTTATAGATATAATTTATGCATGTTTTAGTGTAATAGTTAAATAGTACACTGCAAAAGTATGACGTTTCCACTATATCTTCCAAATGTTTTCATCATTTTAACATAACTTTAACACTTTGAGAAGATGAAAAGTAAGCAAAAAGTTGGGGGGAATCTTAGATAAAAAATTCCTTTTGGGGATTGGTCGTTTGCCAATGCATCACGTTAAGTTTTCAAACAACCCACGTGATAATTTCAAACAACCCACGTGATAATTTCAAACATCCCACGTTAAAATGAAAATATTCCACGTTATAATTACAAACAACCCACGTTAAGTTTGCGAACAACCCTGGTGAGGTTTGGCGACTATGCTGGGGTGTATCTGATGGCGAGCATGGTGAGGTCGTCGCTTTGTTCTGCGCCTGCCACGAATTTGTGGAGTGCTTCCGTCTGAAGAGCGATGAAGGTTTCAGGGGCGATTGAGCCGCTGCTGTGCAGAATCTGCTGAGCCGTCTTCGTTATTCGCTGCTTGCCGTATTGGACGTGTGCTTTGTTCTCGGCCTCCGTCAGTCCGTCGGTATAGAGGAAGATTGTGGTGCCTGGATGGATGAGTGCTGTCTGGCCTTCGTAGTTCCAATCGGGCATCAGTCCGACTGGGATGTTGTTGTTGGAAGGAAGAAGGCCGGTACCTTTTCCGACAAGCAGTGGCTCCTCATGACCTGCGTTGCAGTAATGCAGTTGGCCTGTCGTCAATTCAAGCACTCCAACGAATAGTGTGACAAACATCTCCTTTTCGTTCATCTCAACGATTGAGTTGTTGATGGCCGAAACGATGTCTTCGGGCAGGTCTTCACGAGCGGACACCGTGCGGAAGAGACTGCGTGTGACGGCCATCAGGAGTGAAGATGGAACGCCTTTCCCTGAGACGTCGCCGATGCAGAAGTACAGTTTCTCGTCGCGCAAATGGAAATCGTAGAGGTCGCCTCCCACTTCTTTTGCAGGCACAAGGGATGCGAAGATGTCGAATTGGGCTGAGAGCGGAGAGTCGAGAGCTGTGAGTTTCGGCAACATGCTCTGTTGGATGTCGCGAGCGATGCGCAGTTCGCTTCCAATTCGCTGCTTTTCTGCATTGGCTTTCTGCAGAGAACGGTCGCTTCGTGCTGTGCGGAAGATGATGTAACCCAGCAGGGCGAGCCCAGCCAGCATGAGCAGAGCCATGTATAGCATGGTCTTTCGTGTGCTGGCATATATCTCTTTGTGGCTGCAGACGACCGACATCGACCATCCCGTCTCACCATCGACCGGAGCATAGAAGACGCTGATTTTGTCTCCATTGTTGTCTGTGATGTCGCGATGTCCGCTGCCTCCACTCATCTGTTGCCTGTTGATGTATCTGGTTGTTGTATCGGAGGAGGCAGCAGTCACTTCCTGAATGGTGCTGCGCAAGATGAGGTCCTTGTCGGGACAGACCATCACAAGGCCGGTTCGCGAGATGAGGACGTTGAAGCTGGAGGGGTAGATGCGTGTGGCATTGATGGCTTTAGAGAGCCATTCCAGAGAGACGTCTGCGCCAAGCAGGGCAACAGTCTCGCCATTGCTGTCGTGCACAGGAATGGTATAGGTGCACAGCATCATCTTGGCTCCAGCGTTGTCGTAGTAGGGCTCGCTCCACACGCCCCGTCCAGCCTTGATGCCATTCAAATAGAACTCCGCCTCCAGGTAATTGTGCGATTGGCTGCCGATTTGTGCTTCCTCGATACTTCCGTCCTGACGTTCGGCCACATATGGCTCGAACCAATGGCCTTTCTGCTGATAGTAGTCGGCACGGAACATCAGCCCTGCTCCCACGATTGTTGGGTTCTGTTCCACCATTCTTCGCAGCACGGCAAAAAGCGAGTCCGGCTGTTTCAGGTTGCGTTCTGCTGCCCAAACGGTATTGCTGATGGCAGTCTCGACAGCCACCAGCACCTTCTGGATCTCGAGATTCTTGACGCGCAACTCTGTCTCGGCTTTGTGCACGGCTTCTTCGTGAATGCCTTTACGGACGAGTAAAGTTTGCACGGTGGATATGATTTGCAGCAACACGGCAACCGTCACGATGATTATAATGCCGGATTTATTGCTGAATGTCCCCAGTCGCAGTTTATTCATGATATTCTTAATCCATATGGATGCTATAGAGTCCAGTGCCTGAATGTCTTGCAAACGCTCATGATGTGGTCGTAACGCTTTGCGATGCGCTCGGTGAAATTGGCCTTACATTCCTCGATGATTGCCTCGGGGAAGGAGTCGGAGAGTGCCAACCAACTGAAGTTTCTGACGTATGACACCACTTCAATCTGTGCCTTCCGCTCTTCGACAACATCGGCAGGAAGTCCTGCGAAGTAATAGTCGATGGCTCGCTCCCAGAAGCGTCTCCCCAAATCACGCGGCATGCCTATTATCTTTTCGTAATCTCCGATGAGTCCAACCATGGAAGCATAGGCGTGGCCCAAGTCGAGTAGGGGATGTCCATAGCTCACTTCGCCCATATCGATGAGCATCAGCTCGCCGTCCTGCACCATTGCATTCTTCGTTTGCAGGTCAAGATGGAGCAGACGATTGCACTCGGGGATACTGTCGATGATGCTGAGCATCATGGAGATGCTTTCCTCGGGGAAGTAGCAGCGTATGTGCTCTATGTGCTGACGCTCGTGCAATATTGCCGATGGCACGCTGCCGCTCTCGGGTACCTCTATCTCGTGCAGCTGCATGAAGAGCCCGGCATACTGTCTGGCACATTCGTCGAGCCTGTCGGGATGTTGCTTCAGATATGTGCTGAGTGTCTTGGCTTTCAGTAACTCGTAAACGAGGCCGTAACATTCGGCACCTCCTTCCGACGTGGGCGCAACCCTGACCACATCAAACGAGATGGCAGTAGGCATTCCCAGCACGAAGGCTTCCTTCGAGAGGGTTATCTCGCGACGTACTTCCTCCATCGTTGTTCCCTCACGAAACACTTTGATAATCGTGTCGCCGTCCAGCCTGAAGACCTTGCCAACGCTACCGATTCCGATGAGCCTGCAGCCCTCCACACTCAGTCTTCGCATGGCGCGCTCCACGGTCATTATTTTCGTGAAACCTGTCGTCTCGAGCACCTCATAGACTTGTGGTTGCACATTAATCACGCGGAATTTCTTATAGCGTTTTGCGAGAGAGAGCAAGATGCGTAGTCCGGAACTGGAGATGTACTCCAGTTGCGAGGCATCGCAAGTCAGTGATTCGATGACATGCTCGGGTTCGAGTGCATCGAGCTGGCTGTTGATTTGGGTGCTGGCTTTTGCGGAAGTAGCCGTGTCCAAGTGTCCCGCAAACGAGATTGTCAACTCGCGGGAGCTATTATCCAGCGTAATGTTGCAGGTTTGGTTTGTAGCCTGTGCCATAATCTTCAATCTTGCTGCAAAGTTACAAATAAGCGAAGACAATACAAAAGAAAAGAGTATTTTTCTTTTTGTTGTTGAACGAAAGGACTCCGGCTATGCCGTCTGAGCAACTATAGGTGCGCAAGAAGTTCGACCGCACTTTATCGCAATGCCCCAAACAGTGGCGCAACCTGTTCTGGACTGGCACCGAGGCTGATGGCAGTGCGGCAATCTTGGTGTGCTTGTTTTTTCTTCTTCATGGCCAGGTAGAGAGTGGCTCGGGTGAGATAGCACTCGGGATTGTCCGGCTCCAGTTCGAGGGCGATGCTGATGTCTTTCTTTGCTTTTTCGTATTCCTTCCTGCTCACATAATAACTGCAGCGAGCCAGGTAGTGCTTGGCATGAGTGGGGTAGAAGTTTATCAGGGCATCGAGTTGTTCCAGGGCTTCGCGAGGTCGACCGTCGTTGGTATTCAGGACAGCCAACCCGAGCCGGCCGTCTTCGTGCAACGGATTAAGTTTCAGGAGGTGATTATAGTCTGCTCGAGCCTCCTTGTATCGTCTGCCTTGCGAATGAATGAAGGCACGATAGAAAAGCCCTTCCTCATTGTCAGGTTCCGACTCAAGCACCTTGTTGTAATCGGCAAGGGCGCGTTCTTCGTTGTTCAGACCAAGATAGAGCGTAGCGCGATTTAAGTACAAATCCATCGTGTAGGGGGAGAGTTCGATGCCTTTGCTGTAAGCCTCCAGAGCCTTGTCGTTCTCGCCTCGGTGCTGACAAATGCCTCCCAGATACTGATAGAGCACAGCGTTTGACTTCCGCATAGGGTCAAGGCGAATTGTTTGCTCTATCATACCCTCTGCTTTTTGCAACGAGTCTGCTGCCAAAGCCTCCACAATCGCTCGCACACTTTCCTCGTAGAGTTGAGCGTGGAGAAGTGAAGAGTGAAGAGTGAAGAATAAAGGATGAAAAGTAAGCGTCGCATAGCCATCTTACGATATGAGAATCCCTTAATCCTTAATATTTAATTCTTAATTCCTCGCAATTGTTTGTGCTCGGTCTGGACCAACGCTAACGATGGTGATGGGTGTGCCAGTTGCTTTCTCAATGTATGCGATGTAGTCCTTAAGTTGCTGAGGGAACTGGCTTTCGCTTGTCATCTGTGTGAGATCGGTCTGCCAGCCTGGTAGTGTCTCATAGACAGCCTGCCAACCTTCTGTGTCGTAGGGCATCTCATCGGTCACAACGCCATTTTTTGTGTACTTGGTGCATACCTTAATCTCCTTGAAATCGTCGAGCACATCGCTCTTCATCATGATGAGTTGGGTCACGCCGTTTATCATGATAGCATAGCGAAGGGCCACGAGGTCGAGCCAGCCACAGCGGCGGTTTCTGCCTGTCACGGCTCCATATTCATGCCCTATCTCACGTATCTTGTCACCTGTCTCGTCGAATAATTCTACGGGGAAAGGACCGCTGCCTACTCTTGTTGAATAGGCTTTGAAGATGCCAAAAACCTCTCCGATACTGTTGGGAGCCACACCAAGACCAGTGCAGACGCCGCCGCTCACAGTGTTGCTTGAAGAAACGAAAGGATATGTTCCATGATCGATGTCGAGCATTGTGCCCTGAGCACCTTCGGCAAGCACACTTTTGCCTTCCTTGAGGGCTTTGCCAAGTTCAATCTCTGTATCGGTAAGAGGGAACTGGCGCATGTAGTCAATGCCTTGCATCCAGAGTTTCTCTTCTTCTATAATGTCGTAATCAGTATAGTTCAGGTCGCGGAGAGTCTGTTCATGACGAGCCTTCAGAGTGTTGTACTTCTCCATGAAGTTCTCCAGGATATCGCCCACGCGAAGACCTGTTCTGCTTGCCTTCTCACTGTAGGTGGGGCCAATACCTTTGCCTGTTGTGCCCACTTTGTTCTTGCCCTTTGCTGCCTCGTAGGCACGGTCGAGCACTCTATGTGTGGGCAGGATGAGGTGAGCACGCTTGCTGATGTGCAACCTGCTCTTGAGGTCGTATCCAGCCTGTTCCAGTTCTTTTGCTTCCTGCATGAAGAGGTCTGGTGCAATCACACAACCGTTGCCGATGATGTTGAGTTTGCCCTCATCGAAGACACCACTTGGAATGCTTCGAAGCACAAACTTTTTGCCTTCGAAGATGATGGTGTGTCCAGCATTTGGACCACCTGCAAACCTTGCTACTATGTCATATCTCGGCGTGAAGACATCCACGACTTTTCCTTTTCCTTCGTCACCGAAAACGATGCCCAGCAGGGCATCAACTTTACCTTTTGCCATATTTGTTCTTGTCCTGTTTGATTGATTTCTTTTTCTTTCTTGCATCCTGTCGGTTCTTTGCTTGGCAGTATCGGCAAAGTCCGTGCATATAGAGCAACTTGTCTTCGATGCTGAAATACCGCACATGAAGGTTTGTCAGTGCCAGTTTTGCCGTGCCAGTCGAAACTTTGGTGATGGTGTTGCACTGTCGGCAGATGACATATGCCTTTGGTGTGCAGTCGGAGCGAATCTCATAATGTGCGGCGGTGGCAAGTTGGTGCTTGATGAGAATGCCTGCTTTGCAAAACAGTTCCATGGTGTTGAAGAGTGTGGCTCGACTCACCTGGAATTCGCCGTGCTCCTGCATGGACTTCATGAGGCCGTCAATGGTGAAGATGCCGTTGGTAAGCATAGCCACACGAAGTATCTCGTAGCGTTCAGGTGTTTTGCGCATGGCTTTTTCTTCCATGTATTGCGTCAAGCGCTCACGCATAGGAGCGAGAGGTTGTCCCTGTCGAGTGGTGGCATTTGCTTGCTTGTTGTCCATAACCAAAGTGCAAAGGTACGACTAATAATTGTAAAATACAAAATTAATAAATTCAAATTTGTTCATTAAGTGCTTCCTTGAGTGCTTGGATGGCTTTTCTGAGGTGAAGATTTGCCTCAGGAAACATGCGATTGCAGTTGGCAATGACCTGTAGCTTGTTATCTATGCAGGTTCCTCTCATAAGCAGATGCCGCAAGCAAAGACAAGCGCAAGTTGCTGAAAAGTAATTGCTTCCTGCCATCCATGCTATGCTGATTTCCTTTGCTTCCTTCGCTTTCGAGAGTAGTATCTTTGCCATGACCTGAGCCTCTTCTGCCGTTGCCATTGTTTCGGCCCACTCGTTTGCCATCTGTATGGAGAATGCTTCTGGCGGCATCAGCATGATTGCCAGGAGTCTTGTCTCGCGTATGTTCTGACTCCACAGATGGTTGGCGAGTTCTGTGTTTTGGGGGAATTCGTCGGCGATGCTTTGGAGGCGAGGCAGCTCTACTCCGAAGATGAGTTTGTATGGCATGCCTGCCTCCCTCATTCTGGCAGAGAGGATGCCGTTCATGCTGGAACGAAGTTCCTTCTTTATGTCGCATTCAAGTTCTGTCACATTCATAATGTGCTGTATTCTTGACTGTAGCGAAGCATCTGCTTGTCGTATGGTTCATTATATACGATACCGACATCCATTATGTTTCCCTCGTCATCTTGAAGCAGTTCGTACTTCGGATTGATGAAGCCTTTGTAGGGTGCCAGGTTGAGGCGTTGGTATCGTTCGCGAATCTCATGATGCAACTCGGCATCTGTCTTGATGCCATATTGTTCGACTAGTTGCCTTGCAGCCTCATAGTCGCCCTCGCTTTTGATGCGTTGCACCTCAGCAAGCAACTCTCCAAATGCTTTTCGAAGCAAGGGATAGTCTTTGATTCTGACATGATGCTTGCCGTCAATCTCGACAATTTGTACCGCTTCCGGATAGTTCTTGAGTGTCCAGCGGGAGATTAGAGCCCTGTTTCGCATGTGCGCTTCCTCTATTTGGTGACCTTCCTCTATGCGAACCAACTGCGTTAGAAGCCCGTTTAGCAAGTAGCCGTAGTACTGCGACTTGTATGCTTCGTTGTTTGGGACAAGCCCCAGGTCAATGAGTTTCTGGTCGGCAATGTAGTATAGTCCGAAGAGGTCGGCGCGAGCCTCCTCAATAGTGCTTCCGTAGGAGCGCAAGGCATCGGCATCTACACCCGGCAGCAATTGTCCGCTGCCATGCCCTAGGCATTCGTGAAGGTCTGTGTGAAGGTCATCGCAAACGTCTCCGTACTTGTCAATGAGTTGGCGAGTTTCCTCGTCGATGATAAACTCCTGACGCATTCCGCTGCCTTTTGCCGCCTCATTATAGGCTCGAGTCAGGTTGGCAATCGTGACGCTTTTGCTGCCATATTCTGCCCTTATCCAGTCGCTGTTAGGCAGGTTTATGCCGATTGCGCTGCTGGGGTAGAGGTCGCCTCCAAGCATGGCTGCGCTGATGACCTTTGCGCTCACACCGCGACATTCCTTCTTCTTGAATCGTTCGTCTACAGGTGAATGATTTTCAAACCATTGAGCATTGTCGCTTAAAGCCTTTGCTCTTCTTGTCGCAGCATGGTCGATGATGTTGACGTAGCCCTCCCAACTTGCCTTCAGTCCGAGCGGGTCACCATAGACTTCGGTAAAGCCATTGGTGAAATCCACCTCACTTTCCGTCTCGTTCACCCAGAGGATGGCATATTCGTCAAAAGTCTTCAGGTCACCGGTCTGGTAGAACTCCACGAGTTTGTCGATGACGGCGCGTTGTTTGTCGTTTTCAGCATACAGCCGTGCCTTGCCAAGCATCTCGCTGATGCGGTCTATGGCATTTCCGTAGAGCCCTCCACTCCTCCAGACATTCTCGTGGAGTGTGCCGTCGGCATAGCGTTCCAAGCGGCTGTTGAGGCCAGTCATGGGCGGTCTGTCCGAGTCGGCATTTAGCTTAAGGTTTGCATAGAATGATTCGGCCTCAGCCTGTGTGATGCCTTCTTCATAGTAATTGCATGCAGAGGTAAGCAAGAGGTCTTCTCCGTCGGCTTGATTCACACGCTTAGGCATCACTTTGGGATTGAAGATGAGATTTATGAGTTCGTCTGTGTCCTTGACTCCCAGCCTCTGGAGTCTGCCGATGAGAAATGCCTTGCTGAAGCCGGGTTCGAACTTCATGTAACTGTAATGGTGGTGGATGCCGTTGGAGAACCATACCCGCTTCAGGTAAACGACAAAAGCTAGCCAGTCCGGATCGGTTGGTGAGCCATCGTAACTTGTGTAGATGTCTTCAAGCATTTTGCGCAGACGAAGGCCGTAGGTGCAGTTCTGGTCCCACAGGATATCGCGCCCCAGCAAAGAAGCCTCGGCAAGGTAATAGACAAGGAGTTTCTGTCTGAGCGGCAGACTCTCAAAGCCAGGCACATCATATCGAAGCATCTGGATGTCGGCAAAACGCTCAATCGTCGGTGCTGTCATAGTCTATTGTTTATGCGTCAGCCTGTATTCCTTAGGCGTGATGCCGCAGAGTTTGTAGAAAGTAGCATAGAAACTTTGGCGAGTGGTAAAGCCCACCTTGATAGCGATGTCCTCCATTGTCATGTTGGCAAAACTGGCATCTTGTAGCATGTACCTTGCCTCGTAGATGCGCAATGTGCCCACCAGTTCGGAGTAGTTCTGCTGGAAGCGAAGGTTGATGACAGCGCTGATGTACCGCATGTTCACGCCGATGTCGTTTGCGAGTTGTTTTGCAGAGTATTTCGGGTCACGGTATTTCTGCTCGACCATCAGCCTGACGATGATTTTCCGAGTAATGGCTTCTACCAGTTCGGGCGAGACGGAACTTCTGTACGAAACCGCAGCCTTCTTTTCTTTTTTGGGCGAAATGTTGTACTTAGCCATGTTTTAGATTGAAGATTTATGATTGAAAATTGCTCCGCGCATTATAGGCGCGCCGTGGTGCTAAAACATCCACGAAGATTTAAGATATAAGATTGAATATTCTCCTCTTATTCTTTCATTATTCTCAAGAGTTCTTCTGGTTCATTTGTAGTGATGATGTCGATACCAGGCATCTTGGCGAAGCGTGTGAGAGCCTCTTCTCCATCCACAGTCCACACATTCACTTCCAGACCATGTTCCTTTGCTTCGAGCGCCCAGTCAGGATGGTTGTCGAAGACCTTCATGTTGTAGTCAATGCCAGTCCATCCAAGTTCCTTGACTTCCCTGGGCGAGAGTTCGCCGTTCAGGTACGCCACCTTAGCCTTCGGAGCCAGTTCGTGAATGCGTCGGCAGACATTCTTGCTGAAGGAAATGTAGTCCGTTCGTGAGTCAAGCCCCATCATGTTCACCAGTTCGACAGCCAGTTCGGAAATCATGTAGTCGCGTTTTGCATTGCGATGAGGTTTCACCTCGAATATCAGACGACAGTCGGGCCAGCGCTGGGCCTCCATGAGATACTGCTGCAGGGTGGGGATGAACTCGCCGTTTTTCAATCTGATATTCATGAGCGTGGCATAGGTCGTGTCTTCTATTCGGATGCCCTCCACTGTTCCGTCGTGAAAGACCACAGGCACGCCGTCGGCCGTCAGCCACACATCAAACTCGCTGCCCCAGCAGCCTATCTCGGCCGCCTTCTGCAGCGAGGCGATGGAGTTCTGTGCGCTCCCCTCGGCTGCCCAGTAGCCACGATGTGCCACCACTTTGGGCTGGGCCAAACAGACGAGGGTAAATGACGTGAGTAATAATGATGAAAAGTATCTTTGCATCGGTAATTAGTTTTTATTGATGCAAAGATACAAAAAAGTTTTCAGAGTGTGAACGCCTATTGATGGAAAAGTGAAAAAAATACTAATCTCCACGTGTGTTTTTCGAACGTCGCCTGTGATGATTGTAAATATCACGTGGGTAAAATGAAAATATCACGTGTAATATTTCAAATATTACGTGGGTAAAATGAATTTATCACGTGTGTCGTTTGCAAACTAAACGTGCCACGTTTGGGGGCGTGACACGTTTCTATAAATTGTTTAACTAAAGTGCTGTCTTTCAGACGGCAAGGCTTATTTGCTTGTTGCCGATGATTTTGCGGAGGTTTATCAGGGCATAGTGCACGCGGCCGAGTGCGGTGTTGATGCTCACGCCAGTCTGCTGTGCTATCTCTTTGAAGCTTAGGTCGTCGTAGAAGCGCAGCAGGATGACTTCTCTCTGCGGTTCGGGCAGGTAGTCGAGCAGGCGACGGATGCTCTCGCGGGTCTGGCTGTCTATGATTTCGTCCTCGCGTGTTGCCTCGCTCAGTTGCAGGCTGTTGAGGGTTTTGGGCTTTACGAGGTCTTCCCGAACTGTGCAGGTGGTCTCACTCTCGCGGCTCTTGTCGATGATCAGGTTGTGTGCGATGCGAGTGAGCCATGCGCTGAACTTGCCGCTTGTTTGGTACTTGTGGCTGCGAATGGCAATGATGGCTCGCTGGAACGTGTCCTGGAAGAAGTCGTTCGCCGTGTCGCTGTCTTTCACCAAAAAGAGTATATAGGAATAGATATACGCCTGATGACGGGCGAGCAAAACATCAAATGCACTGTCGTTACCTTTCTCGTACAACACGACCAACTCATGGTCGGTCATTGCAGATAAGTTATTCATTACGTCTCAAACTTTGGTTTAGGAGTAATGTCAGTCGATAGGCAATCAGTTTTAGTGCGTTAATAATGTTTTGACGCTGCAAAGTAAGGGCTTTTTCTTCATTCTTGCAAACATTTTTTCACTTTTTTGCGTTTTGTGCAACGAAAAATTACGATTTGCAGGGCATTTTGCACAAAAAGGTATAACTTTGTGCAGTTATTTAAGGAAAGATTAGCAATGAATAATAGAGAAGAGAAACTTCAGGCCTTTGGCCGCTTGCTGGATGTGATGGACACGTTGCGCGAGAAGTGTCCCTGGGATCATAAGCAGACGAACGAGAGTCTGCGACCTAATACGATTGAGGAAACATTCGAGTTGTGCGAAGCGCTGCTGAAGAATGATGTGCCCAACATCGAGAAGGAACTGGGCGATGTCCTTCTGCATATCGTGTTTTATGCGAAGATTGCCAGCGAGAAGGGGCAGTTCGACATAGGTGATGTCTGCAATAAGCTTTGCGACAAGCTCATCTTCAGGCACCCTCATGTCTATGGCGACGCTGTGGCTAAGACTGCCGGCGATGTGGTGATGGCGTGGGAACAAATCAAGCAGAAGGAAAAGGACGGCAACAAGACTGTGCTTGGCGGCGTGCCAAATTCACTTCCTTCGCTCATCAAATCGTATCGTATTCAGGACAAGGCTCGTGCTGTTGGCTTTGATTGGGACAAGAAGGAAGACGTTTGGGACAAGGTGAGGGAAGAGCTTGGTGAACTGCAAGCCGAGCTGATGAAGGAGGATAACATCGAGAAGCAGACTGCTGAATATGGCGACTTCCTCTTCAGTCTCGTGAATGCGGCAAGGCTTTACCACATCAATCCCGACAATGCCTTGGAGCACACGAACCAGAAGTTCATCCGTCGCTTCAATTATGTGGAGCAGAAAGCAAAAGAGCAAGGGCTTCAACTCAAAGAGATGACCCTTGCCCAGATGGATGAACTCTGGAACGAAGCAAAGCGCTCAGAGTAGGTAGTTACTTCTTGTTGGCGTAGTTGTAGTATGCTATGCCGCGGCGAACATTCTCGATGACGGCTTCGGAGGAGACTGTAGCTCCTGTCACAACATCTACTTTCTGCTTCGCGGCTGTCTTGACTGGCAGTCCGTTCCACTTCTTCATCAGACCTTTGACCACCATATCGAAGTACTTAGGTGTCTCTTCATTCTCGAGAGCCTCAACTCGAAGTACTTTGCCATTCTGTATGTAAACCTTTACAGGAGTGGTACTGACGTAGCCTTCTATATCTGTTGCGAGGGAAGTGGTGTTGATGATGGTGATGTCTTTCTGTTTAGTCATGACAGGTGCATCGGTAGTCTGACTTGTCAGAAAGATAATTGCACCCAAAAGAAGTAAAATTTTATTATATTTCATTGCTAAATGTTTTAATCAATCTCTAATCCCTAATCCTTAATTTTCTTCCTTGTCATCTCAACAAGTCTGCTCAGATGAGTCGGGATGGGAAGTTGCTGAGGACACTTTGGCAAGCATTCTCCGCAGTCTTGACATCTGTTGGCGCGTGCCTTGTTGGGAATAGCTTCCTGATAGGCTGCAAGGTATGCCTGGCGCTTCTCCTCGAAATCGGGAGCCGAAGCATCTGGCAGAGGCAGACGCCCGTCCACGACAGCCTTGTTGTAGAAGGCAAAGTTGCCGGGGATATCGACGCCATGCTTACAGGGCATGCAGTAAGCACAAGTGGTGCAACCGATGGTGGGCATGCCCGACATCTTGTCTGCGATACGTTCCAGGAGTTCGTTCTCTATGGTTGTGCAAGGGTCAAGAGGTGAGAATGTTTCCAGGTTCTCCTTGAGGTGCTCCATGCGATTCATGCCGCTTAATGCAGTTAGCACATTCGGCTTTGAACCAACCCAACGGAATCCCCAGCGAGCTGGCGTATCGTCCTTGCGGGCACGGGCAAGCTGTTCGCGAATATCATCCTGAACATTTGCCAGTCCACCGCCTCTGAGCGGCTCCATGATGACTGCCTGGATGCCCAGCTTCTCGAGCCTTCCATATAGATACTCTGCATTTGCGTCACCACGACGACGTCCTCTGCCTCTTTGTGCATGCGTCCAATCAAGGTAGTTCATCTGTATCTGTACGAAATCCCAATGATATTTGTCGTTGTTGTCGAGCAGCCAGTCGAAGACCCTCACGTCGCCATGATAACTGAATCCAAGGTGGCGGATACGTCCTGCCTCGCGTTCTTTGAGAAGGAAGTCCAGCAAGCCGTTGTCAATGAAGCGAGCCTTGAGATTGTCTATTCCGCCTCCGCCAACGCTATGAAGCAGGTAGTAGTCGATGTAGTCCACTTGCAACTTCTTGAACGAGTTCTCGTACATCTCCTTCGACTTCTCGAAACTCCAAAGGCTTTCGTTTTGGTTGGACATCTTCGTCGCAACATAGTATTTGTCGCGTGGGTGACGGCTCAGGGCGTTGCCGGTAGTGGTCTCGTTCGAGCCTCCACCATAAATGGGAGCAGTATCAAAGTAGTTTATTCCGTGAGCGAGTGCATAATCGACCAACTCGTTTACCTGCTCCTGCTCTCTCGGCAAGCGCATCATGCCAAAGCCGAGCAGCGAGATGTGTTCTCCTGTGCCGTTCTGAACGCGATAAGTCATCTTGATTTGCTCGGGCGCATCTTGGTCCATTGCCTTGTCTGCCTTTCTTGTCGAGCCTATCACTTGCAGCGAGCCCACAGTGATGAGTGAGAGTGCAGTTGCCGAACCTAGTCCCAGACGCTCCAGAAACTGGCGACGACTCATCTCGTTTCTTTCGTTAAAATCCTTTTTCATGTTCACATATATTTTCTTATTTGACATGTGAATGCCAAAATGGTTTAATACATTATATAATAATATATGCTTTTCTGGCCAATTAGTCTTTTTTGCACGCTTTTTCTTCTTTTGTGCAAAATAAGTTGCAAAATTATTTGCACGATAGCTTAAAATGCCGTATCTTTGCACAAAATTAAACAAAATGTGCAAATGAACTCATCACAAGTACCCTCATATAATGAGATGATTCGTCAGTCGATTCAGGACCATTGGTTTCTTGACTCAATGTCAGATTATGGAGTCTTTACCTTACAATACAAAGATGTAGCTCGCATCATCGAGAAACTTCATATCCTCTTCGAAGAGGCAGGCATCAAGCAAGGCGATAAAATTGCCCTATGTGGCAGAAACCTCTCAAGATGGGGAGCTGCCTTCTTCGGCGTCCTGACCTACGGAGCCGTGGCAGTGCCCATCCTCCACGAGTTTCATCCCTCCCAGGTGCATGATATCGTGAATCACTCGGAAGCCAAGCTTCTCTTTGTGGGCGACAAGGTTTGGCCTACGCTCGATGCCAACGAAATGCCCGACCTGCAAGGCATCATCTC
The DNA here is from genome assembly GCA_017645655.1 of Bacteroidaceae bacterium. Classification (GTDB taxonomy): domain Bacteria; phylum Bacteroidota; class Bacteroidia; order Bacteroidales; family Bacteroidaceae; genus Physcousia. The sequence goes on along the minus strand of JAGCNZ010000017.1, from coordinate 11,540 downwards.
GCTTGTTGACTATAGTCTGCTGGTTTGCCACAATGACAAACTGTCCTATGCTCGCGAGAACCTGAACCGACTCTTCGGAGAGAAGTTCCCCAGCCGCTTCCTGCCTGAGTGCTTGTCATACTACAAAGATAGTCCAGACGAAATGGCGGTACTGAACTACACCAGCGGGACGACAAGCAACTCGAAGGGTGTGATGATTCCATATCGCGCACTCTGGAGCAACTGCGATTTCGCCCAGCATGTTCTCGGCGAAGAAATCAAGGCAGGTGTCAATGTCCTCTCGATGCTTCCTATGGCTCACATGTATGGCATGGCGTTTGAGTTCACCTACGAATTCATGGTAGGAGCACACGTCAACTTCCTCACCAAGGCAGCATCGCCCACCATCCTGATGCGCACACTTGCCGAGGTGAAGCCTGTCGTACTCATCGTTGTTCCCCTCATCATCGAGAAAGTGGTGCGCAAGGCTGTCATGCCTAGGATACAAGACCCCAAAGTGAGAATGCTCATGGGCGTGCCAATCATAGGCGACCGCATCAAGAAACGCATCTGCGACGGACTGACACAAGCGCTCGGAGGCAACTTCTACGAAGTCATCATCGGTGGTGCAGCCCTCAATCAAGAAGTGGAGCAGCTGCTGCACGAAATAGGTTTCCGCTATACCGTAGGTTATGGAGCAACGGAATGTGCACCCATCATCACTTACAACGATTGGAAAGACCAGGTGGTGGGCAGTTGCGGCAAGAACGTCATCCATCAGGAATTGCGCATCGACAGCCCAGACCCTGAGAACATTCCCGGAGAGATATTGACACGAGGACTAAATGTCATGCTCGGCTACTACAAGAACGAAGAGGCCACGAAGGCAGCACTCGACAGCGAAGGCTGGTATCACACGGGCGACCTTGGCGTGTTGCGCGACGGCAATCTCTTCATCAAGGGAAGGAGTAAGAACATGCTGCTTGGCGCGAATGGACAGAATGTTTATCCAGAGGAGATAGAGGATAAACTCTCGAACATGACATTGGTAAGCGAATGTCTCGTTGTTCAGAGAGGTGACAAGCTGGTGGGGCTCGTATATCCCGACCAGGAGCAAGTCAAGAAACTGCGTCTCTCGCCAGATGAACTCGAAAGCATCATGGAGCAGAACCGCAAGGAAATCAATCCAAACCTACCGCAGTATGCCCAGCTCTTCGCCATCAAACTCATGGAAAACGAGTTCGAGAAAACACCCAAGAAGAGCATCAAACGATTCCTGTATACGTAAAAACAATAAGCCGTCCTGACTGGGGCGGCTTTGTTGTCAAGGAAGGTGCAATGACATGCTCGTGTGCATCTGTCAAAATCCTCGTGTGATTTCCTCACAGCAAAGATAATATACCTTTGGCAGTGATATGAAGTTGGCACAAAATATTGTTGTAATACAAGAAAAATGAACAAATCTTTATGGTTCGTTCAGAGCTTTAGGTCAACAATAAAACGAAAAACATATCTTTTCCTTTTGTATTGTTCTCGCTTATTCGTATCTTTGCAAAGCAAAAGAAGCAAGAAATGGAAGTCAAGATACCAGAAATTAAACTCCAGGAGGCTGCAGGTCAAGGGACTGATGCTTTCCTGAAGCTCGTTCACGACGCTATTCTCGAAGCCATTGGAGGCGAGGTGAATGCAGAGACTTTGCCGCTCTTGAACGGCGAGCAAACGACTTTGCTGGCCTACTTCATCCTTCGTGAAGAGGTGATGGACGGCGGTTTCATCCAACTTATACACAATGGCTACGGCCCTTTCATCTTCCTCAATCCCTTCGCAAAAGCGATGCGGCTTTGGGGCGCTCACGAGTTCAGCAAGCTCGTTTACAAGGGCAGGAAACTCTTCGAACAGCATTCGGAGGTTCTCACGAAAGATTGCACAGACGAGGAATTCCTGGCACTCTTCGAGAAGTACCCTGAGTTCGACGACCTTGACGACGGGTTCATCGAGATGGAAGATGAGGTGACAGACCTCATTGCTCACTATGTTGACGAGCACCTCGAGCAATTCGTTGCCGTAGCAAAGTAAATGGTAAATGGCTAAAATGGTAAATGAGAAATGTCAAAAACATTGATTCCCAACAAGGGGAAAGACATAAACATCAAGAACAAACGTGCTGAGTTCGACTACCTGCTCATGGATAAATACACGGCAGGGCTCGTTCTGACAGGCACAGAGATTAAGAGTATCCGTAAAGGCAAAGCGAGTCTGGTGGACACATATTGTTATATAATAGGCGGCGAGGTGTGGGTGAAGAACATGTATATCGCGCATTATGAGCAGGGTTCCTACAACAATCACATGGAAAGACGCGACCGCAAGCTCCTGCTCAACCGCAAAGAGATTCGCAAGATGCAGATGACAATCAAGTCTCCAGGCTTTACCATCGTGCCAACTCTCCTGTTTGTTGATGAGAAAGGACTTGCTAAACTCGACATCCACATTGCCCGAGGCAAGAAAGAATACGATAAGCGAGAGACACTTAAAGAGAAGGAAGACCGTCGCTCGATTGACCGTCAATTCAAGAAGAACTACTGATGCGAGACCGTTACAAACAGATAAAGACCGAGGCTGAGCTGGTTGAATGTTTGAGTTCGCCAGAGCAGGAACTGCGCAGGGTTGCTTTTCAGGGCGTAGATTTCACGTCGTGTTCGGAACTCTCGCTCAAGCATTTCTATCGCGAATGCCTTTTCGTGAGCTGTCGTCTGCCGATGGGGCTCAAGCGTCAGTCAAAGGATTGTCTCTTCTTGCCCAATATGGGAGAGGAGTTTGGCTTTCCTAATCACCTCTATTCACCAGAAGAACTGTACGAAGGCTTCAGTCCAGAAAGGCCGGAAAGCTACGAAAGTTGCTATGATGGACGTGTCTATCGACATTTCCTCAAGAAAGGAAAGTATGCAACAGACGTTAAGGAAACGCTCGCGCGAACGCTTCATGATCACTCCATAAGCGATTGTCTGCAGGACTTTCTCTCGCGTCACGACGAACATAAACTGGTCGGAGTAATGGGCGGACACAGTCTTTCGAGGCTTGATAAAGCATATGTTCAGGTTGCGCGACTGAGCAAACGACTCGCCGAACTGGGTTTCCTGATGATTACCGGCGGTGGTCCAGGAGCAATGGAGGCAACACATTTGGGCGCTTGGATGGCTGGCAGAAGCGAAGAAGAACTGCAGGAAGCCCTCTCCATCATGAGTGTGGCACCTATTTATACTGACAAACTTTGGCTCTCGACTGCGTGGGAAGTTCACAATCGCTTCCCCAATCTTGGATACGAAAGCCTTGGCGTTCCCACTTGGCTCTATGGTCATGAGCCTTCCACACCGCTTGCCACGCACATCGCAAAGTATTTCGACAACAGTATTCGCGAGGATGGAATCCTCACTATCTCAAAGGGAGGAATCATTTACACACCCGGCAGCGCCGGCACACTGCAGGAGATATTCCAGGAGGCGGTGCAGAACCATTACCTCACCTTTGGCTACGCATCCCCGATGATCTTTATGGGTAAGGAGTTTTGGACAGAGGAAGTGCCCGTCTGGCCATTGATTATGACACTTGTTGACAAGGGTAGATACAAGAATCTTATCCTCTGTCTGACCGACGAGGTTGCCGATGTGGAGCGCGTTTTGCAAGGAAAATAAAAGGGCGCACTGGTGATGTGATGAAACTCCGAAAAACAGGTTTTGAGGGTTCGCTGCCTTTGTAATCCATCTAACCATATTGGGATGGCCCGCCATTAGCAGACGAAACAGTTCTCGGTAATAAAATGTAAATTGATGAGTATCCCGATCTAACCAGTACGCCCGTATGATGTCTGCGTCTTAACCACTGTAAGACCATTTCGGACTTCAATTGTATGGCAAATTTAGGCATTCTTATCTTAATATGCAAGCATTTTAACATTTTTCTTTCGCTTAGCTTGTCTTTTTCTTGATTTCTTCCTAATTTTGTTATGGAAAACGCTACATTTATTGATTATGACGCTTAATTTCTCAATAGAATACAGGACAGAGTGGGGACAGAACGTGGAGGTCGAACTTTGCTTCCTTTCTCGAGAAGGTAAAACGCACTGGCAACGCATCCCTCTCGAAACGGATGATGGCCTGATTTGGAAGGGCTTGTGCATGCTGAAAGCAAGGAGCAGACAGTTCCGCTACACGTATATAATAACGGATTCGCACGTTCAAAGCGAGAGCGGAGAAGGTGTGATTCGCCGAGAATGGGAGGTTGTGCCGCGACTTTTCCCTGCCGACGATGCCCGCACCTACTTCTTCATCGACCATTGGCGCGATGTTCCCGAGGCTTCTTACTGTTATACGGATGCCTTCAAGGTTGCCAACGGACGAGACAAGATGCCGTTTGCTTCGGTCGCGCTCTTCCCCAGGACGTTCCTTTTCCGCATTCAAGTTCCCGGACTAGAACAGGGCGAAAGGGTTGCGCTTATTGGCGACCAGCCTGCGATGGGCAATTGGGATGTAGAGCGAGCCTTGCCGATGATGCAGTCCAAAAACGGTGAGTGGCTCATTTCCATTAGTGGCGATGGTCTCCGTTTGCCGTTCCAATATAAATATATAATAGTAAAGAAGAATCATTCGGTTCGTTGGGAGGAAGGACCAAACAGGCAAAGTCCGGAACACTCACCCAAAGGGGGAGAAGGAGGGGGCTGTGTAGTTGCCCTTTCTGACGGGGAGATACGCCTTGAGACACCGCATTGGAAGGTTGCCGGACTGGTGGTTCCGCTGTTTTCTCTCAGGTCGGAAGGTAGCCAAGGGGTAGGGGACTTTGGCGACTTGAAATGTATTGCTGACTGGGCTGCCTCGGCTGGAATGCACGCCATCCAGCTTCTTCCTATCTATGACACTACCCAGGACCGCTCTTCCACCGATAGTTATCCCTACAATGCCATCAGCGTTCATGCCTTTCATCCCATTTATATCGACCTCCGTCGCCTGCCTCTGCAGGACAAAGACCTGCTTGCGTCGTTCCAGAAGAAGTGGCAAAAGTTGAATGCACTCTCGGCTCTCGACTATGTTGAGGTCATCAAGATGAAGGAGGAATACTTGCATCTTCTCTATGATGAGCAGGGAGCGTACTGCAAGGAGCAGGCTGAGTACAAAAAGTTTGCCAGCGAGAATGCCGAGTGGCTGCTGCCTTATTGTGTCTTCTGCCACTTGAGAGACACCTACGGAACGCCCCAGTTCTCGAAATGGAAGAAGTTGTCCAGCTACAATCGAAGTGCTGTGACGAAGTACGCCGACAGCCATTCCGCTGAAGTTGGCTACTATGCTTTCGTGCAACACCTCTTGCATTTGCAACTTTCGGAAGCCTCCGAGTACGCTCACAGCCGCCGTGTCTTCCTGAAAGGGGACTTGCCGATTGGCATCAGTCCTTGCAGCGTCGAGGCTTGGCACGAGCCGCACCTCTTCCACATGGACATGTCGGCAGGTGCTCCGCCTGATGATTTTTCTCGAACAGGGCAGAATTGGGGCTTCCCGACCTACGATTGGGAACGTATGGCGGCTGATGGTTATCTGTGGTGGAAGCAGCGTCTCGGCGGGATGTCACAGTATTTCAGCGCCTACAGGATTGACCATATCCTCGGTTTCTTCCGCATTTGGCAGATTCCGAAGCATTGCGAGACGGCTCTCCTTGGACAGTTCTCGCCTGCACTTCCCATGAGTGTCGGAGAGATTGAGGCTTACGGAATGCACTTCGAGCCTGAGCTTTTCGTGCCGGATGCCAAGCAGCCAGAGCTTTATCATCCGCGTATCGGAGTGATTGGAGAGGGCGTCTGGCGCTCACTTCCCAAGTATGAACAGGACGCATTCATCCGTTTGTACGAGGACTTCTTCTTCCGCAGGCACAATGATTTCTGGGCTTCTCAGGCCATGAAAAAGCTTCCGGCACTCATCGAGGCAAGCAATATGCTCGTTTGTGGCGAGGACCTCGGAATGGTGCCGGCTTGCGTGGGACCTGTCATGAAGCAGTTGGGCATCCTAAGTCTCGAGATACAAGCGATGCCGAAGGCTTATGGAGTGCCCTTCGCACAACTTCATGAGAATCCTTATCGCAGCGTTGACACCATCTTCACGCACGATATGCCGACCCTACGACTCTGGTGGAAGGAGAATCCGGAACGTACACAATTATATTATAATAATGTATTGGAGCACGACGGAAAAGCGCCTGCTGAACCGACGGGATGGCTTTGCGAGGAGATTGTGGCACACCATCTCAACTCGCCCTCCATGCTTTGTCTCATCAGCTTGCAGGATTGGCTTTCAATGGACGAAGGTCTGAGGAACCCGAATCTCGAGGAGGAACGCATCAATGTGCCTGCCAATCCGAAGCACTACTGGCGCTACAGAATGCATCTTCCCATATCGAAACTCCTGGAGGCAAAGGCTCTGAACGAGCGCATCCAATTGCTTATTGAGCGTTCCGAAAGGGCGTGATTGCAAACGACTCCCGTGAAGTCGTCAAACTACACGTGGGTAAATTAAAAATATCACGTGGGTAAAATGAAAATATCACGTGTTAAAATAAAAATATCACGTGGGTAAAATGAAATTATCACGTGGATAGTTTGCCAACTTAACGTGTCGCGTTTGGATTTGTCCCTCGTCGCGTCTTATCTTATCCCACGCTCGTTGAGTGCTCTTACGTAGCGACGGGCGTTCGCGTAATGTTCCGAAAGTGTCCGCGCGAAGTTGTGCGTGCCCGAAAAGTCCTCTTTAGCACACATGTACAGATATGGGTGCTCCACGTGGTTCAGCACGGCATCCAGCCCGGCGATGCTGGGAATGCGGATCGGTCCGGGCGGTAGTCCTATATGAAGGTACGTGTTGTATGGACTCTCGACAAGTAGGTGTTTGTTCAGGATGCGACGCAGCGAGAAGTCTCCCACCGCGAACTTCACGGTCGGATCGGCTTGCAACTTCATCCCCAGACGCAGCCTGTTCAGGTAAAGACCCGCAATCATCGGCTTCTCAGCATTGTTGGCAGTTTCTTCGTCGACGATGCTCGCCAGCGTTGATACCTGCTCGCGAGTCATGCCAAGGGCTTCTGCCTTAGCCTTCCTCTCTGCCGTCCAGAAGCGATTGTTCTCGCTCTGCATGCGCTCCACGAGTTTGTCGACAGAGATGTCCCAATAGACTTCGTAGGTGTTAGGGATGAAGAGGGCAGGGATGGTGGCAGTCGTGTAGCCGTGCGTATCAAGGTAATTGCTGTCCGTCAACGCCCCGGCAATCTCGGCGGAGTCAACCATCAGGCTCTGCGAAAGCGTAGAAGCCAACCTCTCCATCGTGCGAGAAGTGGGGACGACGAGTTTCATCGGCTCCTGCGTGCCGTTCCTGAGCATCCGAAACAACTGCAGACAAGTCATTCCGGGCTCAGCATGATAACGTCCTGTCCGCGGATGGAAACTCAATGCCTTGCTGTAAAGGTCCCATCTCCAACCCAGTTCGGACTTCGCTTTGACGCTATCCACGGAATCGTCTCGGTCAACAAAAATCAGCCTTCCCTGTGCCTCGTCGCAATTAGGAACCTTTGCCGAGAGCAAATAATATGTAAATGATGCGGCTCCAGCTACAATCACAATCAGTGCCGCAACCAGCCAAAGAAACTTCTTATTCATCGTCTTTAATACTTATTCGAATGCAAAATTACACATTTTCTCGTAGAAAACCAATAATTTTTCACTTTTCACTTTTCTCTTTTCACATTTTGTTGTATCTTTGCACCCGCGTTTCGCCACTATGGCTCAGTTGGTAGAGCAACGCATTCGTAATGCGTGGGTCCGGGGTTCGAGTCCCCGTAGTGGCTCAAACCAAGCGATGAGAGGGTTCCTTCGGGAAGCCCTCTTATCTTATTTATAATTGTGAAGCGATATATTTGGAACGTTAGCATGAAAAACAAGAAGAGAGGAGAAATAAAACAGAGAACCCCTTGAAATCTGATTTGTTATTCGTATCTTTGCGTCGAAATTACCATAAAAAACAGAACTATGCAGAAAAACATTTTCACATTACTGGGCGTCGCTCTCATGTTTGCAGCTTGCAGTCAGCAGAATCAAAAGGAAACAGAAGAAACCTTTGCTGATGATGTGTCCGTAGCCCTTGCCAATGGAGGGGAAATAGACCTTTCTAATCTTCAATGGACACGAGAACCGGCAGGATACGAGGTTAGGGGAGATACCATTTTCGTCACGACTGCTCCCCATACAGACCTTTGGCAACGCACTTACTATCACTTCCAGAACGATAATGCTCCCGTCCTGCAGATGAAGACGCGCGAAAAGTTCTTCAGTTTCGTGGTTAAGACAGATTTCACGCAAAGCCACCAACGCTTCGACCAATGCGGCATCGTGATGTACCTCGACAGCGAGAACTGGCTGAAAGGTTCCGTTGAATATGAGAACGAAGAGTTCCAGCATCTGGGTAGCGTGGCTACCAATAATGGCTATTCAGACTGGGCAACAACGGCTATTTCTGCAGATGTGAAGACCATGTGGTATCGCTTCTCGCGCAGGGAAGACGATTATTGCATCGAATGCTCCACTAATGGAACAGATTTCAGCCAAATGCGTATTTGCCATATGTATGCGGGAGCTGATGAAATCAGCTTCGGTATCTATGCCTGCTCGCCAGAGGAATCGTCCTTCACAGCGTTCTTTACAGACATGAAGATAACGGAATGCATGTGGAAAGCACACGACGGACAGCAGCCTGACGAGTAGCGATGTTGTATCAGAACTTGATAATATAGGGATATGTCGCAGGCTTTCCTGCGGCATATTCTTTTGTTGGGCAACCTACAACAACAAGATAAAGTTTCTTGATATTGCCCGGGTTGGTGTAGTATAGCGTTTTCTTCTGCTGTGAATTGGTGTTTCGATATGTGGGTTTGCCTTCCTGATCGATTGCCACAAGCCTGTAGCGATAACCGATGTTCTCTTCTTTCGAGAGTCCCTGGAAGCGGATCTTGATGGTCTTTCCCACTTGAGGAACAGGAATCTCATCAACATTAAAGCCGTATGTTTCAGGCACTTTGATGGGTTTCTTCCAGCCGTTCAGCGTGTCGGCCAGTTCGCTCTTCAGTTCGCAAGAGTAGCGTGCACTCTCCTTATGCTTGCCTGGGAAGTCAAAAGTAATCAGTCGACTATAGCAGTTGAGCAGTTCGTCGCCCATCTGCTCCACGTCAACTTTGTACATGCGCATGTAGGTCTGCACGAAGTCCTCTCCCTGTCTGCCGCCCCGGAACATGTCTGCCATATAAGTGAGGCCATGCAAAACGCCCCAGTACTCGAGCACGAAGGGAGCATGATACATGTTCTTGTGGTGGAAGAGGTGCAGGTGAATGTCTTTTTTGAAGGCATCCCAATGGTAGTTCTCATCGGTTGTCCATCGAGGATTGACTTGCCAAAGCATCCATTGAGCACTTGTTTCAAAGATTCCACCACCCATGCCTTGTGACTGTCCGTCGCAGGAAATCTGAATCTGAAACGAGTGTCCCAGTTCGTGAGCAATGCAGTTGAGCGTCTTGTCCTGTACTCGGTTGGGTGCAATCCACAGTGCACCAATGACGTTATCATAGCATCCGCCATAGGCTGTACCTTCGAGCGAATACTTGAGCATCACCATCATTCGGTACTTGTCGGCTTTGCTGCCAGGGCGTAGGAAACCCATCATGTCGCGATAGACATTATAAAAGTATTCAACACGACTCAGCAGGTTGTCCAGGTCAACAGTCATCGGATGTCCGTCAAGGTCGGGAGCCTTGCTGAGGTCATCGCCGAACCCTTTCTCCCAGAAGCAAACCACATTGGGTGTGCAAGCCATGCGATAGTAGCTCCAAGTGGATTCTTTGCTCGTAAAGTCATTATTGCGCAGCTCTTTTGGGATGTAGATTTCCTTGCCCTCGGGAAGAGTGTAGCCGGTTGGTGCCTGCTCTGCCTGGGCCAGACTGCTTGCAAAGATGCAAACAAGGAGGGAAATGCTTATGGATCTGCTGATATTTACTGGCTTATGACTTTGTCGATGGATGGTTTATCTGACTCTGTAGCGCACTTCTTTCGTTTTGAACTTCTTCACCATCTTCTTGTCTTTAGAGTCTTTTAGACCTGTTGCAACAATGATGGTGACGCGGTTCTTGTCGTTCTCGGCAAAGGGCTGGATGGTGTCGCCATAACAGTTCGAGGTGATGGACGATGCGGGAACTCCGGCGTCGGTCAGTGCCTTGACGGCCTTTTCCATACGCTGCTTCGACAGTTCCAGGTTCTTCTGGGCATTGCCGGTCTTGGCGTCGGCATACGACTTGATGTCGACTTGGCAGTCGCGATAGTCTTTCAGGAAAGCTCCGATGCTTGCCAGTTGCTCATTTGCAGCGAAGTCCGTCTGGCTGACATCGTAGAAGACTGTCCACGTCTTCGTGCCGTTCTCAGCCTTCGTCGCCTCGATTACGTCGTCGTACCATATTGTGTCTTGTCTCGTCTCCCACACCTCGGCAGGCTCTATCTGCACCTTCTCTACCTTTTCCTTCTTGGCCTTTTCGCCTCTTTTTGCTGCAAACTTATACGTCACACCCAGCTGACCGACCATTTGCCAGTCGCCTTTATTGTGAAGTTTGCTGTTGAAGCGGTCTTTCAGAGTGTTGGCTGATAGCTCAAGATTGATGCTGAAGTGCTTCGAGATTTCACAGTCCACCATCGCACCTATGCGGGCATTGTGGCTGAAGCGGCCGTCGTCGTAGGCCAGCAACAGCTTGTCCTTGTGCTCATATGCCTCGTCATTGTCCCATGCATAGTTAAAGCCGACACCGCCTATCAAGTAGACATTCACCGGATAATACTCTTTCTTTCCGATGAGAGTCACCAGGTTGACCATCATATCGATGTCCGAAGTGAAGTACTTATACTTGTACCTGAAGTCTTCCTCGCTGTCCAAGTAGCCGCCCCTGTTCCATGCTCCGTTGAAGTGCAGCCTGGCACCAACGACGGGGGTAAAGAAGGAACCGAAGCTAAAGCTGGCAGTCGGCGTGAACAGCTCCCAGTTGTTGTAATTGGTAAACGTTACCTGAGTGCCCGCCTGAGCACCGAAAAATAGCTGAGGATAAGAGACTTTCTTCTCTTCCTCCTGAGCGTAGAGTCCCATCGCCATCAGGCTGAAAGCCGTAAACAACAAGCTGAATTTCTTAATATGATTCATGTCAGTATGAGTTTTGAGTTATTTTGATACAAAGGTAAGGCTTTTTGTTGGAACAACCAAACCTTTTCCTCAAAACATTTTCTTTAGTCCCAAGAATCGACGGATAATGCTGTCTTGAAACCGCTCGCAGTCAGCAGCTCCCCCCCTCCTATATGTAAACAGGTCCGTAGCGGCCGCCGAGAATATTTTTGGCGCCCGCTACGAATTCTTTTGGCGGGCGCCGTGAACATTTTTGGCGGGCGCCAAAACGTCGTGCTCCACGCTGTTTTTCCCCGCAGAGCACGCTGCATAACCCGTTTTGGCGTG
>JAGCNZ010000110.1 GCA_017645655.1 Bacteroidaceae bacterium | reverse complement strand
GCCCATCATGACCTGTCCGTTGATGGCGGGAATGTAGAAGTAGCCCCAGTCGATGCAGATGCCGTCGCCCGTCTTGGCGAGGATGGGCTGCTCGATGGTGCCGGTGCGGACGTAGCGCACGCCCTTCTCGTTGCCAATCGTCGTGATGGTGGCCTGCGTGTCCTTGTTGACGGCCTGCAAAGGATTGGCGCCGAAGTAGATTTGCACTTCGTGCTTGCGGCCGTCGGTTGCCCTGACCTGATAGGAGATGTAGTTAATCGGCATGGAGATGAGGTCGTAGTCGTCGATGAGCATGGGCGCGGTGAAGACGAGGTCGAGCTCAACGGGGCCGCAAGCGAAGGTGTAGTATGTGTTTGTTGCAAGCACGTCGATGCTCTTCTGCTCGGCAACCTTGATGTCCTGTCCCTTAGGCTTAGTGTTCTTGAAAAGGCCGAAGTCAGCATAGGCACCGCCTGTCGTGTTGTGGCAATGCGCAGCGATGGTGTTGCTGCCGCTATGGAAGAGCTTCTTGATATCGCCGTCTGCGTGCAGCACGACGCCATTGACCCACGTCTCGCCAGTATCGGCAACCTTCGTGCCATTCACGTAGAGCTCGAACACATCGTCGTGGCTGTACTTCAGGTACAGGTCTTCGTTGAGGTCGTTTTCGCTGAGGTTGACGTCGCGACGGATGTAGATGTCGCTGCCTTGACGTCCCCAGCGGCTGCGGATGTTCTCGCCTTCGCTGCCCCATGCAGCCTTCTCTGTACGCCAGGAACTATCGTCGAACGATGGCTTTGTCCAGCCTTCGCCGTTCTGCTTGTCGTGGCTCACTTTGCCTTCCCATGCCTCTTCGTCGGACATTGGAGCAATCGAGGAGAGGATGTAGTCTTGCTGTGCTCCCATGAAACGGTAGGTTGTGCCGTCCACGCGAAGCAGTCCGAGGATGGGCTTCTCGTCGTTTGTCCAGTGGCGTGTCGTGCCGTCGGTGAGCTTGTCGTACGGGCTCCAGATAGAGAAGTAGGGGTCGTTGACAATCAGCGGCACGGAAGGAAGCCGCAGGTCGGTTGCCGCATAAGGTTTGAAGAAGTTGGCTGTCTGGGCGCATGCTGTGGCAGCTACTGCCAAGAGCGCGGAGAGGAATAGTTTTCTCATTGCTTGTTGAATATTATGGTTTGTTTATTATTATTTTGGGGAAGTTAAAGAAGTTAAGGGAGTTAAAGAAGTTAAAGGACGATACCTTTGGGAATTTGGGAAATGATGGGCGCATCCAAAATCTATTGTCCTTTAACTTCCCAGCGAGCAAAGCGAGCGAACTTCCTTTAACTTCTTTAACTACTTATCTCATAGGCGGGAATGCCGAGATGCGGAGCCTTGCTGCGCCCATGGGGATGAGCGTGACGTCGACCACTTTGCCACGCGGTGCGTCGGCATCGGGCAGCACTTGGCAGAGGCCGGTGGCATCCATGCCCCAGCCTTCGACGCGGGCGCCTCTTGCCTTTATCGAGATGGGCGTGCCGTCGTGGCTCCAGGGATAGTTGTTCTTGGGCCATGCCTTGAACTCGACCTTCATGTTATCTATGTTGCCGGAGAGAGCGTAGTTCCACGGTGAGTCGGCATATATCTCGTAGGTCGGCCATTTACTCGGGTCGGCGGAGGCTTGCCAGTGCGAGTCGCCGATGGCTGTCGTGCGGCTGTCCTTCTCGTCGTAGCGTTCCTTTATCTTGAGGCTCATGGTGAGCGGTCCGTAGTTGATGGAGAGGGAGTTCTTGTTGAGTGCCCAGACGCGCTTGGTGAGGCGCATCGGGAAGTGCAGGCACACCTCGTCGCCATTCTGCCATTCGCGGTTGATGCGAAGCAGACCGCTGCGGACTTTGCAATCGACTGTCTGTCCGTTCACCGTGACGTGTGCGCCTTCGGTCCACGTCGGGATGCGCAGGTAGAGCGGGAATGTCGCTGTCTTCTTCTTGAGTCCGGAGACGCTGACCTTGATGTCTTCGCTGAAGGGATAATGTGTCTTTTCATCGATGACGATGTCCTTGCCGTCAGCCACCTTGAGCTTTGCCGTGCAATCGCCGTAGATGAGCAGGGCAGCACCGCCGTCGGCACTTGCCAGCACGAGGTTCTCGGCATAGTACGGCCAACCCATCGCATGGTTGTGCTGGCAGCAACGAGAGCTGAAGGGGTTCATGCTGAAGAACGGTCCGCCGTTGTCAACACCCGGATTATGGTTGCGTGAGTCGCTCTGCACCATGTTCGGGCAAGTCAGGTAGCGCAGTGCCCGCATGTCTTCTGTCAGGGCAGCGGGGTAGTCGTTGAAGGCGACGTCCTCGAGGTTCTCCATCCAAAGCAGGTCACCTGTCTGCGCCATCAGTATCTCGTCGCTAAGCATTTGCTCCACGAAGCCACAGGTCTCGGTGCCTTGTCGCGGGTCGATGTATCCGTGACGGCAGTTCTCGTCGCTGCCGAACATGCCTCCGGGCACTTGTCCATAGATGCGACGGATGAGCCAAAAGTCGTTGTATGTGGCCTTGAGAGCAGCCTTGTCGCCAGAGACGAGGTACCATTCGGCAGGCTCACGGAAGCATTCTGCCACGTTGACGTTGTGCCAGTTGGGCAAGCCGCTTTCCTGCATCCAGTCGGCTGTGCAGCGGTGAATCTTCTTGCAAAGTTCGAGCAGGAACGGTTCGCCAGTCCTGTTGTAGAGCCAGATCACGCTAAGCAGGTTGTCGCCGCCTCGCGAGTTCTCCCAGTAGTCGCGCAGGAACTTCTCGTCGGGGTACTGGAGCTGCCACTTGTAGTATGCCGTGAGGACGGGCAGGACACGCTCGTCGCCGCACCATTCATAGTAATCTTGCAGGATTTGCAGGGCCAGCATGTTCGCCCAGAGCTCCCTGCGGCCCTTGTTTTCGTTGACAGGACCGAGGAAACCGTCAGCCTGACTGCTGCGCAGGATGCCCTCTATCCAGAACTTCGTCTCGTCGAGCATTGCCCTATCGTTCAGGATGTATGCCAGGTTGGCATAGCCTCGGAGCCAGTACGGCACTTCTTCCCAGCCGTGACTGCCGCCGGGCTCGAGCCACGCGTTGCCCTTCTTGTCGAGCCAGTCGCTGATTTCGCCGAGCTGACCGCTCAGTCCGTTCTTCTGCCTCACGAGCATCTCGCCTATCCATCCGCGGGGAACGACAGCTGCGGGAGCCAGTTTGATGAAAGGGTTGGCAGGCAGCGGAGCCCGGTTGTTGACGTAGAGTGTGCTTGTCGCCTTAATTTCGTCGGCAGTCACCATTTGCGATTCCTGTGCCGAGAGCGGCAAATGGAGCATCAAAACTGCCAGAAAAAGGGTGCTTTTTGCATTCATAATGCTATAATACTATATTTCGCGTGTAAAGGTACGACTTTTTTTGCAAAGTCGCAAACGCAGCGGGTTTTTTGTTGGAGAAATGTGGCGTTGACAAATATCGCGTGCCGGGTTGGCAAACATAACGTGGGTAAATTTAATTTGTCACGTGGGTAAATTCCAAATATCACGTGTAATATTTCAAATATTACGTGGAATAATTGCAAACATCACGTGGGTTGTTTTTCATCATCACGTGACACGTTCGGAAACATCCCCAGCCGAGTCGCCCGACACAAAAAGGCGAGCCTGGCAAAACTGCCAGACTCGCCTAATGTTAATGTCAGTAAGCAGATGGTTTCTTACTTCAAGATAACCTTCTTGCCATTGATGATGTTCACACCCTTCTGAGCCTTCTGGAGGCGCTGACCGAGCATGTTGTAGATGCCCTTCTTAGCGATGGTCTCCTTCTTAATCTCGTCGGATTCAACACCCTTGATGCCGTCGGGATCTACGTCATTACCGTAGTAAACAAGGCGCCAGTTGTCGAATACAGCCCAGTCGCCGGAAGGAGTCTCTTGGTCGGTTGGCTTCTCGATACCGATGACGAGTGTGCGTACCAACTCAGTAGAGCCTGCTTGGCGAGGAACATTGTAGGTGTCGTCGATTGTGAAGACAATGTTGTTCCAGTAGAGGCCAGAGGGGAAGTAGTCTTCACCAGCCTGTGCAGTAGCAGACCTCGGCTGTCCGCCGTATGTGCCAGGCACGGTAAGACCCTTGTAGGTGTAGCCGATGCCAGGAACCTGGTTTGCACCAACATGGATGGGAGCAAGAGGTATCTTGTTGACATAATTGCCATCGGGGAATGTCGGACCTGCAAAGAGATTAGCGCGCTGCTCAACTGGCTCGGATGCGAGATACTTTTCAAGGTGTGTTCTCTCGATGCCGTCACGATAGTAACCCTGTACCATCAGTCTGTAAGTACCTCCCGGCAGTGCTGTCTCACCCTCCTTGGGCTGGATTATCTGATAGGTAAAGAAGCCCTTTTTGTCGTATGCTTCAAACACAAGGTCCAATCTGCCGCAGTTTTCGGATACCCAGTAATCACCATAGTGGAAGCGCTCATCGTAGCCAGGAGCGTTGATGAGGAATGTAGCATCAATGGGATTCGTCTCGCTTGCAGTGGCGAGGAGGTTAATCATTTCCTCGCGGCTGATGAACATCCACTGGTTGGTCTCCAGTTCGGGAGTCTTGTTGTCGGTGTCAACTACGTAATAAGAGTAGCCCCAAGCATTGTCGCCATTGCGCAAGCCAAGCAGTTTCCTCTCACCACCAGTAACTACCATTTCATCTGTTTCCGTGTAAGTCGTGTCGGTCGGGTAGGTCACGCCATACTGAGCAATGTTATATACATTGGGCTTGCCCTCGACGGGAATGAGCTCCCAAGCGTCGTTCATTGGAATATCAACAAAGCCATTCCAGCCCAGGAAGTCCATTGAACCCGGGTCGCCATTCGGACGGAAGGTCTCGATGAAGTATGCACCAGGAATCACCTCTTCGTCTAACCACTCTCCATCTTCATCATAAATGGTCCTTACGGCATTGATGAGCATCATGGGATTGGAGGCATACTCGATGGCTGTATGAGTGCCAAACTGTTCACCACCACCAAGGAAGTTCTTGGCTCCTACATTATATATATAATATTTAGGAAGGGCGCTATTGATGTCTCCGTCAACATCTTCAGTGTTAACACTGGTGGGAACGCAACCAACATAGTTCTCTGTGTGACGCTCCATAGCGGTAGCCTTGCGAGCCTCGCGCAGGTTGTTGATGTACGGAGTAATCTGGCCAGGAGTAGCGCAAGTGTCGAGAGCAGCAACGGCATCCTCCAGGTATGTGCTCCAGAAGCCCTTGTCCTCCATCTTGCGGCAAATGTCCCAAGTGTCCTTGAGAGCCTTCACGCTGCTGCTGTATGCGAAGATAGCGTTGAGGCTTGGCATCAAACTGTCTCTTGCATAGGTCCTCAGCTCGGCTGCATCGTTCTTGTTCTCGTTGTAGAACGCACGAGCCTTGGCAACGATAGCATGCACCTCATCCCACATCGTGTTGGTCAGCAGGGTGTCAGTCTTTGCGTAGTCAAGAGCATCGTTGAACAGCTGGAGGCACTCCTGATAGTTAATCTCGGTAACGTTGATACCGCAATCGTAGAAGCGACCGCCCCAATTCTGCTGGATGTAGGTAGCGATGACGTTCTTGCCCACGTTGAGGTACTTGGCAGGAATGTGCACCTGTACAGGGGTCTTGCCGTTTGTCCAGCCACCGTTCTGCTGCAGCAGGTGACCGTTCACGTATGTCCAATATGTATCGTCGTGGCAGACATTCAGCTCGTAAGACAGTTGCGTGTTAATCTTGTCGAGCTCGAAGTTACGGCGAATCCAGTAGTTGGTGTTGTTGCCGGGCCAGTCATCACCTTCGTAATAGTAGTTCTCGCCGTTGCCGGGCCAGTTGCTGGCAGGACGGGGATTGTAATTCATGTTACCTACAGGCATCATCTGGTCGTCCCACATTGAGTCATCAAAGTCAGGCAATGTCCATGCCAATGTCTCTGTGCGACCCAGAACCTCAGGCGCATTCACGCTCTCGAGTGACTCCTCGATGTCTGCATACTCTTTCTCTTCTTCAGTCTTAGCCTCTCTCCAATCTTCAATCGTGTCGTCGTAAATCATGTACTTGGTTACGGTCTTGTGCATGTCGAAGTAGTTGAAGTAGTGAGTGCCGACCCAAAGTTCTATTGCGTCTTCCTCATTGCCTTCCGTTATGTCGCGGAGAGAGATTTCGGAGATGGTGACAGTCGTTGAGTCCTGACCGCCGCCGAAGTCGAATGCAATCATGAAATTGTTGAGGTCGGGTACGCCACCAAACTCATACTCGAGAAGTGTGCCTTCGTAATCCTCTTCATTGCCTTCGATAGGTGCTTCGATGGGCAGACCATCGTCATAGATAACAAAATTGCCTTCATCGTCGTTGTCAGTAAGCATTACGCTGAAATAGCTGAAAGGCTTGTCTGTCTTGATTCTTGCCTTGAAGCTATAATCATGGTCTTCCTGGATGGGGATTGGAGTCTTGAACTTCAGTACCTCTTTCCATTCGAAGTCATCTGTGTTTTCGCTGCTTGAGCCTTCCAGAGTGAAGGTGTATTCGTCGCCTTCCAGAGCTTGATAGAGCTTTGACCAAGGATGTACGGTGCTCTCAACAGGCTGGTTGTTCTCTGAACGCAGGAAGCCGCCTTGGTTGTTAAAGAGAACCTTGCCTTCCCATGGTGTGACGTAGCCCATATCGATGCCGCCCTCAACCTGTGTGTAGAGACCGCAGTCGGCAAGGGCGCCGCCCCAGTTCTGGTGAACGTGGAATGCAATGACGTTCTCCTCACCGTTGAGATTGATGAGTGCTTTCTGATCGTCGGTCAGAAGGAAGTATTCGTCATTGTTCCAACCATTGGCATAATGAACATTTCCGTCTTCATCATACCTTTCTTCTTCGTAACCTGTTTTTGAGAATACGAGTACACCATTGATGTAATACTCGCAGGGAGCGTCGTCGTGACCGCAAGCCAGATAAACCGGGCCAGCGAGCAACATGCCCTCAGGTATTACGAAGGTACGGCGAACGAAGATGTCGGCAACGATGCTATTGCCTGTCCACTGATAGGAAGGGCGACCATTGTAATTCTCGTCACTGCTGTAAGGAGCGGTATGCTCTTCCCAATAGATGGGCTCGTCAGTGACGGTGTTCCAGTCGTCCTCTTTTTCTCCCAGGTCGTAACCTAGTTCAAACCAACGCAAACCGTTTGCATCCATGCTTGGACCTGCATCGATGTAATCGTCGTCATCAGGATAGAACCTTCCGCAAACCAAGTTGTAGTTGGGGTTCTGTTCGTTCCACTCGCCATAACCCTCTCCTGTGTTGAACACCCAGGTCATAGCTTTCCACTCGATGTCGCCGTCCCATCTGGAAGATGGCAACAAAATTGTGTTTGCACCGACGGCAACAAGACCGTCGCCTGCGCTTGCTATCAATGAGAAGAGCGCAGCTGCACAAAGAAGTAGTGCTTTTTTCATCTTGTTTTATTGTTAAAGTTAATACTAAAATGATTGTTCTGCGTACAAAGATAGTGAATTTGTTGTTTGGTTCAAAACAAAATCGTACAAAAGTTTGCGTAATATGACATTATTTTATATCTTTGCGCTAAAATATGACATAAAAAGGATGAAATTCGTATCATTAGGCTCAGGAAGCAGTGGCAATTGCTATCTTTTGCAGTCGGGCGAGACATCCATACTGCTCGATGCAGGCATCAGCATCCGTTCCCTGAAGAAGTTTCTGAAGGATTTGGACATGAGCCTGGAGGACGATGTATCGGCTGTGTTTGTTACGCACGACCATGCCGACCACATCAAAGCAGTGGGGAACATAGCCAGCGACTGTGGCAAGACAATTTACGCCACGAAGCTTGTGCACGAAGGCATTGCCTGCAACCGTTGCCTGAAAATCAGCATCCCTTCGAACCGCATGGCGTTCATAGAGAAGGGAAAGACGGTGGAGATAGGGAATTTCCACATCACACCGTTCGACGTGCCGCACGACAGTCGCGACTGTGTCGGTTACGTCGTGGAGGCGGACGGCGTTCGCTTCTGTCTCATCACTGACATCGGACACGTCACCGACACGATTCGCGAACAGGTCGGTAAGGCCAACTACCTCGTTTTGGAGTCGAATCACGACGTGAACATGCTGTTCATGGGCAAGTACTCTCAGTTCCTCAAGGAGCGCATCAGCAGTGACAATGGGCATTTGAGCAACGAGCAGGCAGCCAATCTTCTGGCCGAGTCTGCCACGCCTCAGCTCCGACACGTCTGGCTTTGCCACTTGAGCGAGGAGAACAATCACCCCGTGCTTGCACGCAAGACTGCGGAAGCTGTGCTGCGTCAGCATGGAATCATACCTGGTGTGGACTTTGAACTGGATGTTCTGAAGAGGAAATCTCCGTCGGAGTTCTATTCTCTGATATAAAACGAAAAAAGTTGGCAAAACATTTGGTGGATTAGAAAAAAGTTCATACCTTTGCACCGCGTTTCGAGAAAACGCACCTGCAAACAACAAAAACGATGCGTCCTTAGCTCAGTTGGTAGAGCAATTGACTCTTAATCAATGGGTCCAGGGTTCGAGCCCCTGAGGGCGTACAAGGTAGAAGGATGAGCTGGATGACAGTTCATCCTTTTTTTGACACTCTAACCCCCGCCTCCTTTTCGAAGAGAGGGGAGAAAAGAAGTAAATAGAAAAATTACTAAATAGTAAATAAAGAGTAAATAGTAAATCGTCAATTCGTAAATATATAATATGTATAGGACAAAGACATGCGGCGAGCTGCGTCTCGCCAACGTAGGAGAGAAAGTGACCCTGGCAGGATGGGTGCAGAGTGTTCACAATTTGGGGGCACTCACGTTTGTTGACCTGCGCGACCGTTACGGCATCACACAGCTGGCTTTCAATGAGGATGCATCCGAGGAGTTGCGTCAGCAGGCAGGCCGGCTGGGGCGTGAATACGTGATTCAAGCCAAAGGTGAGGTTGCCGAGCGATATTCCAAGAACAAGAACATTCCGACGGGCGACATAGAGATTCTCGTTTCGGAGCTGAACATCTTGAACGAAAGCCTGACTCCTCCCTTCACGATAGAAGAGGAGAGCGACGGTGGCGACGACCTCAGGATGAAGTACAGATACCTTGACCTGCGCCGTCCTTGCGTGCGCAAGAATCTGGAGCTGCGCCATAAGTTTGCTTTCGAGGTGCGTCGCTACCTCGACCAGCACGGCTTCCTCGAGATAGAGACGCCTGTCCTGGTGAACAGCACGCCGGAGGGCGCACGCGATTTCGTTGTGCCCAGCCGCATGAATCCGGGGCAGTTCTATGCGCTCCCGCAGAGTCCGCAGACACTGAAACAGCTGCTGATGGTGTCGGGCATGGACAGGTACTTCCAGATTGTGAAGTGCTTCCGCGACGAGGATTTGCGCGCTGACCGCCAGCCGGAGTTCACGCAGATTGACTGCGAGATGTCGTTCGTCGAGCAGGAAGACATCCTGCAGATGTTCGAGGGCATGAGCAGACACCTCTTCAAGACGCTGAAGGGCATCGACATTCCCGTGTTGCCTCGCATGACGTGGGCAGACGCGATGAAATACTACGGCAGCGACAAGCCCGACACGCGCTTCGGCATGAAGTTCGTCGAACTGAAGAACGTGCAGCCCGACAACGCTTCGCGCGAGACGGTGGAGAGTATCTTCCCGGCTGGCTTCCAAGTGTTCGACGACGCGGCCTACATAGGTGCTATCTGTTGCGAGGGTCAGGCGGTATATTCCAGAAAGCAGCTCGACGAGCTGACCGACTTTGTGAAGCGTCCGCAGATTGGTGCCAAGGGACTCGTCTATGCCCGTGTGCAGGAGGACGGCAGCGTGAAGAGCTCCGTGGATAAGTTCTATACGCCGGAGAACCTGGCTGTGCTCAAGGAGAAGATGAACGCGAAGGCAGGCGACCTCATCCTCATTCTCTGCGGTCCCGACGCCATGAAGGTGCGCAAGCAACTCAGCGAGCTTCGCCTGGAGATGGGTGGCCGCATGGGTCTCAGGGACAAGAGCAAGTACTCCTGCCTCTGGGTCATCGACTTCCCGATGTACGAGTGGAGCGACGAGGAGCAGCGCCTGATGGCCATGCACCATCCGTTCACTTCGCCCAAGCCCGAGGACATTCCTCTGCTCGACACTGACCCCGCCAGCGTGCGTGCCAATGCTTACGACATGGTGGTGAACGGCGTGGAGGTCGGCGGCGGCAGTATCCGTATCCACGACGCCAAGCTGCAGCAGAAGATATTCGAGATTCTTGGCTTCACTCCGGAACAGGCTCAGCAGAAGTTCGGCTTCCTGATGAATGCCTTCAAATACGGCGCGCCACCTCACGGCGGACTGGCCTACGGTCTGGACCGCTTCGTAAGTCTCTTCGCAGAGCTCGACAGCATCCGCGACTGCATAGCCTTCCCGAAGAACAACAGCGGCAGAGATGTCATGCTCGACGCTCCCGGTCCAATCGACCAGAAACAGATGGATGAGCTCTGCATCAAGTTGAAATAAAAGGCACGGCACGTTATGATTGAAACATAGCGTGCCGTGTTGGCAAACATCACGTGGATAAAATGAATTTATCACGTGGGTAAAATTGAAACATCACGTGGGTAGTTCCCGGATGCTTTAGTGGCAAGTCAGTTTTTTTTAGAGCGCGGACGGCTATCGTCGCGTGCTGCGTTTTTGTCTCAGCCTGCAGCGCTCGTCTCTTCTCCCTTTGGATGCTTCGAAAAGGCCTTGAGCCAACTGTCTCCACGGAACCTGATGAGGAAGATGATGCCGCGGAAGCAAAGCTCTCCCGCCATGGCAATCCAGACGCCGCGCAGTCCCATCGTGGCTGCCAGCAAAGCGGCTGGAACGATGCGCGCCAGCCAGATGCTGGTCAGATTCATCGTGCAGGGAATCAACGTGTCGCGCGCTCCGACGAAGATACCGTAGCAGACAATGCTGGCGGCAAACATAGGCTCGGCAAACGCCTCGATGCGCAGTATCTGCACCGTCAGCCTCTGTACGTCCAGGTCGGGCGTCATGATGCTCATCAGGGCAGGCGAGCAACAATACATCACCACGGCCATCAGCGTCATAAACGCCATGCCCATGCCCAGCGTGATGCGTCCGAAACTCCTCGCCAGGAAGCGACGGCCGGCTCCCAGGCTCTGCCCGACGAGCGTCGTGGCAGCGTCGGCAATGCCATAGCCCGGCATGTAACAGAGCGCCTCGACCGTGATGCCGAAGCTGTTGGCAGCAATCGCCACCGTACCGAGCGGCGCAACAATGATTGTGCTCACTATCTGGGCGCCACACAGGATGACGTGCTCCATGGCAATCGGCGCACTGATGTGGATGCTCTCGCGCAGCGTCTTCATCTGCGTGATAAAGGTGCCGGAGTCCTGACGAAGCGAAAGCTCCTTGCTCCGCACAACCGTGAAGTAGCACATCAGCAGCGAGCAAATGATGAAAGCCAAGGCTGTTCCCA
The DNA here is from genome assembly GCA_017645655.1 of Bacteroidaceae bacterium. Taxonomy (GTDB): domain Bacteria; phylum Bacteroidota; class Bacteroidia; order Bacteroidales; family Bacteroidaceae; genus Physcousia. The sequence continues at coordinate 3,325 of JAGCNZ010000110.1, read as the reverse complement.
GGACGGCACCCACCACGCCGAGACCCGCGCCGGGAATGGTTATTGACCATTGACTATTGACCATTGACCATTGAGGATTGAAGTCAGTAAATGGTAAATGGTCAAATGGTAAATGATAGGTGCGAGTCGGGAAGATGAGCAACCAGTTGAACACGACATCGAGCAGGCAAAGGCCGATGTTCAGGATGCTGGGAATGTGCATGTTGCCGCTGCAGCGAAGCATGCCGGCACAAAGCGAGTTCAGCATCGAGAAGGGCAGACACAAAGAGAAGAACATGAAGTAGAGGCTCGAGTTGTGGCAGATGTCTTCTCCTCCGCCAAGCCAATGCGGCAGATAACTGCTGACGCCCACTCCTATGCCACTGAGCATCAGTGCAAACAGCATGCAGGCAAGGAAACTCTGCCTCAGCACCTCTCGCGCTCCAGCAAAGTCGTTAGCACCGATTCGATGTGCCACCTGAACGTAGAACCCCACGCTCACGGCATGACAAAGGCTGCCGAAGAGCCAGATGCTGGTGCTCACCAAGCCGATGCTCGCACTGGCTGCAGCACCGAGACTGCCCACCATGCTGGCATCGATGTACTGCATCATGATGTGCACCAGCTGCGCCATCATGCTGGGGAAGCTGAGCAAGGCGGTAAGCTTCACCTGTGCCATCCAGTCGAGCTTGCCGCCTTCTCGTATGAGCGAGAGCAGTGCGTCTTTACTCTGCGTGTATTTCATAGTTCATGGTGATGGGGAAGTTAAGGGAGCTAAAGAAGTTATCGTTCGCTTTGCTCGCTGAGGGAGTTAAAGACGATAGCTTTGGCAGTTCCCAATCCTATTGTCCTTTAACTTCTTTAACTCCTTTAACTTCCTTGACTTCCCCGGCTTCATTGATTGTGCAGTCGGCAGGCGCCTTCTGGTTCCCGTCGATGATGAGTTCCCCTATGTGTCCTGCGACAGTGATGCTGCCGCTCGTCGGGTTCTTGATGCTATGGACGTCGCCCTTGATGCTGGCACGGACGGTGCTGTACTCGAGCATGAGGTTGGCGTCACTACCAAAAGTGCAATCCTCGAGGACTAAGTTTTCGCAGTAGCACAAGGGCTGCTCCCCAGTGATGTGGCAGCGGATAAGCGTCAGTCCGCGGCTGTACCAGCCAAGATATTCGCCGTTGATTTCGCTGTCGGTAATCGTGACGTTCTCTGTGTCCCAAAGTGCGTCCTTGCTGTTCAATAGTGAATTGCTTATCTCCACATTCTTGCTGTACTGAAAGGCATAGTTACCTTCCAGATGCAGCTTGTCGATGCGGATGTTGTCGGTGCGCATGCAGAGATAGTCGGCATTCTCAATCAGACAGTCCTTTATGCTGACGCGGTCGCAGTCCCACAACATCTCCTGCCCATTGGTGAAGTGACAGTCCAGCAGCTCAATGCCCTGCATTCTGCGGAACATCTTCGGCGCATCCACGAGACAATGACTGAGTTTGCCGTTCTCGCTATACCAGAGAGAAGAGCGTGCCGATGTCTCGAAATGGCAATTCTGGGCAAGGAAATGCCGGCACTCCCAAAAGACATATTTGCCTTGGAACGTGCAGTCAAAGGCTTCGATGTTGCCGCTTTCCTTGATTCCGGACTCTCCAATGTGGATCGTCACGCGCTCAAGACGTGCATCGTGAAGCTTGTAAAGCGGGCGCTCGCCGCCGTATTCCTTGTCCTGAATTATTTGCATTACCTTATAATATAAGCACTCCCCCATAGGGGGGAGCGGGGAGAGGGCTTTAGTCCTCCATGAGTTTCCTGTACCTTATTCTCTTTGGCTCTTCCAGACCGAGGCGTTTGAGTTTGTTCGCCTCGTAGTCGGTGTAGCTGCCTTCGAAGTAGAAGACGTTGCCGTCGCCTTCGTAGGCAAGGATGTGCGTACAGATGCGGTCCAAGAACCAACGGTCGTGACTGATGACGACGGCGCAGCCGGCGAAGTTCTCGAGACCTTCCTCGAGGGCACGCAGCGTGTTGACGTCGATGTCGTTGGTCGGCTCGTCGAGCAACAGCACGTTACCCTCCTGCTTGAGCGCCATGGCGAGATGCAGGCGGTTACGTTCACCGCCCGACAGCACGCCGCACTTCTTCTCCTGGTCTGCGCCACTGAAGTTGAAGCGGCTCAGGTAGGCGCGGCAGTTGACGTCGCGTCCGCCCAGACGCATCAGTTCGTTGCCCTGGCTGATGACTTGATATACGGAGAGCTCGGGCTTGATGTCTGCATGGCTTTGATCCACGTAAGATATCTTGACGGTTTCACCCACCTCGAATGTGCCGGCGTCGGGTGTCTCCAGTCCCATTATCATGCGGAAGAGCGTCGTCTTGCCTGCACCGTTCGGTCCGATGACGCCCACGATGCCACCTGGCGGCAGCATGAAGTCGAGGTCCTTGATGAGCTGCCTTTCGCCGAAAGCCTTGCAGACGCCGTGTGCTTCGATGACCTTGTTGCCCAGGCGCGGACCGTTGGGGATGAATATCTCAAGCTTCTCCTCGCGCTCCTTTTGCTCCTCGTTGAGCAACTTGTCGTAGCTGTTCAGTCGAGCCTTGCCCTTTGCCTGACGAGCCTTGGGCGACATGCGAACCCACTCGAGCTCGCGCTCCAACGTCTTGCGACGCTTGCTTGCCACCTTTTCTTCCTGTTCCATGCGCTTGGTCTTCTGTTCAAGCCAAGAAGAATAATTGCCTTGCCAGGGAATGCCTTCGCCTCGGTCGAGTTCGAGAATCCAGCCAGCCACGTCGTCGAGGAAGTAGCGGTCGTGTGTGACAGCGATAACCGTGCCCTCATATTGCGTGAGATGTTGCTCGAGCCAGTCAATGCTCTCTGCATCCAAATGGTTGGTCGGCTCGTCAAGCAACAATACATCCGGTTTTTGTAGGAGCAGACGACAGAGTGCTACGCGACGGCGTTCGCCACCACTCAATGTGTTAATGGGTTGATCGGCAGGCGGACAACGCAAGGCATCCATCGCGCGCTCCAGTTTGCTGTCCAAGTTCCACGCGTCTGTACTGTCAATAATATCCTGCAACTCGCCTTGCCGAGCGAAGAGTTGATTCATTTTGTCCTCATCCTCGTAGTACTCGGGTAGGCCGAACTTCTGATTTATCTCTTCGTATTCTTTCAAGGCATCTACGATGTGTTGAACGCCTTCCTTCACCACCTCGATGACCGTCTTGTTGTCATCAAGTTTAGGTTCCTGCTCAAGGTAACCAACACTATAGCCAGGACTCCAAACCACATTCCCTTGATATTGCTGTTCAATGCCTGCAATAATTTTCATGAGTGTGGATTTACCGGCACCGTTCATG
>JAGCNZ010000109.1 GCA_017645655.1 Bacteroidaceae bacterium | reverse complement strand
CGTGGGCGATTATGTCCGCGTGCGTGCCGGCTACAACTACATGCCGGGGTTCAACATCAAGACCGACGTTGGCACGGGTCACAATGTAACTTCCTTCATCGACAAGATAGGAAAAATCGACAAGAAGTTTGCCGAGCGTGGAATAGACATCAATCAGCCTACCTTCAATCAAGAGAGGGAGCTGATTGAGGCTTACAAAAGCGGCAAACTGCAGGCGAAAGACGATGTGACCGTCAACATGAAGCCGAACCTACACCAGTTCAAGTTCTTCGTGGACGTCTTGCCGTTCAAGAACAACAAGCACTGGAGCTTTACTGCCGGCTTCTTCGTCGGTCCCGCCTATGTCGGCAAAGCCAACACTTTGGACCAGGACAGGATGCTGCTGAAAGCTGTGAATCTCTACAACAGCCGCTACTATCGCGACTATGTCCTGAACGACATGCATATCAGGTATGTGGATGAATACGGAACGCACCTTGTGGGATATGACGATGTGACGAACATCGTGAAGAAAAACGGCTTAGGCGGTTTCACCCTGGGCAGGTTCAAGGACGACGGCCGCAAGGCGGTGATGGTTCCCGACGAGGAAGGCAAGGCGTGTGCCGACATGAAGATAAGCAAGTTCCGTCCCTACCTCGGATTTGGCTACAACACGAGCCTGTCGAAGGACAAGAAGTGGAATCTGAACGTCGATGCGGGCATCATGTTCCTTTGCGGAGCGCCCAAAGTCTATGTTGACAACGTGTATAAGATTGACGACAGCCCGCTTCGCTTTGATGAGAACGGCAATTACGTGAGCGGTATAGGTGTGGATAAGTACGACAACTACTATGGTGAGCTCGTACGCTGGAACCAGGACGAATGGGAGTACGAGCTGGTTAACGCAGAGAAACTGGACAAAGTCGACATTGTTCACGACCTGAGGGATGTCCCCGGGAAGGTGGGCAACATGACTCAGACGGCTTCCAGATTCAAGGTCTATCCCAAGGCGTCCGTGACATTCTCATACAGAATCTTCTAAACGAAACAAGCCTCCCCGCGCTGGGGAGGCTTTTTGTTTGCACCTGCTCTGGCTTGCGCACCAGGCATTACGCCAGGAAGGGGCCGTAGCCCATGCACGAGGTGGTGGTCAGTGCGGTGAGGAATGCGGTGAGCGCAGCTACTAATACCTTCGCCACGAGCTCAATCAGGTTTACTTTTTTCATTGCTTTAACTGGATTTTCTGATGTTTCTGGTTAATAGTTTTTGTAGAGGCAGAAGGCCCGCATGACGGTCTGCATGCTGAGTTGGAGGCCGGATTCCTGCCTTGCCATGGCGCGGACAAGGGCCGGCCATTCGTGTTCGGCGAGGCGTTGGTTGCCGCCAAAGCCGGTCCAGCAGCATACGTTGCGGATGTACTGTTCGGTGTTGTTTTCGGAGGGTGGTGCCCAGCGGCGAATGATGTCGCGTATGCAGAAGGCATTGTACCTGCGGGCGTAGGTATGGAGGATGCAGAAGGCGGCGCGAATGCCCCATTCCATGGCATCGAACCTGACGAACTCCCTGTCGGTCTGCAACACGGACTGTCCTCTCCATCGGGCACCTGCAACCCGCCGGATGTTCAGCGGGTTGCAGTTTCTCTGTGCTCGAACCATGTCGGGATGACTTGCTGAGGCGTTGACGCTATCGTGCGACGAGAGCGACTACTCCAGTCCCTGGATGGTGTCGGTGTTCTTGATGATCTCGATGTCCTCCTTCTGCGCCTTGCGGCCAGGCACGAGTTGGAACTGCGCCTCCTGCCTGAGGTTCTTGAAGCCCTTGCCGGGATACCAGCGCACGTTGACCGCCTTGATGTTGTCGGTGCCGAAGTCGTCGGTGGTGACGGCGCCCTCGGTCTTAAGCTCGACGTGGAAGATGCCCATGTCGCCCAGCTCTACGCTGTTTCCGGCAAGCATCTGCTCGCGGAGGCAGGCCACAGTGTCGGTGAGGATGCCCTTGATGGTGCCCTTCGAGAAAGGCGAGTTGTGGTCGGCGATGTGCTTACAGAAACCATCGAACGAGAGTCGCTCGTGAACCTGTGCGGTGCCATAAGCCTTGGTTTCCTGAATGTTTGCCTTGAAGGTGCCGGGCTTGGTGCCCATGATAGCGATGCTGTAATTAATCATAATAGTAGGTTTTAGAGTTAATGGTTTAGGTTGTGTTGTCTCAGAAGCGCTTCTGTTATTATATACGGCATACCCCGATTTTTGTAAACCCCTAAACCTACTTTTTTTCACAAAAAGGCAAAAATATTTTCACACACATTATATAATAATAAATGCGCACGCACGCATATGGAAACGCGGCACGTGATGTTTTGCGCCGGCGCGCCAAAAAGCGCGACTTGGTGCTGAAGCATCCAAGAATTTACCCACGTGATAAATTCATTTTACCCACGTGATATTTGAAATATTACACGTAATATTTTCATTTTACCCACGTGACGTTTTCAGTTTGCCCGCGCGATGTTTCATCACGTCCCCTGCCCTGCCCGATGGAAGGGCACGAAAAAAGCCTCTCCGTTGCGGGGAGAGGCTGCCTTTCTTGCAAGAAACTGTTGTTTAGAAAGCGAGTTCCTTACCAGCTTTGAACTTAACCACCTTCTTTGCGGGAATGGTGATAGCCTTCTTAGTAGCGGGGTTGATACCCTTGCGAGCCTTGCGCTTTGTAACGTCGAAAGTACCGAAGCCTACGAGAGCAACCTTTTCGCTCTTCTTAACAGCCTTCTTGATAGCGTCCAGAGTTGCGTCCAGAGCCTTCTTTGCGTCAACCTTGCTCATGCCAGCGCCCTCAGCGATCTTGGCAACTAATTCAGTCTTGTTCATAGAGAAAATGTTTGATTGTTTGTAAATAGGTTATTTAATACACTGTATTTCGTACATTTGCATGACAAATTTAGTGAAAGTTGACCGAACTGCAAAGCTTTTCCTAAAAAAAATGCAACAAACAGTGAAAAAAACTTATATAAAGCACGTTTTGCCCCATAATTCGCCCTAATTTTCGTACCTTTGCACGCAAATTAGCAATATTTCTGCGTATAACAATGAACTCGATACCTCCAATCACCAAAAACCTGCTCATCATCAACGTGCTGTGCTTCTTCGCAACACTCGCTTTTGCATCCCACGGCATAGATCTTGAAGAGCTCTTCGGACTGCATTTCTTCCTCGCAAGCGGCTTCCGCCCATGGCAACTCTTCACATACATGTTCATGCATGCCAGCTGGCAACACATCTTCTTCAACATGTTCGCCGTCTGGATGTTCGGACGCATCATCGAGCAGACCATGGGCCAGAAGCGCTTCCTCTTCTACTACCTCACCTGCGGACTCGGCGCTGGCCTCATGCAGGAACTGGCACAGACAGTCGAATTCTGGTACTACGGCTTCGCCAACTTCGAACAAGTCAACATGGGCGGAGCAATTGTGCCGATGGCAGAATACCTCAACCGCTGGAACACCGTCGGAGCATCCGGCGCCGTCTATGGCATACTGCTCGCCTTTGGCGTCACCTATCCCAACGAACGCATGTTCATCTTCCCCATCCCAGTCCCCATCAAGGCCAAGTACTTCGTCATCGGATATGCCGTCATCGAACTCCTCTCCGCCCTCTCGCAGAAAGGCGACGGCGTGGCACACATGGCCCACCTGGGCGGCATGCTCGTCGGACTGCTGCTCCTCATGTATTGGCGCAAAGGCGGAGGAGGAGGCAGCCACGGCGGCTACACACACTACGGCCGTGGCAACTCGTGGGACAACTTCCGCAACTGGTTCTCATCCCTCTTCAAAAAGAAAGAACCACACATCGACGTGACCTACGGCGGACGCTACGGGCAGGAAGCAGCCTACCGACAGCAAAAGAAAGAGCAGGAAGAAGAACTCAACCACATACTCGACAAAGTGAAGAAGCACGGCTACGACGGACTCACGCCGGAAGAGAAGAAACGCCTCTTCGACATCAGCAGAAAATAACCACACCGCAGTCCGCAAGGCCCGCAAAGCCCCAAAAGACACGACAGAATTCATGAAAGAACTCTTCAAGCGCTTCTCCGTCAGCCTATTCCTCGGAGCAAACATCTTCACCATCCTGCTGCTGTGGCTCAGCGTCGGCATGACATTCATCTCCCCCGACGTCTTCCCCCGACTCTCACTGCTCACGCTGGCATTCCCCATCTTCCTGCTCGTCGACCTGCTCTTCGTCATCTTCTGGCTGCTCTTCAAGGCACGACTGGTCTGGGTACCCCTCGCCGGAGCACTCCTCGTCGGAGGATACGTACTCGACTACTGCCCCATCCACTTCAGCAGCAACGGCGAGACAAACGACAGCACACTCACCATCATCTCCTACAACGTAGGATACATGAAGGAAGAGCAGTTCGACTCACAATTCATCCAACTCGTCAACACCACCGATGCCGACATCATCTGCCTGCAGGAACTCGGCAAATACTTCCTCAAAAGGCACAAAGACTGGCTCGACTCCACAGCCTACAAGACCCTGCAGGCCGGCAACGTCGTCATCCTCTCGCGCTACCCCCTCCTCAGCGACACCATCCACATAAACTTCCCCACACGCTCAAACCATTGCTTCGCCTGCTGGATAGACTATGAAGGCGACAGTCTGCTGGTCGTCAACGGACATCTGGAAAGCAATCATCTCAGCTCGCAAGAGAAGGACGAATACACCAACACCATCATCGACCCGAACCGCGAAGCCATCAAGAGCAGCTCAAAGATGCTCCTGGACAAACTCAGCGAAGCCGCAGCCTACAGAGGCGCACAGACAGACAGCATCTGTGCCTTCCTGGAACGCAACCCCGGCCGGCCCACCATCGTATGCGGCGACTTCAACGACACCCCAATCTCCTACGCATATCAACGACTCGACCGTCACCTCTCCTCTGCCTACAGAGAAGCAGGCAACGGCCTGGGCTTCACATATACACGTCGCTCATTCCCCGTGCGCATAGACCACCTCTTCTTCTCCGACATGTGGACATGCACATCGTGCTACACCGATCGAGCCATTTCAGCGTCCGACCACTACCCGCTTGTCGCCCGATTAAGCAAAAAAGTACGTTAATACAGCTTTTTCGCATAATTTTTCCCTCAATTGCGCACTGTTTCCAGAAAAAAGATGTATCTTTGCACGCTTTTATGTGTAAAAAGGAAAAAACACAAACTAAATATTAAATAATTCTACTAACACTGCAAACCAAAGGATTTGTAAAGGTTTTCGCGGTTCTGCTGACACTCGTGTGCCTCTTCTATCTGAGCTTCTCCGTCGTGGCCAATCACTTCGAAGGCAAGGCCCAGAAGCTCGCCGAGACAGAAGGTCAGGCAGCTGCCGACCACTACTTGGACTCCCTGCTCAACAACAAGGTCTACTGCAATGTATGGACATTGAAGGAGTGCCGTGAGATGGGCATAGGTCTTGGACTTGACCTCAAGGGCGGCATGAACGTCATTCTCGAAGTAAGTGTGCCCGATGTCATCAAGGCACTGGCAGACCACAAGGAAGAGACCGACGAAAACTTCCGCAAGGCCGTAGAACAGGCCACAAAGGAGGCTGCCAACAGCCAAAGTGACTTCATCACATTATTCATCAAGGACTACAAAGCACTGGAGCCTAACAAGGCTCTTGCCGAGCTCTTTGCCACACAGCAACTGCGTGACAAGGTGACCACGAAGAGCACTGACTCGGAGGTCGAAAGCGTGCTTCGCGCTGAGGTGAAGAGTGCGATTGACAACTCGTACAACGTACTTCGCACACGTATCGACCGCTTCGGCGTCGTACAGCCTAACATTCAGGCTCTCGAAGGACAGGAAGGCCGCATCATGGTCGAAATGCCTGGCGTGAAAGAACCTGAGCGTGTACGTAAGCTGCTGCAAGGCAGTGCCAACCTCGAGTTCTGGGAAACCTACAACACTCAAGAGATTGTTCCTTTCCTCATCAACCTCGACACAAAGCTTGCTGCTGCCCTGAGCGGCATCAAGGACGAGACAACTGCCGACAGCACAGAGGCCGTTGCTCCTGCCGACGAACAGAAGGTTGAGGCTGCTGCCGACACAACTAAGGCTGCTGCCGACCTCGCTTCTGCCGTTGCAGAGAATACCGACGAGACAGCTGCAAGCGCCAATGTATCTGCAGCTGACCTCGAGAAGGCACACAAGGCACATCCCCTGCTGAGCCGCTTGCAGATCGCTCAGGGCCCTTACGGCTGCGTAGTTGGCTTTGCCAGCAAGCGTGACATGGCTGACATCGACGAGCTCCTTGCTTCCCCCGAGGCTAAGGAAGTGCTTCCCTCTGACCTCCGCCTCAAGTGGGGCGTAAAAGGCATGGGAGAAGGTGCCGGTGCCAACATCTACGAGCTTTACGCTATCAAGGTGACAGAGCGCAACGGTCGTGCTCCACTCGAGGGTGACGTCGTGACCGACGCCAGCGACTCTTACGACCAGCGCGGCATGCCTTGCGTCAGCATGAAGATGAACGTCGACGGCGCACGTCGCTGGGCTGCCCTCACGAAGGCTAACCTGAAGCGTAGCGTCGCCATCGTCCTCGATGATAACGTTTACAGCGCTCCTACGGTACAGAGCGAGATTACCGGTGGCAACTCCGAGATTACTGGTCGCTTCACTGCTGAAGACACACGCGACCTTGCAAACGTGCTGAAGTCAGGTAAGATGCCTGCTCCTGCAAAGATTGTCAGCGAAGAAATCGTTGGTCCTTCTCTCGGTGCCGAGTCAATCCGTCAGGGTATTTGGAGCTGCGTCATCGCATTCATCATCCTGATGTGCTACATGATTATGATGTACGGCTTCATCCCCGGCATGGTTGCCAACTGCGCTCTGCTGCTGAACCTCTTCTTCACCATTGGTGTCCTGACGAGCTTCCAGGCAGCCCTGACCATGAGTGGTATTGCCGGTATGGTTCTGTCGCTGGGTATGGCAGTGGACGCCAACGTGCTTATCTACGAACGTACGAAGGAAGAGCTTAAGTCAGGAAAGAGGGTTAACGAAGCCCTTTCTGCCGGTTACAGCAATGCGTTCAGTGCTATCTTCGACTCGAACTTGACATCTGTCATCACTGCCATCATCCTCTACTACTTCGGTACAGGTCCTATCCGCGGCTTCGCAACGACCCTCCTGATTGGTATCTGCGTCAGCTTCTTCACCGCAGTGTTCCTGACGCGCGTTGTCTACACACAAGTCATGGAAAAGGGCAAGTGGCTGGACCTCACGTTCCGCACTGCGATTGGTGACAAGGTTTCGTTCCAGAACCCTGCCTACAAGTTCATGAGCGCATATAAAAAGAGTTTCACCATTTTTGGCATTTTGGCAGTCATCAGCATCTGCTTCATGCTGACACGCGGTTTCAGCAAGAGTATCGATTTCACTGGCGGTCGCAACTTTGTTGTGCTGTTCGAGAATCAGGTACAGCCCGAGACCGTTCGCGGTTTGCTGTCCGAGGCGTTCCCCGAAAGCAATACCAGTGCCATCGCACTTGGTACAGAGGGCAAGACCATCCGTATCTCTACGAACTATCGCATTGAGGAGGACGGCATTGAGGTGGACAGCGAAATTGAGAGCAAACTGTTCGAAACGTTGAAGGGCGGTGGTCTGCTGGCAAGCGACCTTACCCTGGAGAACTTCATCAACCGCGATGAGCGTGCCGGCGGCTCTATCATCAGCAGCCAGAAGGTAGGTCCCTCCGTAGCTGAAGACATCACGAATGGTGCTATCTGGAGTGTCATCTTGGCATTCATCGCCATCTTCATCTACATTTTCATCCGCTTCCGCAACCTGTCGTTCTCTATCGGTGCAATCACTGCACTGATTGTCGACATCATCCTCATCCTGGGTATGTACAGTATGTGCTGGGGCTGGATGCCGTTCTCTCTCGAGATTGACCAGACATTCATCGGCGCTGTGCTGACCGCTATCGGTTACTCCATCAACGATAAGGTTGTGGTGTTCGACCGTATCCGCGAGTTCTTGCACCTGCACCCGAGGCGCGACAAGCAGGAACTCTTCAACGAGTCTTTGAACAGCACCTTGAACCGAACAATCAACACCTCTGTTTCCACGTTCATTGTACTGGCAGTTATCTTCTGCCTGGGCGGTGCCAGCATCCGCAGCTTCGCCTTCGCAATGATTCTGGGTGTTGTATTCGGCACACTTTCCTCTATCTTCGTAGCAGCTCCTGCGGCTTATCTCACCAGAGGTAAGAACATCGTGGAGGAGACGGAGACGAAGTAAGAAGGAAGAAGGAAGACGTCAGAAGGAAGAGGGAAGAGGGAAGAAGTAAAACGGAAGACGTTAGACGGAAGACTTCTCTCTTCGAGATAGAAAGAGCCGCAGTGCTGCAGAGTCAGTGCCGCGGCTCTTCATTTTTTCTTTTCTTTGCTTTGGGATATTGTTTTTTTATTGTATTTTTGCAGTGAAAACAAGTAAAAACATTCCTTATGAAGCACTTCCTGAAGTCAATTTTGACCGTTTTCATCGCTATTTTTGTGCTGTTTCTGCCTGCCGAGGCGCACAATTACAACGAGCAAGGCGTGTGTACCGATGTCGATTGCGCCGAGCCTTTCCAGCCTGCCACACTGCAAGAGGGCTGGTATCTGCTTGCCAATGCCGGCAATGTGGAATGGTTCTCGGCGCTCGTCAACCAAGGTGGCAACAACATCCTCCTTTGGGGAAAACTGACGTCGGACATCGACTTCACTGGCATTACGCACACTCCCATCGGGGTTAGCGACGCGACGAAGTTCAATGGGAAGTTCGATGGGCAAGGTCATAGGCTGCTCAATCTCAAGTTGCGCACCTCGAAGGACCTGCAAGGATTCTTCGGCGGACTGCGCGGAGGAGGCACCGTCGTGCGCAACCTCATCATAGACAAGTCGTGCCTGATTACTGGCAAGCAGCGTGTGGGAGGCATTGCCGCGTTCGCACAAACCATTATTGGCGACCCAATCATCATCGAGAACTGCATCAACGAGGCTAACATCACGGGGTCGAGCACTGCGGTTGGCGGCATTTTGGGGGGCAGTATGAGCCCTCATCCGGCCATTCACATCCGCAACTGCGTCAATAGAGGAACGATTCGAGGCTCAGGCGAGTCGGCCTCCATCGCAGGCTGGCTGGGCGACCACGCCAACTCGCTCGTGGAAAATTGCTACAATACGGGGCGCCTTATTGGCATCGACGGCGACAAGCGCAACATGGTTCGGCATGGTGGCGGTTCAGCCATCCGCAACCTTTTCGAGTTCTATTCTGTTTCTTCCTACACGCAGGGCATCAAGAAGGACTGGGTGACGGAATCGCCGATGGCAAGCGGCGAGCTCTGTTACTTCCTGTCGCAGGGGCAGAATGGCGAGGTCTGGCGGCAGACGTTGGGCGAGGACGACGCTCCCCTGCCCTTGGGCGAATCGGCGCGCGTCTTCCTTTGCGGCAAGGCGAAATGCGACGGGACGCTCATTGCAGGCGAATCCTTCTTCTCCAACGACGAGGAGGGTCTGGCCTTCACGGCGCATCTGTTTGAGAAGGGACACTGCTCCGTCTGCGGCGCTTTGCAGCCGGGCTATGACTTTCCGCCTCGCAAAGTGTTCCTGATGGGAGGTCAGAGCAATGCCGACGGCCGTGTCGCAATAGGCACCATGCCGCAGTACATACAGGACTATGCCAATCGCGGCGGCAGCAGGTTCTGCTACTGGAGCTACGCCAACGGCACCGAAGCGGCTTGGCAGATGTTTGGCGGCAAGATGGCTCCCTACATGCCTTACACCGACAACAACGCCACGTCGCGCTGCGGCTTTGATGGTATCGTCTATCACCTCATTGAGCAGGCGCTGCAGGAGCGTTTCTATGTCATCAAGGAGAGCCGCGGCGGCACTGCCATCGACACGCGTTGCTCCAGCACGGGCGACCTCTGGTGGTGCGCCGATCCCAGTTGGCTCGCCACGGCAGGGCCGAGGAGCGGGCACTCGCTGGCTTTGGAGTTCACCGAGAACATTGGGCTTTGCATCGACAATGTCCTGTCGCAGCTCGAGGAGGGCTACAAGATTCAGTGCATCATGTGGCATCAAGGCGAGGCGGACCGCACGCAGCCGGCTTCCTATCACGACAACCTGCAGCAACTCGTCGCCTACCTGCGCTCCTATCTCGTCAGCAAGACGGGCGACGAGCGATATGCCAGGCTGCCCTTCATCGCTGGCACCGTGAACCGCAACAGCACGCAGTACAACGCCGTGGTGGAGCAGGCTGTGCTTCAGTTGGCAGAGGAAGACGAGAACTTCCACGTGGTGGACATGAGCGACTGCATGCTCGGCTCGGACGTCCTGCACTTCAACGCGAACGGTTGCATCGACGCTGCCCAGCGCATGTTCGCAAAACTTCTCGAGCTCGGCTTGCTGGAAGAGGAGGATGCCACCGGCCTTTCCTCCCTCCCGTCCAAGGCCGGAAGCCCTCACGGCATCTATGACCTCAACGGCCGCTACCTCGGAAACGACCCTGCCACGTTGCCCGAACGACAACTCTACATACAGGAAGGCAGGAAAATCGTCAAGTAGAGACTGCCGGCTCACCATCCATCTTTGGTCATCATGGCGTGCCGTGATGGCCTTTTCGCACAGCATAAGACTCAACTTATCGCAGAGCGTCCGGAAACGTCGCGTGGGATAATTGAAATTTACCCACGTGATAAATTCATTTTACCCACGTAATATTTTAAATATTACACGTGATAATTCAAATTTACCCACGTGACGTTTCGAAACATCACGTGCCACGTTTTTTGACTGCCTACGTAATAATTCTTAACGCATCGTTCTTAAATCTTAATTTTATTTCGTACCTTTGTACCCGTATTTACTGATAACGACACAACGCCATGAGTCCAAACGAACTCAACGAGCTGCTGAAGCAAACCGTCAGCCAGCTCTCGGAGCCCGAATCGCTGCACGGACTTTTCCGTGAAGTCAGCGAGGGCGACCCACTTCCCTCAGCCCCTGCACTGGCTGAGATAGTCGACCTTTGCCGTGCCATCCTGTTCCCAGGCTTCTACGGCAAGTCCCTCCTCAGTCGCGAGACACTTCCCTATCACATCGGCGTCAGCCTGGACCGACTCAGCCACCTGCTCACGCAGCAGGTTCTGGCAGGCCTCTGTTTCCAAAGGACCGAGCCGGTTGAGACATGCAAACTCACAGAAAAGGCACAGACGATAACCGGCGAATTCATCGCTTGGCTGCCAGAACTGCGCCAGATACTCGCTACCGATGTCGAAGCAGCCTACAACGGCGACCCGGCAGCCGACTCGTATGGCGAGATTATCAGTTGCTACCCCGTCATCAAAGCACTCACCTGCTACCGAATCGCCCACGAGCTCCTGCTGCTCGGGGTGCCCTTGATTCCTCGCATCATTACCGAAATGGCCCACAGCGAAACGGGCATCGACATCCATCCGGGTGCCCAGATCGGCCACCACTTCACCATCGACCACGGAACAGGCGTGGTCATCGGAGCGACGTGCATCATCGGAAACTACGTCAAGCTGTATCAGGGCGTCACACTTGGCGCAAGAAGCTTCACGCTCGACGACAACGGGAACCCCATCAAGGGCATTCCACGTCACCCGATACTCGAGGACAATGTCATCGTTTACAGTAATGCGACAGTGCTCGGACGCATCACTCTGGCCAAAGGCACCGTGATAGGAGGCAACCTCTGGGTAACGGAAAGCACGCAGCCAGGCGAACAACTCGTACAGGCTAAAAAGCGGAAAAGCCAACTGGTGCGCCCCGAAGACTGGGGATGCCTGTAGGACAGTTAAGAGTTCAAAGTTAAGAGTTAAGAGTTAATACAAAGCTATTCATGCAAAACCCAAAGTGGAAAACTCCTGCGACAAATGCCGGAGAAGAGTTCGAGATGATTGCCAAGACCTTCCAAGGCCTTGAGACAGTGCTGGCAACGGAGCTTATAGACCTCGGCGCAAACAACATACAGATAGGCCGACGCATGGTATCGTTCACCGGAAACAAGGAACTTCTCTATCGCGCGAACTTCCAACTCCGCACGGCAATCCGCATCCTCATGCCCATCAAACACTTCCGCGCCACCTCTGCAGACGAGGTGTACGAGGCTGTGCAGCAAGTCGACTGGACCAACTACCTGACCAACGAAACCACCTTCGCCGTGGATAGCGTGGTCTTCAGCCAAGAGTTCCGACACTCCAAGTTTGTGGCCTACAAGGTGAAAGACGCTATTGTCGACCAAATGAGGGAGCGTACGGGAAGTCGCCCGAACATCCGCGTCACCAATCCCGACCTGCAGCTACACATCCACATCGCTGAGTACGACTGCACCCTCTCGCTCGACACCAGCGGAGAAAGCCTGCATCGTCGTGGCTACAGACAAGAGACGGTAGAGGCTCCGCTGAATGAAGTCCTCGCTGCTGGCATTATTATGCTGACGGGTTGGAAGGGCGAATGCGACCTCATCGACCCGATGTGCGGCAGCGGAACCATCGCTATCGAGGCTGCCTTGATAGCCCGCGGCATCGCTCCCGGCGTGTATCGCAAGGAATATGCCTTCGAGAAGTGGCCCGACTTCGACCAGGAACTCTTCGACAGCATCTACGAGGATGAGTCGCGCGAGCACGAGTTCGAGCATCACATCTACGGCTACGACATCAACCATAACGCGGTTGCCATCGCCACGACAAACGTCAAGGCGGCCGGCCTAAGCAAGGAAATAAGCATCCAGCAACAGGACTTCGCAGACTTCAAGCAGCCCGCGGAGAAAGCCATCATCATCACCAACCCGCCATACGGCGAGCGCATCTCAGCGCCGGACCTGCTTGGGCTCTACAAGATGATAGGCAGCAAGTTCAAACACGACTTTACGGGAAACGACGCGTGGGTGCTCAGCTATCGCGAGGAATGCTTCGACCAAATCGGACTTAAGCCGTCGCTACGCACGCCGCTCTACAACGGAAGCCTCGAGTGCGAACTCCGCAAGTACCAGATGTTCAGCGGAAAGTTCAACGACATGCGTGCCGGAGGAGGCGACATCAAGACCGCTCAGGAGCGTCGCATGATGGCAGATCGCAAACGATTCAAGCAACATCGCGACTTCAAGGAACGCCTCGAGGACGACCCACGCGAGCGCTTCACCCGAAAGAAGGACAGAGAAGACTATCGCAGAGACAGCAAGAAAGGAGACTTCCGAAAGGACTTCCGAGGCGACCGCAAGCCTTCGGGACGAGATAAAGGCAACAATAAATATGGTAAGAAACGCTACGACGATGAAGACTAAACACCTACTGCTCACACTCCTCATGCTCACGACAACCGGTTCACTCTTCGCACAGAAGCTCTTCACACTCGAAGAACTCAACTTCGGCGGGAAGAACGCCTCGAAGTTCTACCCTGAGCGATGGAAGTTGCGCTGGGAAGGCGACAAACTCATCGATGCTGACCAGAAGCCAGCCAACGTCATAGACCCCAAGACAGGCAACACAATCGACGGCGAGACCGTTGAACTCGATGCACAAAAGCGTTCGCGACACGAAGGGGAACTGGAGTACTGCAAAACTTCCGGCGCCGTCGCATTCCTTCGCAACAGCAATCTCTTCGTCGCTTCTGCAGATGGAAAGGAGCATCAGCTGTCCTCCGACGGCTCTCGCGAAATCGTGTATGGACAGAGTGTGCACCGCGACGAGTTCGGCATCTACAAGGGAACCTTCTGGAGTCCCGACGGACAACAGCTCGCATTCTATCGCATGGACCAAAGCATGGTGGCAGACTATCCGCAGGTCAACACGTTCGAACGCGAGGCGACACTCGCTCCGGACAAATATCCGATGGCCGGCATGACCTCGCACAAAGTGACGATTGGCATCTTCTCCCTCGTGACGGGAAAGACCATCTACCTTGACCTGGGCGACCCCACCGACCGATACTTCACGAACATCGCTTGGGCACCTGACGGCAAGACACTCTATCTCTACGAACTCAACCGCGACCAGAACCACACGACACTCGATGCCTACGACGTCGCGACAGGTCGTAAGCTCCGCACCCTCCGCGAGGAAAGCTCGGACAAATACGTCGAACCGCTCCACCCCATTACCTTCCTGCCTTGGGACGACAGCAAGTTTATCTATTGGAGCTGGCGGGACGGCTTCAAGCACCTGTACCTGATGGACATTAGCGGCAAGGAACTCGGGCAACTCACCAGCGGGAAGTGGGTCGTGAAGGAACTCGTCGGCTTCTGCCCTGCCACGAAGAGTGCCATCATCATCACAAAGGAAGCAGGCGACCTGCAACGCAACATCTACCGCCTCGACCTGAAGACAAAGAAGCGCACGCTGCTCGACAACGGCCGTGGCTGCCACTCCGCGCAGCTTTCTGCCGATGGTCGTTACCTCATTGATACTTGGCAAGAGCCCGATGTGCCGCGTGCCTGCGCCGTCACCGACACGAAAACAGGCAAACAAACGCTGCTTCGGACGGCAAAAGACCCGTGGGAAGGTTGGTATCAGCCCATCTTCGAACAGGGAACAATCCTCGCTGCGGATGGCGAGACGACACTCTACTGGCGCATGGTCAAGCCGATGGACTTCGATCCGAGCCGTAAGTATCCGACCGTCGTCTACGTCTATGGCGGCCCGCACGCCCACAATGTCGAGGCATCTTGGCACTGGGGCTCACGTTCCTGGGAAACGTATATGGCACAGAAAGGCTACATCCTCTTTATTCTCGACAATAGAGGGAGCGAGGACAGAGGCAGGGACTTCGAGCAAGTGACGTTCCGTCGTCTCGGTCAGGAAGAGATGAAAGACCAGATGAAGGGCGTCGAGTTTCTGCATTCGCTGCCTTACGTCGATGCCGACAGGCTGGGAGTTCACGGCTGGAGCTACGGCGGATTCATGACGACATCGCTCATGACGACCTATCCCGACGCGTTCAAAGTAGGCGTGGCAGGCGGTCCGGTCATCGACTGGAAGTGGTACGAGGTGATGTACGGCGAGCGATATATGGACACACCCGAGCAGAATCCCGAGGGCTACGAGCAGACGAGTTGCATCAACAAGGCCAAGAACCTGAAGGGCAAGCTGCAGATAATCATCGGCATGAACGACCCGACGTGTGTTCCGCAACACAGCCTGCAGTTCCTCAACGCTTGTGCCGAGGCCGGCACCCAGCCCGACTTCTTCGTCTATCCGGGCGAGGGCCACAACATGGCAGGGCACAAGAGCGTCCACCTGCACGAGAGGATTACGCAATACTTTGAGGATTACCTGAAGCCCCTCCCTTAATTTACAATTTATCATTCACAATTCATCATTCACAGTCATGAGAATCCTTCTTTTAGGCAGCGGCGGGCGCGAACATGCGCTGGCCTGGAAAATAAGCCAAAGCGAGAAATGTGATAAGCTTTACATCGCCCCAGGCAATGCCGGCACGGCAAGTGTGGGAGAGAACGTCAACATAAAGGTCAACGACTTCGAAGGCATCAGGAACTTTTGCCTTGACAAGCAGATAACGATGGTCGTGGTAGGTCCTGAAGACCCCTTGGTGAACGGTATTTACGACTTCTTCCAGAACGATGCCGAGCTGAGGGGAATTCCCGTCATCGGGCCGAGCAAGGCAGGAGCGGTGCTTGAGGGAAGCAAAGACTTTGCGAAAGGTTTCATGCAGAGGCACGGCATCCCGACTGCGGCCTACAGGACGTTTACCCAAGAGACTGTGGAGGAGGGCATTTTCTTCCTCAAGACCTTGCAGCCGCCCTACGTCCTGAAGGCCGACGGCCTGTGCGCAGGCAAGGGCGTCCTCATCCTGCCCACTCTGGAAGAGGCTGAGAAGGAGCTCCAGGAGATGCTGGGCGGCATGTTTGGCGGTGCAAGCAGTCGGGTCGTCATCGAGGAGTTCTTGGACGGCATCGAGTGCAGCGTCTTCGTGCTGACCGACGGAAAGACCTACAAGATACTGCCCGAGGCGAAGGACTACAAGCGCATCGGCGAGGGCGACACCGGCCTGAACACCGGCGGCATGGGCAGCGTGAGCCCCGTTCCCTTTGCCGACAAGGCGTGGATGCAGAAGGTGGAAGACCGCATCATCCGTCCGACGGTGGAAGGTCTGAAAGCCGAGGGCATCGACTACAAAGGGTTTATCTTCTTCGGACTCATCAACGTGGGAGGCGACCCGAAAGTCATCGAGTACAATGTTCGCATGGGTGATCCGGAGACGGAGACCGTGATGTTGCGCCTGAAGAGTGACCTCGTGGACCTCTTCGAAGGGGTTGCGACGGGAACATTGGCAGAGAAGGAGGTAGAGTTCGACGAGCGCGCTGCCGTCTGCATCATGCTGGTGAGCGGCGGCTACCCCGGTTCGTACGAGAAAGGTTTCCCCATCGCTGGCATCGAAGACGTGTGGGGCAGCATCGTGTTCCACGCCGGCACGGCCATGAAGGACGGCCAAGTCGTCACCAGCGGCGGGCGAGTGATTGCCGTCAGCAGTTATGGGAAGGACAAGTCGGAAGCCCTGGAGAAGAGTTTTGCCAATGCCAAACTGATTACATTCCAGGGCAAGAACTTCCGCCGGGACATAGGCGCGGACCTTTGAAACGATTCATAATTCGCAGTTCATCATTCATCATTGGACTACTTCCTACACTTGCAGAAGGAAACAACCGTGAATTATGAACTGTGAATTATGAGTTAAACCAGACAAACGTGAAGCAAAACAGGCTCCAGAACAAGGTGGCGGGAAGTGTCTTTACGCTTCCCTTTTGTGCGATTGCCGCGATTGGCATGTGGTGGCTGCCGCAGAGGGCATTCGACGTGCGCTGCCTGCTGGGACTGCTCTTCTGCCTGCTGACGACGTACATCATCATGGAGACGAACGCCAGGCAGCACATCATCCGCATCCGCACCCGCATGATGTCGTGTGTCTGGCTGGTGCTGGCAGCAAGCCTCTCGTTCATGCATCCCCTGGGAGAGCCGGTCCTCGCTGCCACGCTCCTCAGCATCAGCTATCTCCTGCTCTTTCGCTGCTACCAGCGTCACCGCCCGCAAGCCATTGCCTTCCACGCGTTCCTGATGCTCAGCCTGGGCAGTTTCTTTGCGCCTGTCATGCTGCCGATGGCGATACCCTTCTTCCTGTACCTCGTCATCTTCTTGCGCTCCATGACGAAGCGCGCGTTCTGGGCAGGCATACTGGGTCTCGCAGTGCCCTACTGGTGCTATGCCGTCTGGTGTTTCGTGACGAAAGACATGCAGAGTTTCCTGGCGAGGCTGACCGACATGGTGCAGTTCGAGATGCCCAGCGTCGAGCTGCTTACGTCGATGCCCCTCGTCCGGCAAGTCTCTGCGGGCGTCGTCGCGCTGCTCAGCATCATAAGCATCCTGCACTATCTCCAGACGAAATACGACGACAAGATACGCGTGCGCATGATACTATATATATATGTGTCGCAGACGGTGCTCCTGATGGCATTCCTCCTGGCTCAGCCCGCGCACTACGAGACCACGATGGCACTGCTCCTGGCCAGTGCCAGCCCCCTCATCGCGCACTACTTCTCGCTCAGCGGAAGCTGGCTGACCACCATCTTTTTCCTGCTCTCCGTATTGCTCACGGCAGGCATGGCCACACTGAACCTCTGGCTGACTTCATTCACTCTCTGAGGGGAGAGAAAAGACGAAGTACGCGACGTCGGAAAACATCACGTGGGTAAAATGAAAATATTACGTGTAATATTTCAAATATCACGTGGGTAAAATGAATTTATCACGTGTGACGTTTGCAATCATCGCGTGCCAAAATTGACGACACAGCGAGCCACCTAAGAATCAACAACCTGTCCTACCAGATGTCTTCGGGTTCCTCGGGATTGTCATAGACCTCCTTGGGAACGAACTCAAAGTAGTCCATATAGAACTCCTTGGCTTCCGCGTCGAGCACCGACTGGAACCGGATGTAGTAGTTCTGGTAGGGTTGCAGGTAGGTGCTGAGCAGGATGCGGCGCGTCATGTAGTGGAAAGTGCGCACAGGCGTACTGCCTCCCGTGCCGTTCGTCCACGAGTTGGGAGCCTTCATGAAGCCCTTCGCACGCATGGCCTTCGTGACACGGTCGTTGTATTCATCATCGTCGGTGTCCTCTTCCCAACCCACATCCGAGGGCATCGTAATGTCTTCCATCCTCTTCTCCTTACCTCCGACACGCAAGTCCATAGGGATGCCGGCAGCCGGCATGCGGTCAGGACTGGTGCCGAAATACACCTGAGCCATCGAACGAACGCGGGAACCCGTGGCAACGCCAAAGCGTATCTCATACTGTCCGGCACGCGGCACCGGCGGGAGTCTCATGGTAAAATCGTAACGGCCAATGATGTTGTACTCGTCCGCCTGCAGGTTGTGATAGTTGACCATATAGCCTTGCAAGTAGTAGAACTGCGTTCCCTCGCGAATCTGGACACCGTCCAGGTACGGATAGTTCGTGGGAATGGCCCTGACATTGGTCGCCCCGTAAGGATAGTAGGCACGCTGAGCACGAATGTCATTATTCATAAGTTCCGGCAGCATGCAGCCCGCGTCGATGCGGATACGCTCGCTACCCATCTGATTGCTGACGTTCTCCGTGCACACGAGAAGTTGCTCCAAAGGATAGACGACAGCATTGGCGACGCTGGTAGGGTCGGTACCAGCCTCGCTGCTGGTCAGCACGCGTATGCCCTCCGTCTCGTTTGGCGTCGTGCACGACCCTTTCAGTCGCGGGAACTCACCGCTCTCATGATAGTCGTTGATGTTGAGTTTTGCCGGTCCGTACTGCCCGCGACCATTCCTCAGCCTGGGGAAGCGATTGAGGTATATGCCGTGTGACTCGGCACTCTCATACGTCTTGATGAGTCGCGGCAAACCCATAGTCTGGTAATAGTCCATGATGGGAATGCTGGGACCCTTGGACGAAGTGTAGTTGTAGCCGAGCTCATTGTAGTGAATCACCAGCTTCTCCCTGCCGATGCGCTGTGGCAGGAGATGGTACGTGACGAACTGGTTGAGGACATTCATCTGGTTCTCATAGTCCTCGTCATACAGCGTGCCGGGGATGTAGTCGAAAAGCCCCGACTCGCGCAGGTAGTTGCAGACGTCGTCCACGGTAATCTCCTCCACCGACTTGCCCAGCGTCTCCTCCCAGAAACGGTCGGTCTCGGCGAATAGCGTGAAGCCGTAGTAACGGTGACGAGGAATGGTGCCTTTCTGTCCGACGGACGTGTGGTTGGGCAAGTCCTTGACCTGACTTGTCTGATACAGGAACTCCCATTGCTCATCGCGATATGCGTTGAGCGTATCCTCCATGCCGCACGCAAGCAAGAGCTTCGACATAACCGTGTAGCCGCTGGTCGTCTGCTTTGCCCACATACGCATGAAGTCGCCCAGTCGCGCATCGCTTGGAGCCACGACGCCCTCAACCTGGTGAACATATCCGTTAGAGAGCACAATGCCGCGATTCTTCTTGGAAATGGTCGCCACGCCATCGATGCTGATGCTGTCGAGGTCGAGCTGTCCATAAAAGATGCGGAGTTTACGGTTGTTCATGTTGGCCAAAGAAAACTCGTGCTCGTTTTCCGGGAAGTCGGAAATATCGTAGGCCGGCTGGTCGCCGCTGTCCAGAATACTGTTGAAGACGATGACCCTGCGTATGCTATCCAGCGTGCTCTGCTCCTTGAAACCTTCCCAGGAGGCTTCCGAGATGATGCCCTTTCGGAAAAGCGAGTCGAGATAAAGCTGAATGGCATCGTTCGTGGGAGCAAACACGGTGTAGTGCCCACGGGCAGACAGCAGCTGCTTCAGCGTAGTCTCGGAGTAATTGCTGAGTTTCATCTCTCCCAGCAAGCGGACGTATTCGCTGTAATAGTCCTTTTCCTCAAGGTACTCGGTGATGGTTTTGGTCTGGAAAACATACCTGGCAGAAGTGTCTATGTTTTCTGTGCAGGCAGCCAGAAGAACCAGCATGAATATCGCAGAAAAGAGTCTTTTGATGTGATGGTTTTTCATAAAAGTGTTAGTTTAGCTTTGCAAATATACGAAATTTTTCAATACGAAAAATGATTTCGCCATATAAAATATATAATGTCATCCATTTTCCCCAATCAGGCCGCCCGACTTCGGAGCCCGCATTCGCAAAATCAGAAAGCACATTTAATGAATGCAGCGTGCCGTGAAGGCAAACGTAACGTGCCGTGAAGGTTTGCGCAACGTTGCACGGCCCTGGTTTGAGCCAGTCGGACTCACTTTCCAACGAAAAAGCGACATTTTTCTTGGCAGTTTGCATGCGAATTCGTAACTTTGCAGGCGTGAAACCATATCTTGTCGATATTCCAGTGCTGATACTGTTCTTCAACAGACCTCAGCAACTCGGTCAGGTCTTCGAGCAAGTCAAGAAGGCCCGCCCCTCACGGCTGTTCCTCTATCAGGACGGCCCCAGAAGCGAGGCCGACCTGCCCGGAATAATGGCTTGCCGCGAGGTCGTCGCACAAGTAGACTGGGAGTGCGAGGTCGAAACGCTCTTCCAGGAGAAGAACTACGGCTGCGACCCATCGGAATTCATCTCGCAGAAATGGGCCTTCAGCCGCGTCGAGAAGTGTGTCGTGCTCGAGGACGACGATGTCCCCAGCGTGACATTCTTCTCGTTCTGCAAGGAGATGCTCGACCGCTACGAACACGATGAGCGCATTACTATGGTAAGCGGATTTAACGTCGAGGAACGGACCGACGACACACAAGGCGACTATTTCTTCTCGACGAACTTCAGCATATGGGGCTGGGCATCGTGGCGACGCGTCGTCGATCAATGGGATGAACACTACACTTGGCTCGACAACCCAGTCGCCGTGCGACAACTCGAAGAACTGATACGCGAGCGAGGCTACCGCGACGACTTCATGCCGATGTGCCGCAAACACCGCGAACAGGGCAAAGCTTTCTACGAAACAATCTTCTGGTCGCACATGCTTCTTTCTGGCGGAATGGCCATCGTGCCCACCCGAAACATGGTCAACAACCTGGGTGCCACTGCCGACAGCACACACTTTGGCGGCTCGCTCAAGACCATGCCGCACGGATACCGACGCATCTTCACCATGCAACGCTACGAACTTCCCCAGAATGAGGAGGGGCTCTCGCTCGTGCATCCCCCCTACGTCATAGAGCATGTGGCCTACCGTCACCGCGCATATCGCATCATGGGATGGATGTGCCCGATGACAAAAATTGCCCGTTCCATCGAAGAACTTGCCTTAAACCTGCGATATGGAAACTTCAAATTCATCATCAAATCCATAGGCAACCGCATCCGCAAATGGTTGGGAAAGGAGGCGTACCGATGAATGTCTTGCTCATAAGCACAAGCGAACGAAGCGGCGGGGGTGCCATCGCTGCCCGACGACTCATGGAGGCCTTGGTCGCAAACGGTGTGAAAGCAAAACTCATGGTACGCGACAAACAATCCGACGCCGTAACGGTCGTCAAGGTGGGGAACAAGTTGCCGAAACTTTTGGAACGCCTCGCCATCCTGCCCCTCTGCGGGTTCCGCCGCTCACGACTCTGGCAGGCAGACATCGCCAACGTAGGCATCAGCATAACAGGCACTAAAGAGTTCAAAGAGGCAGACGTCGTGCACCTTCACTGGGTCAATCAAGGAATGCTTTCTCTCGATGAAATGGGCAAAATAATGCATAGCGGGAAACGCGTCGTCATGACCTTGCACGACGAATGGGCCTACCTGGGTGTGTGTCATTACCGAGGCGAATGCGCAGAAAAGGAGTGCCGCAAGTGCCCGCTTCTCTGCGGTTCTATACCTTATAAACTGTATGCAAAAAAGCGCGCGATGTACCAACGTTGGCATCCAACACTCGTCGGATGCAGCAACTGGATTGCCGAGGAAGCACGAAAGGCGCTGCCTGAAGAACGCGTGGAGCACGTGAACAACTGCATCCCGGCTGCCCTCTTCCATCCCATCGACATGCTGCAGGCCCGTCGAGCACTTGCCCTTCCGAAGGACAAACGACTCCTACTCTTCTGCAGTCAAAAGGTGACCGATGAGCGCAAAGGCATCACGTTCCTCGTCGAAGCGTTGCAAAACCTTCATCAAGACGACCTGCAACTCATCATCGTGGGCAAAGATTCGGAACAGATACCATTGCCCGACGGCATAAAAGCCTACCGATTCGGGTCGGTCAGCGAAGAGACGATGCCCAAACTCTACAGCGCCGCCGACGTGTTCGTCACGCCAAGCCTGCAGGACAACCTGCCCAACACGATTGCCGAGGCGATGAGTTGCGGCACACCATGCGTGGGTTTCGACGTCGGGGGCATTCCCGAGATGATCGACCACATGAGCAACGGCTACGTGGCTCGCTACCGAGATGCAGCCGACCTGGCAGAGGGCATACGCTTCGTCCTTGCCCACGACCTGCGAGAAGCCGCGCGCCACAAGGCTGCCGATGCTTATGGAGAGACTCGCGTCGCACAGAAATACATTAGATTATATACTCAATCAGAATAAACAGAGCATTCAGAGTTTTCTGACCACTCTACCGAAAACATGAAACCTCTCTTTACCATAGCGACCGTCACCTACAATGCAGAAGCAACTCTGGGACGGACCTTGAAGAGTGTAGCCTCGCAAGATTATGACCGCATCGAGCATCTAATCATCGACGGCTGCTCCAAGGATCACACGCTCTCCCTGGTGCAACGCTATGTGGAGGAGAATCAGGCACGCCACAACATACGCCTCGTCTGCGAACCCGACAGCGGGCTCTACGATGCGATGAACAAGGCGATACTTGCCGCGACAGGCGACTACATCGTCTTCCTCAATGCTGGTGACTGTTTGCACAGCACCGACACCATCTCTGCCCTTGCTCAGCAAGCCGGATGGGTCAAGGGAAGCCATCGGCATCCGGCAATCCTGTACGGAGACACACACATTGTCGACGACGAAGGTAACTTCCTGCGTCGCCGCAGACTCACGCCGCCGGAGGTGCTCACGACTGACAGTTTCAGCAATGGCATGCTGGTTTGTCACCAGTCGTTCTACGTCCGCACAGACATCGCGAAACAGGAACTCTACAATCTCGACTACCTATTCTCGGCCGACTTCGACTGGTGCATTCGCATCATCCGACGTGCCACACGCCGACGCATAAGGATAGTCAACACGCATCTGGTGCTCACGGACTACCTCAACGAAGGCATGACGACACAAAACCACCAGGCATCACTGAAGGAGCGATTCCGCATCATGGTCCACTACTACGGCTGGCTGACAACGCTCTTCAAGCACTTTTGGTTCATCATCCGTGCCGTCATCAAAAAATAAGGCAACATGCTCAAGCCATACTACCATAGAGACGTCATCGAGGCGGGTTGCGACGAAGCAGGAAGAGGCTGTCTGGCAGGCCCTGTCTACGCGGCTGCCGTCATCTTGCCGCCTGACTTCGAGAGCGAACTCCTCAACGACTCCAAGCAACTCAGCGAGAAAAGACGCTATGCGCTGCGAGAGGTCATTGAGCGCGAGGCAGTGGCCTGGGCAGTGGCCAGCGTGAGCAATGAGGAGATAGATCGCATCAACATCCTGCGTGCCAGCATCCTCGCCATGCATCGCGCCCTGGACGGACTCCGGGTGCGGCCCGAAGAGATTATCGTCGACGGCAACCGCTTCAAGCCATACGGCGACCTGCCCTACACCACAATCGTCAAGGGAGACGGCAAGTACATGAGCATCGCCGCCGCGAGCATCCTGGCAAAGACATACAGGGACGACTTCATGAAGGAAATCCACACTGAGTTCCCTGCCTATCATTGGGACTCGAACAAGGGCTATCCGGCACCTGCGCATCGTCAGGCAATACGCGAGCACGGCACTTCACCCTACCACCGCATGACGTTCAACCTGCTCGGATCGCCTCAACTGGAGTTTGACTTCAGCACTTGACACAATGCACAATCAACTTTTTATTATATAAAATGAAACGACAACTATTCCACTTACTCTTTGTGCTGCTCGCCATCACTGCAGCACATGCACAGGATCTCACGGTATGCACGTACAACGTGAGATACAAGAATTCGAGCGACGACAATGCCGGCAACGGCTGGAACACCAGGCGCACTTATCTCATCAACATCGTTAACTTCCAGCAGCCCGACTTGCTTGGCGTGCAGGAAGCAGTCAACGCACAGATGACGGACTTGAAGAACGGCCTGACAGACTACGGCACCATCGGCGTGGGACGAGACAATGGCACAACAGGCGGCGAATACTCTGCCATCTTCTATCGCAAGGAACGCATGGTGGTGTTGGATCACGGCGACTTCTGGCTGAGCGACACACCTTACAAACCCTCGAAAGGCTTCCCGAGCAAAGGCGGAAGCACTACCTACAAACGTATCTGCACGTGGGGCAAGTTCTACGACAAGCTGACGGGTGTGGTCCTCTGGCACTTCAACACCCACATGGACCTTGACGAGACGAACCGACAACAATCGTATTACCTCATCAAGCAAAAGATTCAGGAGCTTGCCAGCACAGGTTCGCCCGTCATCATCACCGGCGATTACAATGCCGTGCAGACTGGCGACGCATACAATCTCTTTCTTAATTCCGGCTTCCTTTACGACAGTTATGCCAAGGCGAAGCAGAAGTTCATTACCAACGGGACATGCCCCGGCTTCAATTCCGAGAACTATAATCTGGTGTCGGGAGAGCCCAGACGCATCGACCACCTCTTCTACACGAAGGAAGCCTTCACTGCCAATCGCTATGCGGTGCTCAATTCGTGCTATTACTCGACGGACGGCACTGCCACTTATCACCTGAGAGCGTACTCCGACCACAGTCCCGTGCTGACTAAGTTCGCCTATAAGAGCAGCGTTCCAAGAATGGAGCTACCCACGACACCGCCTCCCATAGTGGGTGGCTACTACCAGATTTCCACTCCGGAAGACCTGCAAGCATTCTCGTTTATCGTCAACGGAGTGGCCGGCTTCTCACGCAATAGGGCCGCGAAAGCCATGCTGCTGAACGACATCGACATGAGCGAGATGACCACTTGGCTGCCGATGGGAACGGAAAGCTATCCCTTCACGGGCACTTTCGACGGACAGGGACATACCATCAGCAACATTTCTATCCGTACGAGCAAGTCTTATTCGGGATTCATCGGAACGGCTTCCGGAGCCACAATCAAAGACTTCCGCATACAGGGTACGCTCATCGTGTCGGAGGGCTACGTTAACCATGGCACCGTGGGCAGCGCAGACGCTTCGACCATCACGAACGTCCATTCGGCACTCAACATTACCGTGGGCAAGGCGAACGACGACACGCAACACATCGGCGGCATCGCCGGAGCAATCTACAACGGCTGCTCCGTGAGCAAATGCTCCTATACAGGAACGCTCAACGATGCCGGGACGAACACCGTGGGAGGCATCGTCGGATATGCTGACGGCACGAACAACAGCATCTCCTACTGCATCAACTGCGGCACTGTGAAGTCGAACGGCAGCGAGACAAACACGGGAGGCATCCTGGGATACGTGAACTCGTCGGTCTTCCAGATGTCCCATTGTGCCAATGTCGGCACGGTGACTGCCAGCGAGACCCACGGCGGACAGATTATCGGCCGACAGATGCAGGCCATGACGACGCTGCCATCTGAACTCTACTACATCGGCGAGACAAGCAGCGCTGCATTCGGCTCGGGCACCAACAGCACGTCGACAACCGGCACGACGCCTGTCACGACGGACGACGTGACGAGCGGTCGCCTGACAGTCATCCTCAACGAGGGACTGGACGAGGCAAGCTACGTCTTCCTCCAGAACTTGTGTGCTGGCGAGCAGACCGACCCCTACCCTGTCATCGGCTCACAGCCCGAGCACAAGGTCGTCTATGTTGGCGAGCAGGGCAGGCAGAAGAATGCAGGCGACGATACCAACTACAATTTCTACGTCAACGAGGGCGGACACCTGGCAAACCTCACGCTGGACAATTACTTCGCCACTCCCGTTGCCTTCATTGCCGACTATGCTTGCTACGCTCCGAGTGCGACCAGCCAATGGGGAACAGTCTATCTGCCCTACACTGCGCTGTCGAGCGACAACGTGCAGCTCTACGAAGTCGTTCCCGAACTGTCGGAGGGCTCCGTTCTGGCCATTGCGCCTTGCTACAATCTGCGTGCCTACACGCCCGGCCTCTACCAATACAGTGGCGGCACATTCGAGCTGGAGGGCAACGACGTGCCCGTCGCTGTTCCGCCCACAGATGCCTCGCTCACCGCTGGCGACTTCCTGCTGACGGGTACGCTCGAGGGGATGACGGCTTCCGGAGGCTACGTGCTGAGCGGAGCGGCCTTCCATCGGACGACAGACGAGGTCGTGACGCCGCCTTTCGCAGCCAGCCTGACTGCCAACGGCGCACAGCCGCAGGACGTCACGCTCCACATCGTGGACGCCACCGGCATCAGCATCTCGACCGTCGGCAAGCAGCAGGACGAGGCTATCTACAACCTGGCGGGGCAGCGTCTCAGCAAGATGCAGAGAGGTATCAACATTATTAACGGCAAAAAATACATCAGGAAATGAAACGCTCACTCACATTCATCATCATAGCAATGGCGGCCTTGCTCACCAACGCGCAAGACCTCTACATCGGTAGCTTCTTCGTTACTACACCAGAACAGGAAGCCTTGTTGGGCGACGGAAAAGACAAGTGGACCACCCGACGCCAGACTGTTTACGACATGTTCAAGTACGAGTTGCCCGACGTCCTGGGGCTGCAGAGCGCCACAAGCAGCCAGATGACGGCGATGAGGGCTGGCATGAACTCCGGCATGTCGGGCCTCGCATCCTACAAACTGGCAGGAGACATCCTCTACAACAACACCGTGGAGCTCGACACCTGCGGCGTGGTGGACGGCATGCCCGAGGGATGTTCATGCACGTGGGCTAAGATGAGGAAGGACGGAACCGAGTTCTACGTCTACAACATCTGCTTCACGGCCGACAGCGCCTACGTCTCCACCAACCGCCTCCGCACGGTAAGCGCGGAGATGGTGCCCACCACAACGCCTTGCTTCGTAGTGGGCAACCTCGGCATGAAAGAGGGTACGCAGCCACATAAGAGAATGACGGCGAAGTTCCCCGACTGCTTCGACTCGGCTACCTACAAGAGTGCTGAGTACGGCACGGTCAACAACTTCGACCTCGAGAACAACCACAGCACCGACCGCTTCGACTTTGTCTTTGCCTCGAAGAACGTCACGGTCAGTGCCTACGGACAGTTGCAGTACGCCTACTTCACGTCGGAGAACGGCACTTACAAGCGTCGCTTGCCCTCCTCGCACTTCCCCGTCATGGCGAAAGTCAAGATGTAAACGACTCTGCGGCACGTCCCATCCGCATTCGACACGTCGTCCGCGAACGGGAACCGAACTTTACAAAAGGTAAGCAAATCAGCTGATTTGCTTACCTTTTGATTTTAGGCAAACGCTCCAGAATCGCTTAAAATCGTTTCGCCCGATGTCTGAGTCATTTTTTCAAAAAGACGCGCTTAAATCGAAAGCGTTTTGGAACTGCCTCTCTCTCAGGCCCTTACCAAAGCCATCCAATGTTCAATCCTCACTTTTCATTAGCCAATTTGTCATCTTCAGTAGCCAAAATCGGCCATTCCATCGCTAAAAACCGTATTTTCAGGCGTGGATTTTCAGTAGCCGAAGCACAGGTAAAATTAAAATATCACGTGGAATAATTTCAAACTACCCACGTGTCGTCAGAAATCATGGCGAGCGTCGGCGGCAATTTTGGCGCGTTTCGAGCCATTTTTCGACACTTTGAAAAGTGACACATTGAAAGGAATCCTTCCGCTTTGCTTACTTTCTGACATATCAGAAAACTGAAGAAAACATTTCGCCCGAAGTGCGAACGCTGTCAACGCAAATGCACACGGAATTTGTTTTCTGCCATTCTTCATTTACCCGCAATATGCTGTTTAATGCTATATTTATGGTTAAGAGATGTTAAAATTCATAGATTACGTGTATGCGCGAAACTAATTTTATTTAATTTTGTGCCAGAAAAACGCATTATGCGTTGCATCAATATGCAAGAGAATTAACAACATATTCTTGGTATTAATCTTTTAACTAAACTAACATGAAACAAAAACTTTACTCTCTCTTCCTTTTCGCCCTGGTAGGGCTACTGGGAAGTAGTGTACGCGTCATGGCGCAGGAGATTCCCTCGCCGACTGCACGATGGACTTTCAACGATGTGAGCAACTTGCTTCTCGCAGACGAGGGAAGTCTGGAGATGACGCCTGCTTTGTTAAGCAGAAACAACATTTCGCTCTCCGACCTCGGCACAACAGGCATTGTATCTGCAGACGGGCCAGACGACACGAACAAAGCCATCTTCGTTCCTGCAGCGTCGGCACTCAAGGTGGCACGTGAAGAAGGCTCTGCACCATCCCAGTCCTACACTCTCATGTTGGACATAATGGTGGAAGACGCAAGTCCCTACGACGGTTTGTTGCAAACAGACCCATCGAATGGCAGCGACGGTGACCTCTTCATCCACAACAACACGGTAGGCGTAGGCTCACTGGGCTACGGAGGCACGATAAAGAACGGCTTCTGGAACCGTATCGTGCTGACGTATCGCGACGGCAAAAACATTCTTTATCAGAATGGCGAAAAGATTTGCGAGGCAAATCCCGACACCAACGACCGCTTCAAAATTCTGCCGTTCGGCTTCTATCTCT
The DNA here is from genome assembly GCA_017645655.1 of Bacteroidaceae bacterium. Classification (GTDB taxonomy): domain Bacteria; phylum Bacteroidota; class Bacteroidia; order Bacteroidales; family Bacteroidaceae; genus Physcousia. The sequence goes on along the minus strand of JAGCNZ010000109.1, from coordinate 13,304 downwards.
TCTGCGACGAAGATGGTGAGAAGAACGACACATACGTAGCGGAAGTTGCATTCTGGGAAGAATCATTTACCGACGAACAGATTCGCGCTCTTGGCGGCTTCAAGGAGATAGCCAAGGACTTCGAAATCGCAACAGAAGCAGAGTTGCGGGATTTCGCTGACTATGTCAATTCTGGCAAGGCGGCCAATGGCGTGATGACTGCCGACATTGCACTCACCAGCACTTGGGAAACGCCCATTGGCATCGATGGCGTACCTTTCACAGGCACTTTCGACGGTCAGGGACACAAGATTACTGGCTTCAACGGCGTTAGCACCGGCAAGTTCGGACTCTTCGGCTTCATCAGCAATGCCGACGTAAAGAACTTCAGCATCGAAGGAACACTTGAAGCTATACAAGCACACGGCTCAGGAGCCATCGGATGGTCAGCTGGCAGCCGCATCTCGAATGTGCATTCATCTTTGGATATCACTATTCCAGAAGAAGTAAACGTGCACCATGTAGGTGGCGTCTTAGGCTCAGCCCAGTCAAACAACCGCATCACGGGCTGTACCTTCTCTGGCACCCTGACTGAACTGGCAGGCAACAACGACAACTTCGGCGGAGTGGTGGGCTACATGAGCAGCGACACCATCATGTTCTGCGCCAACTACGGCACCGTCAGTTACGCTCTGCCTAGTTGCTCGGCTGGCGGCATCGTGGCTTACCTGAACAGCACTTCCGGCGTCATCAAGGGCAACCTGAACATGGGAAAGGTAGGCCCTATCGACGAAACCGAAACCTCCACTTACGGCGGTGCACTGGGATGGATGCGTGACATCACCGACTCGAACATCGCAGACAACCTCTACCTCGCAGACAGTGCCCAAAAGCCTAACGGCGGAACAGCAACCTCGACAAAGAGCTTCACGGCTGAGCAACTACCCACCGGCTTTGTCTGCTTCAACCTGAATGGCGACCAGTCGGAGATTGGTTGGTATCAGACAATCGGCACTGACGACGCTCCCGTACTCGACCCCACTCACGGACAAGTTTATTTGAACGGACGGAAGCACTGCAATGGCGACAACTATAGTGACGCCACTTATTCCAACACACCTTCAACCGTGACACAAGACGACCACAACTTCGTCGACGGATTCTGCTCGTACTGTGACCTCCTGGATGAAAACTACACATTTACACCAAACGCAGAAGGCGTCTATGAGATTACCTCAGCAAACAAGCTCAGACACTTCAGCACACTCGTGAACGCAGGACAACTCGACATTGATGCCGTCCTCGTAAACGACATAGATTTCGGCCCGCTGCTTGAAAACTATGCTGCAAGAGCCCAAACCTTCTCGTGGAATCCTATCGGCAACTGGGGCTCAACACCATCCGGCAATGCAGTCTACAAGGGACACTTCGACGGACAAGGCCATAGCATTCTGAACTTCACCTATACCACATCTCGAGAGTATCACGGACTCTTCGGCGTCATCTCAACAGGAGCACTCATCGAGAACTTCAGCATCTATGGAACAATCACCAATCCCAACAACAGCCAGCTGGGCGTTGTAGGCTTCGCACGAGACGACAATCCTACCATGCGATGCATTCACAGCTACCTTAACATCAATAACTCGAAGGCTGGCGCTCGCGTTGCCGGCATCTTGGGTGTTTCATACTCTGGCAGTACCGTAAACATTGATCGCTGCATATATTCCGGTACTCTTGACGGCAACGATGCAGGAGGCAGCGGTAACTATGGCGGTATGGTCGGCTACGTTCAGAGTGCATCAAGCTCCATCTTAAACATCACCAACTGTCTGTTCGATGGCAAGGTCATCAACACAAATCCAGCTCCTGGCACTTGCACCTTTGGCGGCTTTGTAGGTTATATCGGCGGTGGCCCGAAGGTAACTGTTTCGAATAGTCTCTCTATCGGCACCGTGGAATCTCAAATTGCAGGACAGATTTATGGAATCGTTAAGAGTACTGACGCCGTCATCACCAACTCCTTCTATCAGGGAGATCTCGTTAATGGCATCGGCAATGGTTCTATACTGCCAGAGCCCGAGACATTAATGGCAACAGAAGTCACCGACGACGAACTGGCAAGTGGCGAGATTGCTTGGAAGCTGAACGAAGGCAAGTTCTACAACGTCGCTTGGCATCAGACTATCGGCGAGACACTGTATCCCGTTCCATTTGGCGACGAAGGCATCGTTTACGAGTTTGGCGAGGAAGACTACAAGAACCTCAGTGATGAAGTACTTGCCGAGTTCATTGACGACATCTCTACCAAAGAGAAGGAATTCCTGGAAGACGCTATAGCATATCAGGCTTTGCTTGATGATTACGTGGCAGCTATCGAGTCTTGGGAAGACATCACGACTCTCGAAGCCTTCATGCAAGCCTATGGTGAAGCAGTTGAGCTGAAGGAGCAAATCAACACTTCTGTTGCCAACTACGAAGCTTACGCTCAGATTTGTGCGGAAGCAGCAGAGTATCTCTTCGACAATGGACTTGAAGGCCAATACGCTGACTTCCTGAGAACTTACCTGGAGCAGAATGTCGTGCCGGGCTCCGACTATCCCAACGGCTCCTATGCTTACATCATGGACGAGCTCAACCTGGACGACGAGGCTCTCGCTGCAGAGATTACCTTCGTAGGTCAAATGCTTGACAATGCTATTGCAGGCGGTCTCACGCCTGGCACCGAGATTACCCGTCTGATGACGAATCCCACATTTGCTGAGGGATATGAGGGTTGGACGGTCGAGGCTGACGGCGGCACCGCTACCGTGGAAGGCAATCCTGAAATCATGCCTATCCCTGAAGGATTCAACAACAAGAGCTTCAGCGCAAGCCAGACTCTGACGGACATTCCTAACGGTATCTACATGATGGCTCTCAACGGCTTGTTCCGCACTGGCAATGACATCTACTCTAAGTTCTATGCAGGACAGCTCTACATGAACGACACTTACAACTACTTCATGTCTGTAGGCGAGGATATCGTCTTAGATGACGATGCCCAGCCAGGTGTGAACTGCATTGGTCAGGGCACCGACGCGCACTACGAATGGGGTGACATCGCAGGTTGGGTTCCACAGCTGAGAGTGGGCTGCTCTGTTGCATTCAATGCTGGCCGCTACCAGAACTTCTGCGCTACCGAGGTGACCGACAGCACGCTGACGGTTGGTGTACGCAATCAGGGAACTGGCCTCACCAGCGACTGGCTGCCGTTCGGCAACCTGCATGTCTATTATCTGGGCACTGCAGAAGAGGCCGACGCTAAGATTACAGAGGTACTCCAAGGCTTTAAGGAGCGTGCACAGGTCATCGTGGACTTCAGCGACGACTACGAAGACTTCACGCACTACCCGAACATGTCGGAAGAGCTGAAGGTCAAGCTTAATGAAGCTATTGCTCAGGTTGGGCAGACCAGCGACAAGATGGCGCTCATCAACACCTTCTCCGACCTCTTCAACCAAGTGTTTAAATGCCGCAAGACCTACATCGAATTGCTCAACACTGCCAACAAGCTTTACGACATTATCGGTGAGCTGGATGCCATGGGCCTCATTTCCGATGACGATTATGCTCTTTGGGAGGATAAGGTTTTGAACGCTCAGACGCATTACACTGAGGGCGACGTTACCACAGAGGAAGCGCTTGCCATCATCGAGGAACTCAACAACAATGGCCTCATGCCGACTCCCGTGGACGGTGTTTACCATTTGACGTCTGCCGGCGAGCTTGCTCTCTTCAGCAAGATTGTCAATAGCGGTGAGCTTACTGCCAATGCTGTTCTCATGAACGACATCGACTTCGCAGAGCTTAATGAAGGCTTCGAATGGTCACCTATCGGCAACTGGGCAACCGACGGCATTGGCTACAAGGGTCACTTCGATGGTCAGGGCCACACCATTTCCAACTTCAACTTCACAGCAGGACGGAACTGGTTCGGACTCTTTGGTGTTCTCTCAACAAATGCCATTGTAGAAAACTTCACCCTCACTGGTGAGATAAGTTCTGAATGGCAGTATGAGGGCAGCGTTGCAGGATATGCTCGCGACAACAACGTGACCATCCGCGGCATCCACAGCTACGTGAACGTGACGAGCCTGCCACAAGGCGGCAGAACGGGCGGTATCTTGGGCTGCGCAGACAATGGAACGATAAACATCGAGAGATGTACCTACTCCGGAACTCTTGACGGTTACGACGCTGGCGGTGGTGGCAACTATGGTGGTATCGTAGGCTACACCAACAACAGTACAAATGCAATCTGCAACATTACCAACTGCCTGTTCGACGGTAAGCTCATCAATACTGTTGACGTTCCGGGCAACTGCACCTTCGGCGGCATGGTGGGCTATACCAACAGTTCGCTCGTCACCATCAAGAACTGCCTCTCCATCGGCACAGTACAATCTGCAAGGTATGCTCAGTTCTTCGGCGCACTGAACGGCACGAACTCGAAGATTATCAACAGCTACTATCAGGGCGACTACATCAACGGCTCTTCAAGTGGCCAGGTTGCTAATCCTCAGGAAGCCACAAGCGTGACCAACGAGCAGCTGAAGAGCGGTGAGGTTTGCTTCAAGCTCAACGGCGACCAGACGGAGATTAACTGGTTCCAGACTCTGGGCACGCACGACTATCCTCTGCTCGACAGCGGCAGAACAGTTTACTTCGTCAGAGGCGCATACACGAACACACGTCTCGGTGATGTCAACGACGACGGCAGCGTGGACGGCGGCGACGCCCAGCAAATCCTGAACGTGATATCGGATGACGGCTACGACGAGAAATGCGATATCAACGCCGACAACGTGGTTGATGGCGGCGACTATCAGCAAGTGCTCAACATCATGTCTGCACAGTAAGACGAACCCGACAGTTCCCGGCATTCCAGACCACCTGGAATAGCCGGACCAGCAACAAGCCCTCTGCGGACCCTCCGCAGGGGGCTTTTCATGCGGGCGGCAGTCGCGATGAAAATCGACACGTGGGTAAAACGAAATTATCACGTGGGTAAAATCAATTTATCACGTGTAATATTTCAAATATCACGTGGGTAAAACTGAATTATCACGTGGGTCATTTTGAAACACTCCCTGCCGCGCACTTCATCGCCGCGCAGAGCAACGGAGAACTCGCCCAATTACAAATGTTTACACCGCTTTTTCCTTCATTTAACACACACAGCCTATATGTTCGCACTATGCGGGTTAAGAAATGTTAAAAATCAGTCCTTTTGCCATCGCACGCATACACGCGTACGTACATTTCCTTAATTTTGTATCGATTTTATGAGGAAAAACAAATTATCACTATTATTAAAACTTTATCCGAAAACTTAAACACAACTAACATGAAACAGAAACTCTACTCACTCTTCCTGACAGCTCTCCTGAGCATGGCAGGAATGCAAGTATGGGCGCAAGGGCTCACCACCACGGTGATCGACGGCGTGACATACTACGAGATTGGCAACGCCGACCAACTCCTTGCGTTTGCACAGCTGGTGAACGGTGACCCGGACAACGAAATCCCAGGTCAGGGCGATGCCAACGCCTTGCTTACGGCCGACATCAACATGGCCGAAGTGCTCTGGGAGGCTGCCATCGGCACCGCAGAAAGCCCCTTCACGGGTATCTTCGACGGACAGGGACACAACATCTCCGCCTTCGAGACAACCAGCGTGGGACGCGGCGGACTGATTGGTACGGCAAGCGACGCCACCATCAAGAACTTCAGCATCGACGGCTCGCTCGAAGTGACAGCCGGCGAAGGCTCGGGCGCCATCGGCTATGCCATCGGCACAGAGCCGGAAAAAGGATGCCGCATCACCAACGTCCACTCTTCGCTGGACATCACCGTTACGGAAGCAGGCTGCAGCCACGTAGGTGGTGTGGTCGGTTCTGCCCAGTACAACAACGACATCCGTGGTTGCACCTTCTCCGGCACCATGTCGGTAGTGGAAGGCAACTACAACTGCTTCGGCGGCGTTGTAGGCTACATGGCCTCGGACAGCATCCTTTATTGCGCCAACTATGGTGAGATTTCCTTCAAGACCACAAACGCTTACTGCGGCGGCATCGCAGGTTACATGAACAATGTGGAAGGCACAGTGAAGGGCTGCCTCAACATGGGCACCATTACCTTCACCGGTGAAGGTGCTGCCGACTACGGCGGCGCAATCATCGGCCGCATGAGAAACAACACCCCTTCCCAGATATTCAACAACTGCTGGCTCGAGGGAAGTGCCAAGACAGGTACAGGCGAGAACAGCGTTCCCACGACACGCAGTTTCACCTTGGACGAACTGCCCTCAGGCGAGATATGCTACTACCTGAACGGTGACCAAAAAGAAATCGGTTGGTATCAGACATTGCCCGCAGACCAGCAACCCACGCTCGACGCAACTCACGCCCAGGTATATTTGAACGGACGTCGTCACTGCAACGGCGAGCTCTATGATGATATTTCATATTCCAACGAGAATTTAGGCATTGTGCAGGACGAACACGACATGGTGGACGGCGTATGCTCTTATTGCGGCTACTACGACGAGGACGTCATCGCAGCCAGCATGGTACTGAATGCCGACGGCTACTACGAGATAAGCAACCCTGCCCAACTTAAGTGGTTCTCCAAGCACGTCAATGCAGGCAACTTCGACGCCAACGCTATCCTGACTGCCGACATCGACATGTCTAAGACTATCTCCAGCACCAACCCTTGGGTGCCCATCGGCAATTGGAGCAGTACTACTAACGGAAGTGCTTGCTTCAAGGGACACTTCGACGGACAAGGACACACCATCAACAACTTCAATGCTACATCCACGCAAAACTATTATGGCATTTTCGGCGTGGTGTCAGAAGGCTGTCTTATCGAGAACTTCAACATCTACGGCACAATGACGCTCGGCCACAAGACCGGCGGCGTGGTTGGTTACACCCGCGACACCTCTTGCAACATCCGCAACATTCGTAGCTACATGACTCTCAATGTCACCTATACAGACAACCCCAGACCTGGTGGCATCGTGGGCAGTGCTGTCAACGGCACAACAAATATTGAGAACTGCATCTATTCCGGCATACTCAATGTCATTCAAGGGGATATAGCTGGAGGCAATATTGGTGGCATTGTAGGCTATGTCAACAATAACTCAGCAGCCATCGTCAACATCACCAATTGTCTGTTCGATGGCGAAATCCATAACGTAGGAACCAAAGACGAAACAGCTGCAACCGGCGGCATTATAGGTTACAATAACAGCGGCAAGGCTACCATCAAGAACTGTCTGTCCATTGGCACGGTAGAGGGCTATGATGGCCGTAACGGTATGTTCATTGGCCTTCTCAATGGCAGCAACACCACCTTTACCAACGTCTATTATGCAGGCGACTTCGTCAATGGTACGGAGAGTGCTAAAGAAGCAAAAGGTGATGAACCTGTAGAGGTAACGGCTGACGAGCTTGCAAGCGGCGAGATTTGCTGGGAACTCAATGAAGAGACTTTACTCGACGCTGCTTGGCGCCAGACTCTCGAAGTGGAGCCCTATCCTCTGCCAAAGAGCGAAGGTGACTACGTCTACTACTTCACCGCTGGTTACGAAAACATCAACAGTGATAACATCTCTACTCTGATTAGCGACCTTAGCGCTGAAGAGACAGAGTTCATCGAGGACGAAGACCTGATTGCTTACCAGGCATTGATCGACGCATACAAGGCAGAGATTGAATCTTGGGAGAACTACACAGACATCGATGAGTTCCTCGAAGCTTATCAGGCAGCAGCCGAAATCAAGGAGGACATCTTGAAGTCCGTTGCCAAATACGAGGCCTATGTTCAGGCTTGCGAGGCTGCAGCTGCAGAAATCGAAGAGAACAATCTCTCTGGTGAGACGACAGACATCCTCCTCACCTATCTCGAGGATAATACCATCGAGGCAGGCGACGAGACTTACCCCAACGGCAGCTACGGCTACATCATGGATACGCGCAATCTGGACAACGACGCTCTCGATGCCGAGATTGCCTTCGTCAACCAAATGCTCGAAGCAGCTGTTGCAGCCGACGGCATCTTTGCTGGCAACGACGTTTCTCGCCTCTTCACCAACACCTCGTTTGCTGATGCATTCAATGGCTGGACAGTAGAGAGCGAGGAGAGCGTTACCATGTCAAGCGGCGGTACAACAGATGTGATGCCTATCGTGCGTGGAGGCGGCAACGGCGCATTCAATGTCTATCAGACCGCAAGCAACCTGCCGAATGGCATCTACATGACGACAACCAACGCCATGTACCGCGCCAGCTCTGACGCTTACCTGAACTTCTATGCCGGTCAGGTCTACATGAACGACATCGTGAACTACGTCATGACTCCCGGCGAGGATGTCATTCCCGAGGACGAAGCCGAGGATGGCATCAACTGCCTCATCAGCGCCGACTATCAATACGATGACGGTATCATATTCGGTTACACACCAAACAACATGAATGGCAGTTCCTATGCATTCAACGCCGGACGCTACAAGAACTTCTGTGCTACAGAGGTTACCGACGGCACACTGACCATCGGTGTTCGCAATCCTGGCAACGGTCTGGCTAGCCAGTGGATGCCTTTCAGCAACATTCATGTCTACTATCTCGGCACAGCTGAGGAAGCCGACGAGCGCCTCACGGAAGTCCTCGCTGGCTACGCTCAACGCGCTCAAACCATTGTTGAATTCGAATCGGACTACGAAGAGTATGCCACATATCCCAACATGTATGAGGGACTGAGGACACAACTGGAGGAAACTATCGAGAAGGCAACAGCAATCATCGATGACGATGGTGCAGAAGAAGTAGAGGAAAGCAAGCTGGAACTCATCAGCATCTTCTCTGCCCTCTTCAACGAAGTATATGCTTGCCGCATGGCTTACATTGAAATGTGCAATACTGCCAACGGCCTCTACGACTTCCTCGATGCACTGGATGCAGCAGGTTTGATTACAGACGCCGACTACAATCTCTGGGATGGAAAGATTCAGGATGCTCTGGCATATTCTGAAACTGGTGAGATTACAACAGAAGAGGCCATTGCCATCACACAGGAGTTGAAGGAATGCGAATTTGCACTCCAGGTTGTTGACGGTGTTTATCAACTGGCAAGTGCAAGAGACATGCTGCTCTTCGGCACACTTGTCAACACCGGTCAGACCAGTCTGAATGCTGTCATGACAAATGACATCGACATGAGCGAGTTGGAATACTTCGATCCTATTGGCAACAGCAGCACTCCCTACACTGGCACATTCGACGGTCAGGGCTACTCCATCAAGAACTTCGTATATGTGGCTGCCGGTGACAACAATGGACTGTTCGGTTGCATCAACGGCAGTGCTCGAGTCAAGAACTTCCGCATCAGCGGTTCGCTGACGTCAGACGGCTACACATACAACGGCGTGATTGGTCAGGCAGAAGGCAACTCAGTAATCAGCGGTATCTATAGCGACATGAGTATCAACGTCTCCAACAGGAACGCACATAGTGGCGGTATCGTGGGCGGCATGACTACAGGAAGCACGATGGAGATCCGCAATTGCGAATATGCAGGCACGCTTACACACACCGGTCAAGGTGACTGCCAGGCAGGCATCTGCGGATACACTTACGGCGGTGGCATCTTCAACTGCGTCTTCAGCGGTACTATCATCGGACAGAGCTCGAAGTATGGTGGCATCCTCGGCTATTGCAAGGTTCCTGGCTTCAAAGGCGTTCAGAACTGTCTGTGCGTAGGTAAGATTATCGCCAACGAAGGCTGCACCACTGCTGCTGCAATCATTGCAAACTGGAATGGTGCCAACACAACAGCTGTGAAGAATAACTACTACCGCTTCCAGCCGGGTTCTACCACAACTATCGCCATCGGCAACAAGACATCAAGTTGTGAAGCTCCTACCGAGGTGACCGAGAAGCAGCTGATGAGCGGCGAGGTTTGCTACAAGCTCAACGGATCTCAGTCTGTTATCAACTGGTACCAGAACATCAACGAAGACTCTTATCCCGTTCCGTTCGAGAATCACGAGAAAGTGTTCTACAACGAAACTGAGGACTTCTACTACAACCTCATCAACGATGTCGTAGTAGGTATCGGTTCTGTCAAGAGCGAAGAGTCGAAGGTTGAGACCGTCATGACTGGCATATACAACCTTGCTGGTCAGCGCCTTGAGAAGCTCCAGAAGGGCATCAACATCGTGAACGGCAAGAAGGTGCTCGTCAAGTAATTGCACATTATATTTATAAATAATGTATAAGAAGCGAGGGGGCTCCGTCCGAAAGGGCAGAGCCCCCTTACTTTATCTTGTGGAAGTTTTTCGTGCCTCGATTTTCAATCTTCGATAAAATGTTGTATCTTTGCACCATCAACATCACAAAAAAGTATTAATTAGATGAAAAGATTGTATCTCTCACTCCTCATGCTATGCCTTGCATGTGGAGCATGGGCATTGCCCCGGGCTGAGTACCCTCGCCCACAGTTTGAACGCCAAGACTGGCTTAACCTCAATGGTGACTGGACCTACACCTTCGACTTCGTCGGCTCAGGCATGGAGAAGCGCCTCTTCGAGAGCAAAGGTTTCGACGGCAAGATTACCATTCCCTTCTGTCCCGAGAGCAAGCTCAGCGGCGTGGGCTACACCGACTTTATCAATAATATATGGTATCAGCGCAGCATCCAAATGCCGCAGGAGTGGACGGGTCGCAACGTCATGCTCAACTTCGGCGCAGTCTATTACAACAGCGAAGTGTTCATCGACGGCCGCCTCGCAGGCAGACACTTCGGCGGCAGCACCTCCTTTGCCGTTGATGTAACGAAGTTCCTTGCCGATGGTAAGCAGCATTCGCTCGTCGTGCATGCCTACAGCGACACGCGTACCACGAAGCAGCCCGCCGGCAAACAGAACGTCCGCCTCAACCAGTTTGAATGTATGTACACGCGCTGCACAGGCATCTGGCAGACGGTATGGATGGAGCCGGTGGACGAAAGCGCACTCCTCCGCGCACAGGTCATCACGGACATCGACCAGAGCCAGGTCGTCCTGCACCCCACATTCTATCGCGAGTCAGGCGGCACACTGACGGTCACCCTCAAGGATGGAGGCAAGGTGGTCGCCACGAAGACTGTCCGCGCGCAGAACAACTCCACCATCGTGCTGCCTGTCAAGAAGCTGAAGCTCTGGAGCCCTGAAAGCCCCTTCCTCTACGACCTCACCTACGAGACGAAGGATGCCGCAGGCAAGGTCATCGACCGTGTCAACAGTTACGTCGGCATGCGCAAGATCCACGTCGAAGGCAACAAGACATACCTCAACAACGAACCTTTCTACCAGCGCCTCGTGCTCGACCAGGGCTACTACCCCGACGGCATTTGGACGGCACCCTCCGACGACGCCCTGCGCCACGACATCGAGCTCTCCATGGCAGCCGGCTTCAACGGCGCACGCCTCCATCAGAAGGTCTTCGAGGAACGTTTCCATTACTGGGCCGACAAGCTGGGCTACATCACTTGGGGCGAAGCACCGTCGTGGGGCATGAATGCCAACGACCCCGAGGTGGCACGCAATTTCCTGAGCGAATGGACCGAGGAGATTGTGCGCGACCGCAACCACCCGAGCATCGTCACATGGACGCCCATGAACGAAGAGTGGTGGCCCGACCGCGTGCAGTTCCCGCGCTTCGTGAGCGATGTCTATGACCTGAGCAAGGCGCTCGACCCCACGCGACCCGTCTGCGACGTCAGCGGAGGTGTACATATCAAGACAGATATCTGGACAACCCATAACTACGAGCAGGACCCGAAGCGCCTCAAAGACATTATATATAATGGCGAGCGCTGGTTCCAGACACCCAACGAGACGCGCGACGTGCCGCGCACCAACACCGGCTTCAACCGCCCCACAGACGTCAACGTCTATGACTTTCCGCGCTACGAGAAGGCCGATAAGCCGTATCTCCTCGACGAGTTCGGCGGCATCAAATGGGTGAAGGGACAGGACACAGCCACAGGCAACTCCAACGCCTCCTGGGGCTACGGCGAGCCGCCACACTCCCTCGAGGAGTTCTATACGCGTCTGGAGGGACAGGTCGATGCCCTGATGGAAATAGCCGACAACGTCTGGGGCTACACCTACACGCAACTCACCGACGTCGAGCAGGAGCAGAACGGCATCTATTTCTACGACCGCACCTCGAAGTTCGACATGGCGCGCATCAAGGCCATCTTCTCCAAGAAACCCGCCTCGAGCAAGTAAGATAATAGGTTCCTAATACCGGGATACCTTTTTAACCACGAATTACACGAATTGCACGAATTTTATTGCCGCTGATTATCAGGCGATTATTAATTTGTGCAATTCGTGTGATTCGTGGTTATATCCTTTTATGTGACCGTGCGCTCCACGCTAAATCACTGGCGGAGGCATGACAAGTTAGCCAACACTACAGGGAGAGTTCATTGAATCATCATGACAGTTCAAAGAACCTTACTTGCGAGGTTGGGCAACGAAGTGCATGGAATGGGGCAAAACGGGCAGCAGCGGTCAGTTGTGGACCAGCGTGCCGATTTCTTCGCCGCCAAGCACGCGCCCCAGGTTGCCTACGATGTCCATGTTGAAGACGTAGATGGGCAGGTTGTTCTGCATGCACATAGCGGTGGCTGTGATGTCCATCACCTTCAGGCCGCGTGCGATTACCTCCTCGTACGTGATGTCATGGAACTTCGTTGCCGTTGGGTCTTTCTCGGGGTCAGCAGTGTAGATGCCGTCCACACGCGTGCCTTTGAGCATCACGTCTGCTTCAATTTCGATGCCTCGCAACGATGAACCGGTGTCGGTAGTAAAATAAGGGCTGCCTGTCCCCGCACTGAAGATGACCACCTCGCCCTTCATCATCGCTTCGATTGCTTTCCACTTGCCGTAGAACTCGCCGATGGGCTCCATCCTGATTGCAGTCATAACGCGGTTTTTCTGACCGACGGCATCGAGTGCGCTACTGAGGGCCAGCGAGTTAATGACCGTCGCGCACATGCCCATCTGGTCGCCCTTCACGCGATCGAACCCTTTGCCGGCTCCTGTCAAGCCCCGGAAGATGTTGCCTCCGCCGATGACGATGCCGATTTGCACGCCCATGTCGGCGGCTTCCTTAATCTGTGCGGCATACTCGCTCAGACGTTTCACGTCGATGCCGTAGCCCTGTTCGCCCATCAGGCTTTCGCCCGAGAGCTTGAGTAGAATGCGTTTGAATCTCATGTTG
>JAGCNZ010000108.1 GCA_017645655.1 Bacteroidaceae bacterium | reverse complement strand
CTAATCTCTAATCCTTATTCGGTTTTATGTCTTGTCCGTCCCTGAGCATGCCGGCACCTTCTGCCACGATGATGTCGCCTACCTTCAGTCCGTCCTTTATCACATATTCCTTTCCATTCGTGAGGGATTCCGTGGTGACGAGTTGCTCGTGGGCAATGTTGTCCTTATCCACGACATATACCTTGAACTTGTCCTGCATTTGTACTGTAGCGGTGACGGGCACGACAATCTTGTTTTTGTACGTAGTCGGGATGACGACATACCCGGTACTGCCGCTGAGCAGGAGTTTCTCGGGGTTGTCGAATGCTGCCCGAACCTGCACGGTTCCTGTGCTACGGTCCACTACGCCGCTCACGCTTTCGACTTTTCCCTTGTGGGGATATTCGCTACCATCCACGAGAAGGAGGGTTACGTCGGGCATCTGGCCGATTGCCGCTTCCTTGCTGCCGTTCTCGCGAGTCATGGTTAGAAGCTGTGCTTCGCTGATAGAGAAGTAGACGTACATCTGGGTGTTGTCGCTGACGGTGGTAAGGGGTTGAGGCATCGCGCTGCTTACCAATGCTCCCTGACGGTAGGGAAGAGTGCCTACGACGCCGTTTGCGGGGCTCTTCACGACTGTGTAGCTGAGGCTGTTACGAGCGTTGACGACCTGCGCGTTGGCTTGAGCGACCTGTGCTTTCGCGCTCAGTAGCGTGTTGTGAGCCGTCTGAAGTTCCACATCGCTTATGATGCCGTCGTCGAAAAGCTTCTTTTTGCTGTCGTAGTTCAACTGGGCAGTTGCGAGGCTGGCATTAGCTGCCTCTTGCGATGCCACAGCCGTGTTCAGTGCTGCCTGGTAGGGAACTTGGTCGATGATGAACAGTGTCTGTCCCTTCACGACCTTCTGACCTTCTGTGACACACAGTTTCCAGAGGGTGCCGCCCACTTGAGGATAGACTTCGATGTCCTGTCGGCCACGAATGGTAGCGCTGTACCTCTCGCTCATGGTTACGTCTTTGGTGGCAACCTTCATGGTCTTGAAGTTTGCTGCCGGCATTTGTTGTTGTGTCTTATTGCCGCCGCAGGCACTAAGAAAAGCCATGGTTATCCATGACAAAGTCATGAAAAGTGTCGATTTCTTTCTCATAAATGTATAGTCTTGATTAGTGTTGTCTGTATTTTTTGCGCGGCAAAGGTACGAAAAAAATATGATATAGAGGGCAAAGGGGTAACCAAAAAGGCATACAGATGTGTTCTATATGTCTTTTTCTGACATGATATTTAACAAAATTTAATGCTCTGTGCGTGCAAATGATGCAGGTTGAGCGTGCAAACTTGGAGTGAGGCGACGGGTAAAAACCTGAGCCGTGGGTTCAAACGTCGCCAGTGATGATTTCAAATGTCACGTGGGTAAATTAAATTTATCACGTGGGTAAAATGAAATTATCACGTGGAATATTTTAAATATAACGTGGGTAAAATCAATTTATCACGTGGATAAATTTCAAACTTAACGTGGAGTGCTTCTTATCCCTCTGTGGGAGGTGTGGATTTTTTGCTTGCGAAGGTGTTTGCAGCGGCCAGGAGAATGTCGTGGATGAGCAGGAGGTCTTTGTTCATTGACCATTCTTGGGCGCCCTTGCGCCAAGGCGCGATTGTAGTCGCGGAAGGACCATTGAGCGTCGCCCATTGCCTGTCGAGCAGGTTTAGGGCGCTGTTGATGTCGTTTCCGGGTTCGCTGCAGTAGAAGTTGACGAACTGCTCGTAGTGCTCCAGGCAGCCTTTCCAGTTGTTTTGGAGCAGGCGGATGTGTCCCAACCTGAGGTGGATGTTGGACAGTTTGCAGTCCTTCGACTGGAGTTCCTTCTCCGTGTAGCGTTCCGCGATGTCGAATTTGCCCAGCCGGAGTGCGGTGTCGGCGATGAGTGAGGCAATCTGGCCGCCGTCCTCGTCGTCCTCCGTCGTCTCGTAGTCCAGTTTGAAAAGGAGTGCGAGGGCTTCTTCGTTTCTGCCCAACTTGCTGAGCGTGATGGGGATAAGCCTGCGAAGTTTCCTGTTGTCGGGTTGCAGCTCGGAGAGTTTCTGCAGGTAATCGAGCTCTTCCTCGAAGCGGTTCTCGCCGGCGTAGCATTCCACGAGGAACTGCAGGATGTCGGTATTTTCCGGCTCAAGCATTTCTGCGCTGCGCACACAACTGATGGCCTCGGCCAGATGCTTCTGCCGCCTCAGGGCCCGTCCCTTGAGCAGAAGTGCCGAAGCGCTGGCTCCGTTGCGGCGGATGGCGTCGTCCAGGATAGTGAGAACCTGCCCTGTCCGGCCCAGTTCGTACAGCAATTCGCAGCATCTCACCGTGTCCTCTGCCGAGAAAGCCGTGTCCAGCCCGGGGATGTCGAGCAGCGTCTCGGCTTGGTTGAAAGGGTTGATGAGCTGGGCATGCAGGGGCGAATGGAAGAAGAAGCGAAAGATGTCCTGCATGATGAAGCGGATGGTGTACTCGGGAATCACGGCGTTCTCCATGTCGGGAAGTTCCTGCTCGTCCAATTGATGCGCCGCCTTCGAGAAATCTTTATCGTGAGCCACGAGGTAGAGCATCGCCAACTTGTCTACGTCGCAATCCATGATGAGGTCCACCATCGTGGAGAGGTTCTGCTTTTCATTGCCCTTCTCGTCTATCATGACCGACTGGAAGAGGGGATGCGTCTTGTCAAAAGGCAAGAACCAATGGCTGACGCGACGCATGTATTCGCAGTTGTGGAGCAAAGGAATCTTGGAGAGGTTGATGTCGAGCCCACGCTGTAGTCGGTTCCGCAGGTAGCGTCCTCGCAGGGCGATGATGCCTTTGATGGACTTTATTCCCAGTTCTTGCTTGCCGGACAGCAAGTCTTTCGTCAGGCTGTCTGCTTCCTTCAACTCCTTCTCCATGTCCTTCTCGGAGATGAGCATCAGCAGGAATTCGTATTGCACCTGTGCGATGAGATGCCGTTCTTTGCGTGAAAGGAGTTTGTCGGGCAGGGATGGCATCAGCGAGACCAGTTCCTTGTGGCGCAACCTGAGCAGGAGCAGATAGGCTACAGCCGTGATGTGCGTGCGATGACAGTCGCTGTCGGCAAGCATGTTGAGCAGTTGCATCTTCTCTGCATCGTAGTGCTCCCATGTCGCCAGGAACAGCGCTCCGGCCAGATGCTGCTGCACCATGTCCCTCTGTCTGAGGATAAAGTCGTACCAGAGGGCAGTGTCCTGAGCCGACCAGAGCGGTGACGTCCACAACATATCAAAGATGTCGTCCTGCCTTTCGTCAGTCTCGAGAATGTCCTCGTCGAGGGAAACCGTCTTCTGAGCAGTGCAGTAAAGATCGCTGTTCAAGGCGAGGCGAATCGCTCTGTTAGCCTGTTCCAGGAGGAAGACGCCTCGACGCTGGATTTTTGCCTGTACCTCGCCGCGCTTCTCGTCGTCCCCACCTTGTCGCAGGAACGAGAGCATGTGGTGATAGTTCTCTTCCAAACTCTCTGCCTCAGCACGTATGATAGGCTCGGAAACGCAGTAGGGCAGGAGCGTCTGCAGTGCTGCGATGCCGTCCAGAACGCGCCCGAAGGCGAAATTCTGCAGGCCGCTCTGTGTGACGAGGCGAAGTGTCTTGGCGTCTATCATGGGGAATGAGAGGTGTGGGGATGTGGAGAGCAGGAAAGCCAGGCAGCCCTTCTTACCTTCTTGCCCTTTTCTTAATGGTTTTCTTGCTGAGCCATTTGTCTGCCTCTTCAGTATCAGCGAGACGAATAGCCGAGGGACGTCTGACGGGTTGCAACGCCATGGTGTCGACAAGTTCTGGCGGCAACTGGTATTCCTGCTTGAGAATGTCGCGCAGCAGGGGTGCCTCGCTTGGCTTCGTCAGGCGTTCCGTCGCTTCGTTCAGGAGGTTGAGGAAGGCCTTTTGCCGTGCCTTCGAAGCCAACCTGCAAGCGGCCCAAGCATAGAGACGCGGTTGTTTGCCGCCCGTTTGGAACAGTCGTTTGTGTCCCAACATAGTCATCCATGTGGCATAAGGCTCGCCCATCATGGCTGCGTCGATGAGGCCTTGACGCAACATCTCTGCCCTAAGCCAGACATCATTCACTTGTGGGCGATAGATGTCATCGTAGTTCGTGTGGGTACTATCCAGCAGACGGTCGCACCAATAATCAGTTGCGGAGAGTCGGCTCACGGCAATCATCTGCTCCTTCATCTGGTTGACTTGCTTCACGCGCTTCGTCTTGAGAGAAATCAGCGAGAGCGGTTCGTCGCAAGATGCAAAGGGATCGATGCTGACTTGCTTCGCGAGTCGGGCGCTTCGAATGAGGTCCGTAAAGGCGATATCCACGTGACCCTTGACGATGGCGGTGTCGATGTCCATCTGTGCCTGGTATCGAAGCAGTGCTATCTCCACGCCAAGACTGTCGGCAAGACCAGTTCTTTCGGCATAAAAGACAGGCAGACAATTCATTGCAGGCATGACGGCAATGCGCAAGACGGTTGTGTCGATGCCCGTGCTGTCAGCCTCAAACTGCGCGGCCTCCTGCTTGTGAGAGCAAGAAACCTGAGAAAAAAGGATTAGGGAATAGAGTATAGAGAATAGAGAATAACGCAGTTTATACATAAGATATTCTCTTTAAATCCCTAATCTCTAATCCAAACTACCCTTTGATGGCAGCTACGCCAGGCAGAACCTTGCCTTCGATGGCTTCCAAGAGGGCACCACCGCCGGTAGAGATGTAGCTGACCTTGTCTGTCAGACCGAACTTGGTGCAGCAAGCTACGCTGTCACCGCCGCCAATCAGGGAGAAGGCACCTTCTGCTGTTGCCTGAGCGACAGCCTCACCTACTGCACGAGAGCCAGCTGTGAAGTCTTCGCACTCAAAGCATCCTGCAGGACCATTCCAAAGGATTGTCTTTGCACCCTTGATGGCTTCGGCGAACTTCTTGCGGCTTTCGGGACCTGCATCCAGGCCATCCCAACCTGCCTCAATGGCGTTGCTGGGGAAGACCTTAATCTGAGCGCCTGGCTTCACACTGAATGTGCCAAAGTCATAACCGGTGCAGCAAACGCTGTCCACGCCGAGAACAAGTTCTACGCCGTTCTCCTTTGCTGTCTTTTCCACGTCGAGGGCAACATCGAGCTTGTCGAGTTCGACAATCGAGTCACCAATCTCGCCGCCATGAGCCTTGGAGAATGTGTAGGTCATGCCGCCGCAAAGGATGAGTTTGTCTACCTTGCCGAGCAGGTTCTGGATGATGCCAATCTTGCTGCTCACCTTTGAGCCACCCATGATGGCTACGAAGGGGCGCTTGATGTTCGAGAGAACATTGTCGACTGCCTGTACCTCCTTCTCCATCAGGAAACCCAACATCTTGTTGTCAGCATCGAAATAGTCGGCGATGACGGCAGTCGAAGCGTGCTTTCTGTGAGCCGTACCGAAGGCATCCATCACGTAGCAGTCGGCATAGCTGGCCAGTGTCTTGGCAAATTCCTTCTGGCTTGCCTTCATGGCTTTCTTGGCTTCTTCGTAAGCAGGGTCTTCCTTGTCGATGCCTACAGGCTTGCCTTCTTCCTCGGGATAGTAGCGGAGGTTCTCGAGCATAAGAGCCTCGCCCATCTTCAGAGCCTTGGCTGCGTCCTGTGCTTTGGCGCAATCGGGAGCAAACGAAACGGGGCAGCCGAGTGCTTTCTCCACGGCAGCACGAATCTGGCCGAGTGAGAGCTTGGGGTTTACCTTGCCCTTGGGCTTGCCCATGTGGCTCATGATGATGGCAGCGCCACCGTCGGCGATAATCTTCTTCAAGGTGGGAAGCGCACCGCGAATGCGGGTGTCGTCGGTAATCTCACCGTTCTCGTTCAGGGGCACGTTGAAGTCAACGCGCACGATTGCCTTTTTACCGGCAAAGTTGTAATCAGAGATAGTCATAATTTAATGGAGTTAATAGATGATTCGTAATTGCTCGGCAAAGGTACGACATTTCTTTGAAATGTGCAAGTTTGCTGCCTTGAAATTGAAGCGAGGCAGGTGAAAACACAAAATCCTCCGTTTGAAATCAATCGCAGGACTCCAGTCCTCCATAAATTTTCCAATGGCAGGACTCGAGTCCTCCCACGGTGGGACTGGAGTCCTCCCATGGTAGGATTGCTGTCCCACCACGGGAGGACTGGCATCGTGACTGGGTGTGTCAGCAGGCGAAGCGTTCATGCGCAGAAACCGATTGCTGGTCGGCGTTTCAGTGCAACTGCCTTCGGGCTGAACTTCTCTGCAGCAACGCGGATGTCGTCTGCTTCGATGCGCTGATATACGGCCTTGCAGATGGGGTGGGGCGAACTGCTGATTCTGTCGGCGAGGGCTGGGACGATGCCGTTCCTCACGAATTGTTCCACCCATCTTGCATTGCCGAAGTTTTCGTTGCGACTGCTTGCGGCCTCTCGAATGACTTGCTGGAGGAGTTCGTGAGCCTCGACGCTCAGCTCGTAATCATCTGCCGAAATCATCTTCTCAGCGATTTGCATCAGCTCTTCTGCCGTGTAGTTCGGGAAGTGGAAACGATAGGGGAAGCGGCTCGCAAGTCCCTGATTCATAGAGAGCAACGCATCCATCTCCTTCTCGTAGCCAGCGAAGATGACAAGCATATCGGGCTCTTTCCGCGAAAGCACATCGAGGAGACACTCGACGGCGTGTCGTCCGAAGTCCCTCTCATCGCCCTGAGTATACAAAGTATACGCTTCATCGATGAAAAGTACATTGCCTTGAGCCTCCTTCAAGATAAGCTTCATGTTCTCTTCCGTCTCGCCGATGTAACGGCCGATAATGCGCCGTCTGTCCACATACACCACGTCGCCTTTGGAGAGCAGGCCAAGCGAGTGATAAATTTTGCCGAGCAGCCTTGCCACAGTAGTCTTGCCTGTTCCGGGATTGCCGGTCAGGATGGTATGATATGTGGCGCCTGTTGTCGTGCGGAGACCCATGAGACGCCGCTCCTGGAAGAACCTCACCTGACCAGAAAGGGTGCGGATGTTTTGCTTGATATCCGTGAGTCCCACCATCGCTTGCAGTTCCTCGAGTGCCTCGTTATAGTGGGATTTCTGGTTGAGGAAGAAGGCGTCGTCGATGTCCTCGACTTGGACTTCCATCTCACGGTCCGTAGGTCTCTCTGCCCTCATGCTGCCGATGAGGTTCTCCTGATAGTGCGGCACGAGGTTTTCCTCCACATATTCACGGATTACGAGCCTGTCCCAATTCCCTATCAGACCGCGCTGGAAGGCCTCGGTTATCAGGCAGCAAACCTTCTCGACGGCTTTTGCGGAGAGTGAGAGATGCGCCTGTTTCGCCTCTTCAAAAAAGACGAAAATCATCTCTTCGCGAGTGTAGGGTTCGATGTTGAGACGGTTCTCTTTCGGGAAGTACTGCTCGAGCGAGGGGTACTGTTCAAGCAACTCCGCTATTTCCTGCTGTGTTCCGTAGAAGATAGCCGATTTGTTGCTGCTCGGCCAATGTGCCTGAATGGCTTTCATGATGAGTTTCCCGCCAGAATCAAACAGGGCGCTGAGATTCGAAAAGACAAAGGTGTAGGCCTTCATGCTGTCTTGGATGAGCGAGAAGAAGTCGTTGTGCGGCTTGGTTTCGCTGAAGAAGTCGGTCATCGACTCGTAGGGATTGGGCTTTGTCATATCGTAGAATTGGTCGATATGCCCAAACATGTGCTCCGATTTAATGTCTGCCGAATGGAGGAGCAGCATGACGGGATGCCCGATGAAGTCAGTCGATTTGCCAGAGACGAGCAGGTTGTTGCATAGTTTCACCTCTTCCTTCTGCATCTCGGAACGCAACCAGTTCAGTTGGTTCTGCTTGGCACGATTGATGACCCAACGCTTCAACTGCATCGTTCCGGGCTTTCTCGAGAGCAATTTCCATTGCGTCTTGCAGCAGTAGAGCCTGCCCGAAAGCATGTCTTCGTCGCTCATCTTTGGGCAGAGCAGCGGCTTCCCCTGGATGTTGAACCTGCCTTCGTCGTCCAACGTGAGGTTGAAGCGAAGGATTTTGTCCTCTTCGTTTCGAACAAGGAGAAAGTATTTGCCTGGAATCCAGACCAGATGGCTTTGCAGAGTCGCCTTGACGGATTTATTGAGGCGGCGAGACTGGTCGTATTTCGTCTCAGCGTCTGCAAGCAGCATCAGCTGGTCGTTATAGAGATGAAAATAGTAGAGGCCAGAGGCCTTGAAGTTGTCTTCGAGAGTGACACGGACGTTAACGTCGCCGAATTTATACACTTGATTGCCAAAGAAATCCTTTGGTTGGAATGAAATAGAAAGTTTTGTCATAGTAATCTAAAATAACATAATAAATAATAATAAAGTAGGAAAAAGTAGATAGAGGAAGATATGTCGCTTTCAGCGACGAAGAAAGAGGACAATTCCAACATCCGACGGTCGAGAACTAACGTCGTCTATCTTCTTCTTTCTTCTTTTGTCTTCTTCTATCTTCTAAGGTATAGACACAAAGAAACCCTCGTCGGCTTGAGGGTTTTAAGAAGCCAATGATAACAATAAGTCAAAGAGCGCTGGCGCCTTTGGGACGCAGTAAGAGCACCTGTACAGAGTTGCAAGAGAGACTGAGGCAGCTATGCCCGTCGCCCTGATGCAGTCGTTCTGTCAGTTGTCTTACGCGTTGTTATCATTGATGTTATTTTAGAAAATCGACTGCAAATGTAGAAAGTTTCTATCACACCACAAAAAAATAAGCCTCAAAACGAGGCTTATTTAACATTTTTTTATTTTATCTATGGCTCTGAAACGTTTTGCAGAGATGAGCGAGACCGCATTTGTCGCACTTCGGACGCAGGGCTGTGCAGGTGTATCGCCCGTGAAGGATGAGCCAATGATGTGCATCGGGAATCTCTTCCTTATTGAAAAAACGCATGAGCGTCTGCTCAACCGAGAGCGGTGTCGTGCAGGAATCGGGGACGAGACCTATGCGATGACTGACGCGGAAAACGTGCGTATCGACCGCCATCCTTGCTTCGCCCCACACGACACTCAGCACGACATTGGCGGTCTTTCTGCCCACGCCAGGTAGTTCGACGAGTTGCTTCAGGTCTTGCGGCACTTCGCCTCCGTACTTTTCCCAGAGCATTCGAGCCATTTCGACCAGATGCTTGGCCTTGTTGTTAGGGTAGGAGACGCTCCGGATGTAGTCGTAGATGACTTCGGGGCTGGCCTGAGCCATCGCTTCGGCATTCGGGTAGTCCTCGAAGAGGCGGGGAGTGACTTGATTGATGCGTTTGTCCGTACATTGTGCACTCAGTATGACGGCCACGAGCAACTGGAAAGGATTGTCATAGTGCAACTCCGTCTTGGCCTCCGGCATTGCCTGTCGGAAGTAAGCCGAAACCTCTCTGTACAGCTGTTTGCGAGTCATCTTTCGTCCCTTCCCTTGTTGCCCTGAAAAACTACTGCAGTGAAGTTTGCAAACTTCACACGTTAAGTTGCCCAACTTAACACGTTAAGTTTTCAAACTACCCACGCCACGTTTTCAGATTACCTATTTCTTGATTTTACTTTTCTTTACCCCCTCGAAGGTCATCTTCACGGGTTGGATGGTTCCGTCGGCGTTGAAGATGAGTTTGTCGATACAGGTCACGCGGTGATTTCCATCGCGTTCCTCGAGCGGACGACGGTGGTAGATGATGTAGTACTCGTCCTTTCCAGGCACTTGAATCACGCTATGATGGCCTGCTCCACGAGCGATACTTTCGTCTCTCTGCAGTATCTTGCCCTTGAGCTCAAAGGGGCCGAAGGGCGTGTCGCTGATTGCGTAAGCCACGCAATAGTCGGGACCTGTCCAACCACCTTGGCTCCACATGAAATAGTACTTGCCGTTTCGCTTCAACATGAAAGGTCCTTCGACGTATTCCTTGCTGGGAGTTATCTCGTGGAACTTCTGTCCGTCTTCCCAAGGAACGATTGAAAGCAGGTCGGGACTCAGCTTGCAGACGTTACAATGACGCCATCCGCCGTAGAACATATAGTACTGTCCATCATCATCACGAAAGACGAATTGGTCGATAGGCTGTGCTCCATTCACTATTTCATTGATGAGCGGCTTGCCGAGAGCATCTTTGTAAGGACCTTCAGGACGTTCGCTGACGGCAACACCGATGCCTCCAATCTCGCCTTCATGCACGTCGTTCCCACCGAAGAAAAGGTAGAACTTATTGTTTGCTTCGATGATTGCAGGAGCCCACAACGCTCTCTTCAACCAAGGAATATCAGCCTTTGTGATGACGTTCTCGTGCTTCGTCCAGTTCACGAGGTCTTTGCTCGAGAAAGCATCGAAGTGCAGCTGCTCGTCGTAGGGAGCACTAAATGTGGGGAACACCCAGTACTTCCCGTCGAGGACGGCACCTTCCGGATCGGCATACCAACCCTGAAAGATGGGATTACCACTAGTCTTTTTCTTCTTTGCGTCAGCCGTTCCGACGATGCAGCATAGGGAAAGGATAATGATGAGGTGTTTCATAGGGCTGAAGGGTTTGATGGATTTTATTCGATGATGCCTGCTTTCTCGAGAATGGGGATGACGCGGCTGGCTTGCATGCGTTTGTCCTTGTCCTTCTCGGCGTAGTATTTGTCGTGCAGTTTGGTGAGGTTACGGCTCAGGAGAAGCTTGTCCATAAGATGGTCGTCGAGGGGCACTATGGTTGTCTGCTTCTCGTCGTCGGACGAAGGAGCAACGATGTGGCAGACGGGATGCTTCATGGACTTAGTGGCTTGCATGCCTCCCATCGTGCCACCGATTATGCCTCCTGCTAAGCCTGCCACGGCTCCGCCTATTGCTCCTCCTTGTACAGCTATTGCTCCTATTGTAGCCGCCATAGCTCCCGCCATCTGGGAGGAGTTGTAATCGGCAGGCATGATGTTGCTGGTGAAGACGATGTTGTAGCGGTTGATGCGGGCGGCCTTGCAGAAGCCTTTACCCATACTCTGCTTGCCGCACTTTAGCCTGTGACCATTTACGAAGAGATTATCTCCTTGCATCGCAGCAAAGGATTTCTTCACCGTCGCGTCGGTGGCCTTGTCTCCCGTAGTCAGCTTATATCCGCCTACTCCCCACAGGAACACATAACCTTTCCCGTGCTTTTTGCTGTAGAGGGTGTCCAACGGCTGCCACTTGTCGTTGACGAAGTCTTCGTACGAGTTGCAGTATTTGCATTGGCTCAGGGCATCGGCAGCCGTGAGCAAGAGCAAGCAGAGCGATAGAAGTCGGGTGTTCATAGCTGTTTAGTCTTCGATGATACCTTTGCGCTTCTTAGTCAGGACTTGATCCTCGATCTCCATTGAGGAGAGAGCATCCATGAAGCCTTCGAAGATGGCCTGCACGCGGTCAATCGTCAGACGACGGAACTTACCGCTGCGAGGATAGAGTTTCGTGCCCTTCTTGTTCACGGCTTCCTTGTCCGAAATCCACTCCTCGGCTTTGTACGGAACACCGTTCTTGCCGTCCATGTCCTCGTTGTAGTAGTACGAAATCTGTGTGATGGTGAGGCTCACCTTCTGTCCCTTTACCTCAGCATTCAGCAGATAGCGGAAACGAGTGCGGTCGAGGCTGATGACCGGGATTCTCTTAAATGTCATGTATTCCTCGATGCGAGCCACGATGCTGCCGCTTTCTTTCTCCTCGGAGATGATGCGTGTGTAGGGAACAGCCTTGTCTTGTATGGCATTGCCGATAAGGGAGTTCTTGATGTAAGCGAGCAAGATGTCATAGATTTGCTGCTCGTTCTTGTCTGTGACGCTAAAGTCTTTTTGGAAGGTGACAACTCCATTCACCTCGGGAACTGCGCCAAGCAGGTACTTAGGGTTCTTGTCGTCCTTGTGTGCCATTAGGCAAAGGGGTAAGCACAAAAGTGCTGCAAATAGAATTCGATGTTTCATAGTAGTATGTATTTTGTTTTTATTCGTATCTTATCGCTTCAATCGGGTCCATGAGGGCTGCTTTTCGTGCGGGAACGTAGCCGAAGAAGATGCCGATGAAGGCACAGATGCAGAAGCTGAGGCCCACGCTCCAGAAGGGAACGCTGCTGGGCATCATCAGGACATTGCTTGCCAGCCAACTGCCCCCATACCCGAGAGCCACACCAAGTAGGGCTCCCGTCAGGGATATCATCACGCTTTCGATGAGGAACTGACTCATAATGTCGATGCCTCTAGCACCTACACTCATGCGAAGTCCAATCTCCTTCGTTCGCTCGGTCACGCTGACAAGCATGATGTTCATGATGCCGATGCCTGCTACAAGAAGCGAGAATGCAGCCGCAACAACCAAGATGAGCGTGATGGTGTCCATGGTTGTGGACATCGTTTCCATCCATTCTGCTTGCGAACGTATCGTGAAGTCATCGTCGGCATCATCCTTCAACTTATGGTTCCGACGCAGTATCTGTGTCACTTCCTCGATGGCGTCGTCGCTCAGTTCTTCAGTCAGAGCGCTCATCACGATGCTGCTGAAGAAGGTCTGGGCAGCAATACGTTTCATGACGGTGGTGTAGGGAGCAATCATCACGTTGTCCTGATCCATGCCCCAATTGTTGTAGCCTTTGGACTTCAAAACGCCCACGATGCGGAACGGAATGCTTTTGAAGCGGACGACCTTGCCGACGCAATCGGCATCCTCGCTGCCGAAGAGTTCCTTCACGATAGTGGTTCCTACCACACACACCTTGGCGCTCTTCAGCACATCTTCTTCCGTAAAGCAGTCACCACTCTTGATGTCCCAGAGCTTGATGGTCATGTAGTCGGGACTCTCGCCGTACATCGTGCTGTTGGTATTCTTGGAGCCATAGATGACTTGGCCGCCGCTGGTCACTTCCGGGCTGACGTGTGTGATGAGAGTTGCCTCGCTGAGGATGCTCTCGTAGTCTGCCTGCTTGAGCGTCTGCATAGCAGAAGGGTCCAGGCGGACACCGCCTCGCATCTCGCCGCCAGGTCTTATGGTGAGCAGGTTGGTGCCCATCTTGCTCAGGTCAGCGCGGATGCTTTGCTTCGAGCCTTGACCGATAGCCATCATGATGATGACCGCCGCCACACCGATGATGATGCCAAGCATGCTCAGGAAGGAGCGGAACTTGTTGCTCATGATGGCAGTCATGGCTACTTTCAAAAGGTTGGTTATGCTCATTTCTTGTTTTGTGGTTTATCGTTTAACGTGCCTAATTCTTTGAATCATCATGAACGTTCAATCAACTTGCTGTGTTGTGTAGGGTCAGTCATCGTTCGTTGTTGGCAATGCTGCCAGCGCTTCTCGGGCATCGAGGATGTTTGTGTTCTTTTTGTCGTCGTATATCTTGCCGTCGCGAAGCATGATGTTGCGGCTGCTGTATTGTGCTATTTCGGGGTTGTGAGTGACGAAGATGATGGTTCGCCCTTGCCTGTGCAGTTCCTGGAAGAGGCAGAGAATCTCGAACGAGGTGTGTGTGTCGAGGTTACCTGTCGCTTCGTCGGCAAGGATGACGGCAGGGTTGTTGACCAGCGCCCTTGCAATGGCGACGCGCTGCATCTGTCCGCCTGACATCTGATTGCTTTTGTGGTCGAGTCGGTCACCAAGTCCCACAGCCTGCAGAGCCTTGATGGCAGCCTCTTTGCGCTGACGGGAGTTGTAGGTCTTGTTGTACATCAGGGGCAACTCCACGTTTTCAACTGCAGTCGTCTTGGCAAGCAAGTTGTAGTTCTGGAAGATGAAACCTATCTTACGATTGCGGAGGATGGCACGTTCGCTGCGACGCATCTTGCGGACAGGAACGCCGTCCAGGATGTACTCTCCGCTGGTGGGCGTGTCAAGGCAGCCAAGCTGGTTGAGCAGTGTGCTCTTGCCGGAGCCTGAGGTGCCCATGATGGTGACGAACTCGCCCTCGTGTATCTTGAAGCTGACACCTCGAAGCGCCTTCACCACCTCGCTGCCTACATGGAAGTCGCGACGTACGTCCTGCAGCTCGATGACTACCTTTCTGTCGTTCTTCTCCATTATTGCTTCTTCTTATCTTTCTCCTTGTCGTTGTTCCTATTCCTTGGTCTTGGCATGAAGGGGTTGCTCTGCTGCTGTGCCTCTTCCATGTCCAAGGCGTTGCTCTGCACATCGATGATGACCTTTGTGCCTGCCGTCAAGCCACTTGTAATCTGTGTCAAGGTGCCGTTTGTAACGCCAGTCTGCACAGCAATGGCTTTGAGGTTGGGACCTTCCTTTGTCCATACCTTCATGTGACTCTCGACGTCAGTTATCGTCTCGCCTTCGTTGAGCATTGCTTCGCTTGGCTTAAAACGAAGCGCCTTGCTGGGAATGGCAAGCACGCCAGGCATCTCGAGGGTGTAGATGTTGACGTTGGCCGTGAGACCTGGTTTGAGCTTGAGGTCTTGGTTGGGAGCGCTGATGACGACCTGATAGGTCACAACATTGCTCTCTGTCGTGGGTTGCTGGCGAACTTGAGTCACGGCTCCTTCGAAGGTGTCGTTGGGGAAAGCATCGACTGTGAAGCTGACGCGCTGTCCTTCCTTCACTTCGCCTATGTCTGCTTCGTCCACATCAGCAATGACGCGCATGTCGGTCAAGTCCTTGGCAATCGTGAAGAGCGTTGGCGTGTTGAAGCTCGAGGCAACGGTCTGCCCTTCTTCCACCTCCTTCTTCAGCACGACACCATCAATAGGACTGGTGATTGTGGCATAACCCAGGTTAGTCTGTGCCTTCTTGACGCTCTCTCTCTGATGCGTCACCGTCTGCTGTGCCTTGATGTATGAGAGACGAGCTTGCTCATAGTCGTTGGCAGAGATGAGTCCTTTGTCGTAGAGAGCCTTGAAGCGCTCATAGTTGGTCTTTTGATAGTCGAGGTCGCTCTGTGCACTCTTCAGGTTGGCCTGGGCGCTGCTCAGCTCGCTCATCAGGTTGGTGCGGTCAAGCTCGGCGATGATTTGTCCTGCCTTGACCACGCTGTTGTAGTCGACATAGAGCTTGCTGACGATGCCGCTGACCTGTGTGCCGACATCGACGCTCGTTACAGGCTCGATGGTGCCGGTTGCCGTCACGCTTGTCATGACATCTTGTACTGCGGCTTCGACCTCAGTATAGGTGAATTCAATCTTTTTCTTGCAACTGCATACGATGGCTGTTGCTGCTATCAGCATCGCTGCCTTGATGAATGTGTGATGTCTCATCTTATATAATATATAATAATGTATAGCCTGTTAAAGTTCAATCTTTTCTCCTGTGTAGAATTTGAGGAGCTGTATGTTGAGCAGTGCCATGTACTTGCTTTGCAGCATGTCTTGCTCGGCGCTGATGACGTTGTCGCGACCTTGCAGCACGTCCACCGTGTTCTTCAGCCCGTTCTGGAATTGCTCATTCAAGAGCTCGTAGCTTGCTTCTTGACTCTTGACGCGAGCTTTGGCTGCAATGTAGTTCTGCTGACCACTGTTGGCATTGAGCCAGTACTGCTCGATGGTGCTGGAGAGCGTGTTCTTCTTGTCCTGCAAGTCGAGCTTCGAGGAGAGTTGTTGCAGCTTTGCCGTCTTGACATTCGACATGTTGCGACGGTTGTCGAAGATGGGCACGCTGAAGTTGAGGCCGGCACTCATGTTGAGGTTCGTCTTCATCTGTTCGCCAAAACCATTGCTGCTGCCGCTGGAGTGGTTGCTTCCAAGGCTTGCACTTGCTCCGATAGTTGGATAGAAGCCACGCTTGGCAATGTCAAGTTGCATGTCGGCTGCTTCGATGCTCAGCTCGGCACTCTTTATCTCGGGTCTCGTCTCGAGGGCTTTGGCATAAGCTTCCTGCGCACTTGGCACAAGGGCAAGCACTTGCTCGTCTGTTGGAATGTTGCCAGCCACATCGAAAGGCGTGTTGAGGTCGAGCTCGAGGAGCGCCTTGAGCTGACGTTTGTAGTTGGCAAGCTGTGTCTCAGTGTTGACCACGGAATACTGGGCGCTGCTCAGTTGTGCCTCGAGCTGCACGACATCTGCCCTTGCCATCTGTCCCTGATTCATCATCTCCACGCCTCTGTCGTATTGGCTTTGAGCAGTGGAAAGGAGCAATTCATTGACCTTCTTTGCTTCCTTCGTGTACATGATTTGCACGTAGAGTTGCGCAATCTGTTCCTGAATGGTGAGCTCGCTCTGTTCTGTCGTGAGAGCTGTGATGCGGTTCTCCAGTTCCTGTGCCTTAATGTTCTTGTAGTTGATGCCGCCATTCCAGAGGGTGACGTTGGCATTGAGTCCGTAAGTGCCTTGATAGGTGACGTTGCTTCGTGTGCTTGTCACTTGGTCGCCCTGCACGACATTGATGACCTCGGTAAACGGACGGTAGCCCACGCCTTGGTTTGTGCTGAAGCTGAGGCTGGGGAACAGCGCGCCCTTGTCTTGCCAAAGGTTCACCTCGCCGCGCTCCTCGCTGATGCGGTTCTTCTGCACCTGGATGTTGTGCTTCAGCGCATAGTCCAGGCAGTCCTGCAGCGTCCAAGCCTGTTGGGCGGAGGCTGTCCCGACGAGAAGCATCAAAAGGAATAGTGTTCTTATTCTCATATTATTTGGTTTTCTTTAGTTCTAAGTCTCTATATGTAAAGTGTCGTTTGCCATAGTACTCCCACAGCAGGTTAACGGGTGAGAGTATCTTGTCGTAGCTTACGGCGGTTGCTGCCAGGTTCTTGTCTCTGTCTTTCTGGAAGTCCTTTTGTATCTTGCGGAAGTCGATGTGGGCCTTTATGACTGCCTTGCATGCAGCCCAATGCCCGCCTACAAGGAAGTGCAGAGCTGCTGCTGCATCGAGCAGACGACGCCAATGCATGACTTTGCGGAATCTCTTTTTCGGCATGTTCTTGTAGAGGAGGAGCAGATTGTTGCGGAAATTGAGGTAGGCTTTTTGCGGACTTTCTTTCGGCAGAGTGCCGCCGCCGACGTGATAGACTGTGCTTTCTGGGATGCAGACAATGTCGTAGCCACGGCTGCGAAGTCGCCAGCAGAGGTCAATCTCCTCTTGATGCGCGAAGAAGCGTGCATCCAGTCCGCCTGCTTCCAGATAGACATCGCGACGTATCAGCAGGGCTGCTCCTGTAGCCCAGGCTACGGAGGCAATCGTGTCGTACTGCCCTTCGTCGCGTTCCAGCGTGCCGAGGATGCGACCTCGACAGAAGGGGAAGCCCAACTTGTCGATGTAGCCGCCACAGGCTCCTGCATATTCCAGCATGTCGGGTTCCCATTCGCAACGAATCTTGGGCTGGCAGGCAGCCACTTCGGGGTGCGCCTTCATATAGTCGAGCATCGGCTTGAGCCAGCCTGCTTCCACGCGGACATCGCTGTTGAGCAAGAGGCAGAGGTCGCACTCCACCTCGGCGATGGCTTTGTTGTAGCCTTCGGCAAAGCCGTAGTTGCGGTCAAAGACGAGGGTGCGTATGCTTGGGAACTGCTCGGCAAGCAACTTGAGCGAGCCGTCGGTGCTGCCATTGTCGGCAACGACAACCTCAGCCTCGGGCGAGTGCTCGATGACGGAAGGCAGGAAGCGGCGCAACATCTCTTCGCCGTTCCAGTTGAGTATGACGATGCTCAACGTCATTTACAATTTGACTATTTACTATTTACTATTTACTGTTTCCCCCGTCAGGGCGTCTCCCTTTTCGTTCCATTCGCCTAAACGAACTTGAACGATAGACCCCTCTAAATCTCCCCTTAAAGGGGAGACTTCTACGCGGATGTAGTTGTCCGTGAAGCCATGCACTGGACCACCTTTTCGGTTGTGCTCGAGCAGGACAGGTCGTGTCTGCCCCTTATGTATATTATAATATGTATGCAGTTTCTTTTCGCTGAGCGAGAGGATATGCTGGCTGCGTTCGTGTTTCTGCTTGGGCGACACCTTGCCGGGTATCTGCAGCGCCTTCGTGCCAGGGCGTTCGCTGTAGCTGAACACGTGGTACTGGCTGACGGGCAGTGCCTGCATGAAGCGATAGGCTTGGGCAAACATCTCGTCTGTCTCGCCGCGCATGCCCACGATGACGTCCACGCCGATGAAGGCGTCGGGGATGTATTTGCGGACCTCGTCTATTTTCTCGGCGAAGAACTTCGTGTCATAACGTCGGCGCATCAGTCGCAGCACTTCGTCGCTGCCGCTTTGCAGCGGGATGTGGAAGTGCGGCATGAAGGCTCGGCTCTGGCTGCAGAAGCGGATGATGTCTTCCGTGAGCAGGTTGGGCTCGATGCTGCTGATGCGATAGCGCTGTATGCCTTCCACGCGGTCGAGTGCCTGGAGCAGGTCGATGAAGCGTTCGCCCGTTGTCTTGCCGAAGTCGCCGGTGTTGACGCCGGTCAGCACGATTTCCTTGCCGCCTTGCTCTGCCGCCTCTTCTGCTTGCCGGACGAGCGATGCGATGCTGCCGTTCCTGCTTCGTCCTCTGGCGAAGGGAATGGTGCAGTAGGTGCAGAAGTAGTCGCAGCCGTCCTGCACCTTCAGGAAGAAGCGCGTCCGTTCCCCTCGGGCGCAAGCAGGCACGAAAGGCTGGACTTTGCGAGTCTCTGTCTCCGTGATAACGTTATTACGAAATAACGAAATGACGTTGTTCAGCAGTCCCTCTTTCCCCACCACGATATCTACGCCTTCGAGTGCGGCAAGTTTCTCCGGGTGCAACTGTGCGTAGCATCCAGTGACGACGATGTGTGCCTCTGGATGTTTACGATGCAACTTGCTGATGGCTTGGCGGCTCTTGCTGTCGGCCACCTCTGTGACGCTGCATGTGTTCACGATGCAGATGTCGGCCACCTCGCCATTTCGGGCAGTCTCCACACCGGCCGCTTCCATTTGCTGCTGTATGGTGCTTGTCTCGGCGAAGTTTAGCTTGCAGCCGAGCGTCAGATAGACAGCCTTTTTACCTTTTAACGCATTCACGCTGCAAAGATAAGAAAAATAATTCATAGTTTATCGCATGCGCGTCATAATTTTATTGTTTCTTAAGATTACCAGGTTTGCAATCTGCTATATGAGGCAAAATGTACCTTTTGTGCTTTTTCTCCCTCGTTTTTCGTCTTTTTCGGCGTCGGAAGTCGTCTTTTTGGGGTAAAAATGAAAAAAAACAAAAAAAAGTTAGAAAAAGTTGCACGTATTTCGAAAAAACGACGTACCTTTGCAGCGTTTTAATAAACAATTGATTGTTTTACAAGTTTAAAAAAGCAAAAAAGAAATGAAAAAGTTAGCATTTTTGTTCGCAGCTGTTGTAGCTGTATCTTTCGCATCTTGTGGTCAGAAGACTGAGCAGGGCGCCTGCTGCGATAGCGACAGCGTAGCTGTTGAAGAGGCTGTTTGCGCATGTGATTCTTGCCCAGGCGATAGCGTTTGTGCAAACGATAGCGCTTGTGCTTGCCCCGTAGCTGAGTAATCAACAGACGGACAAAAAAAGTCACACGAGAGCTGTACCGATAGGTGCGGCTCTCTTTTTTTTCCTGCTAATGGTTGTCTCTCTCTGTCGCACCTCAGGTGCTGATGCCGAGGGCACCAAAGGCTTGTTTCTCGTAGTGAAGCAGTCATACTGGAGTGCAATGATTTCAAACGTCACGTGGGATAATTGAAATTATAACGTGTTAAAATAAAAATATAACGTGGGTGAAATGAATTTATCACGTGGATAAATTCTTGGATGCTTTAGCACCGAGTCGTACTTTATAGTGAGTGGACGCAAAACATCGCGTGCTGTGTTTTGTGCCAGAAAACAAGAGCGGGCGGATTGTGCAATCCGTCCGCTCTCTATTTGCCGTTGGGGCTTTTCTTATTTCTTTAGCGTCTTTTTGCCATTCTCGATGACGATGCCTCTGTAGTCCTTGCCTACCTTCTGGCCGGCCAGGTTGTACATCAAGTCCTTCCCTTCAGGGGAGGATTTAGGAGAGGCTATGCCGTCGATGTAGTCTTTCGGACCAATGATGATCCATTCGTCCTTGATGGGTTCGCCGTTGAGGCCCACGATGTAGGGGTCGCTGAAATAGGCTCCTACAGGCAAGCCAAGGAACAGTCCGTCTTCAATCGTGAGTTTCCTGCCCTCGAAACCGCTTTCGCCGCCTTTCATCTGTACGATGGTCTCTTCGCCTTTGACGGTGAGGTTTCCAAATATGCCAGAACTACTTCCTTCTGCCGAAACCTTCGCGCCGCCAGAAATAGTGAGATTATCACTGCGGATACCAACTGCTCCACTTGCATAGAGAGAACCGGAACCTTCGATGGTTGCGTCGTTGCCGCATCTAATACCCCATACGCTTGAAGTAGTAACGTAATTCTCGCCAATGAGTTTAATGGTAATAGGGGAGTAGTATCTTGCAGAGATACCATTATTCTCGATGTTGGCGCCGTTGAGCGTCAAGGTTCTTGTCTCCGGGTCGAAGCTTACGGTGCCGTCGCCAAGCACATCACTCTTGTTGTAATCGGTAATCCTTATGTTGGCTACATCGATCATGTATGTCTCGACTTTCTTGAACAATACCCATTCGCCCACAATCAGGTTGCCTTCTGCGTTTACGATGCCGACATCGCCGGTGAAGGTGGCTCCCGCAGGCTCGACAATCACGATGTCATCGTCCATGTTCAAGGCTCTGAAGGCTACCACGGAACCTTCGTCGGCACCCTTAGCCTTCAATGTGGTTGTTTCGCCCGATATCGTCAGCGATGGCAGTTGGCCCAATCCATCATTTCCTTTGATGCCAGCCCCAGCAGTGCTCTCTGCCGAGACGCTCACGCCGTCGGTGAAGGCGATGTCGGTATTAGCCAGGATGGCCGGATCAGCAGAAGTGATGTTCAGCGAGCCGTTGCCGCAGAAGACTGTCGTGCTGCCCAAAGAGGTCGCATCCAATTGCATGCCGATACCAGTGGAGGTAATGGTGTTTTGTCCCACCAGATTAATCTTCAGGTTTGAGATGATGGCTAATATGCCGGGATAGTCTTCTGTCGTCAGGTTGGCATTGTTCAGTGTCAGGGTCTGCGTCTCCGGGTCGTAGCTTACGGTGCCATTGCCCAGCACGTCGTCCTTGTTTTCCTCGTTCACAATCATGCGTTCGACAGATAGGTCGTAGAACTCTATGTACTTGGCGATTAATACTTGTTGGTTGCAAATCAGATTGCCTTCGGCATCTGTGACGCCAACATTCTCGGTAAAGGTTGCTTCCAATGGATTAATTATCCTGAGGGCTTCGTCCATGTTCAAGGCGCTGAAACCTACCAGCGAACCTGTAGCACCAGATGCAGTTACAATTGTCTCGGTGCCCGATATCCTCAATATTGGCAGTGTGCCGGCATCAGCAGAGCCTACGATGCCGTTCGCTTCGTAACTGATGGCATTTATAGAGACGCCATCGGTGAAGGCGATGTCTGCTTGTGTCTGGAGTGCTGTTCCATTAGTTTGGATATTGAGAACGCCGCCACCATAGAAGACGACTTCGGATGCTTCGTCCTCGGAACTCTTCTGCAGGACGATGCCTTCTTTGTCGTCGCTGATGTTAATGAAGTTTCCGCCTACCAGCATTACATTCAGGTTGGGGATGGACGATTGGATGCCGGGGGCTCCTGTTGGAGCGATTTCAGCATTCATGAGCGTCAGCGTGCTTGTCTGCGGGTCGAAGAAGACGGTGCCGTTGCCCAGCACATCCTCCTCGTTGATGCTGGTCACCTGCTTGCCTTTGACGTAAAGGTCGTAGCGGTCCACCTTCTGGATTGTTACCCAAGATGTTACGATGTCATTGCGGCGGCCTACGCAGATGGCGAGTTTGCTCAGATTGAATGAAGCACCTGCAGGCTCAGTAATCTCGAGCTGGTCGTTCAGGTTAAGACCTGTGCATCCGAACGAACCATCGCCGCCCTTGGCGTTCACGACAGTCTCTTCGCCGCTGATGGTTGTGATGCCTGCCATGATGCCCTTCAAGTCTCCCTCGGCCGATACCTGTGCGCCATCAAGAATCTGCAGCGGTTTGGGCTGGCTGCCTCCTAAAGAATAGATGCCGTACATAGCAGTGATGGAGAGCGAGCCAGGGCCTTCGATGAAGCCTTTGCCCTTGAACCAGATGCCTTTGCTTGTGCCGTTCAGCGACCTTGTGCAAGTGATGGTGTTGCTGCCCTCGAGCTTGATGTGGAGTTCCTGATCAGCCTCGATGCCGCTGCCGTCACCGCCGTCGATGTTGGCATCGGTGAGTGTCAGGGTCAGTGTCTCGGGGTCGTAGCTTACGGTGCCGTCGCCGAGCACGTCGGTCATGTTGTGGTTGGTGACCTGTATGCCTGCAACCTTAACATCATAGTCCACGGTGTACTGAATGGTTACCCATTCGTCCTTGATGACATTGCCGCTGGCATCCTTTATCTCGCCATCGACATACTGGGCGCCTTCGGGCGTGTCTATCTTGAGGCCATCGTTGAGGGTGAGGCTGGTCGATGCTTTGAAGGTGCCGCGGGCATCAGGGCCGCACTTCATCCTTACGACAGTATTCTCGCCACTGATGGTTGTCTCCTGTCCATTGATGGCATATTGCGTTGAACCCTCGGCCGTCACCTTTGCGTCGTCGCTGATGAAGAGTTTCGACAGATGAGCATCGATGCCGTATTT
>JAGCNZ010000107.1 GCA_017645655.1 Bacteroidaceae bacterium | reverse complement strand
CGGGCCGACATTAGCGTCCTTCCCAGTCTCGAAGTTATGGAAGTGAACGTCATAGTCGATAGTCAAGCGCTCTGTCTTGCCGTAGTTGACGAGCGTGATGCGGTGGAACTGATTGCGCACCGTTGGGTGTATGTCAGCCAGCCCCATGTGAACTTTCTCCTGCAGGAACTCCTCGTTGCCATTCTCGCCAGTAATCTCTTGGCTTGGCACCGCGACACGTTTCTTTTTTGTGCGTCCGTGGTTGTTCTTCGTCTTGACTTCGAGGAAGGTGTCGTCGCTGTCCAAGTATGTCCTCACACGCACCTTTTGTCTGGGAGCTCGCCCGTTGTGATGTTCCAGATAGAACAGGTGGCCGTCTGTGTCCCAGTATGTTGTCATGTAGTTTGCTATCTTGGCATTGTTATGGAACTGCGCATAGTACTTCCCTTGCGCAAGCTCCAACAGGCGTGCAAGGGTTTCCTTGTTCGTCACGAACTTAGTGTCCGTGCGGTTCATCAAACGAATCTCTTTCATTTGGTCCAAGGTAATTGGTTCCAAATTGGCAAGTAAATCGTTTATGCGTGCGTCAATTTCCATACTTTTTGACATTCTTCGGGACAAATATAGACATTTTTGTGCAAATAACGCTGCAAGTTGTTATGTTTTTAACAAAAAATCACTACTTTTGCTAAACAATAGCGCATAAGTGCACATTATTCATTATAAAATATAACGGAATATGGTAGAAGTAAAAGAGATTCTCGGCAAGGCTGAGGAAAAGATGGAAGAGGCAGTGATGTACCTCGAGGAAGCTTTGGCACATATTCGTGCCGGCAAAGCAAACGTGAAGATTCTGGACGGCATTCGTGTCGATAGTTATGGCAGCATGGTGCCTTTGAACCAAGTCGCCGCCATCAATACTCCCGACGCTCGCACCATTGCTATCAAGCCTTGGGACAAGAGCATGTTCCGTCCCATCGAGAAGGCCATCATGGACAGCAACGTGGGTATTACGCCGGAGAACAATGGCGAGATTATCCGCCTGGGCATTCCCCCTTTGACGGAGGAGCGGCGTAAACAGCTCGCCAAGCAGTGCGGCAAGGAAGGCGAACAAGCCAAAGTGAGCATCCGCAACACGCGTCGCGAGATTATCGAGAAGTTGAAGAAGAGCATCAAGGACGGCTTGTCCGAGGACTTGGAGAAGGATGCAGAGGGCGACATGCAGAAGATGCACGACAAGTTCATCAAGAAGGTCGACGAGTTGCTTGCTGCCAAGGAGAAGGAAATCATGACCGTCTGATGCGCGGCCTTATAGTCAGGAACACAGGAAGCTGGTATACCGTCAGGACTGATGACGGTCGGCAGTTCGATTGCAAGGTAAAGGGAACGTTCCGCCTCAAGGGTATTCGCAGCACGAATCCTGTTGCGGTTGGCGACGTGGTGACTTTCGCGCCGAGCCCTGATGGGTTGACTGCCCTGATTGACGGCATCGAGGACCGTCGCAACTACATCATCCGTCGCGCCTCCAACCTGTCGAAGCAGAGCCACATTATTGCTGCTAATGTTGACATGGCTGCGCTTGTGGTCACGATTGCCCATCCTGAGACGAGCACGACATTCATCGACCGTTTCCTTGCGAGCGCTGAGGCTTATCGTGTTCCCGTGCTTCTCATTTTCAACAAGGCAGATCTCTGTGACGAGGCAGAGTGGGAACAGCTCGAACGGCTCGTTGCTCTTTATCGTAGCATAGGTTATACCTGTCTGATTTGTTCTGCGGAGAAAGGCGACGGCATCGGCGAGTTGCGGTTAGAACTTCAGGGCAAGACGACGTTGCTCAGCGGCAATAGCGGCGTCGGCAAGAGTACGTTGCTCAATCTGCTTGTGCCTGATGCGTCGGCAAAGACTGCGGAGATTAGCGTGGCACACGATGCAGGCATGCACACCACGACCTTCTCGCAGATGTTTTTCTTGCCGCAAGGCGGTGCACTCATCGATACTCCGGGCATCAAGGGCTTTGGCACGTTCGATATGGAGCGCGAGGAGGTCTCCCACTACTTCCGTGAGATATTCCGGACCTCGGCCGAGTGTCGTTTTGGCAACTGCACCCACACCCACGAACCTGGCTGTGCCGTGCTTCAGGCGGTAGCCGAAGGAAGCATTGCCGAGAGTCGCTTCAACAGTTATCTCTCGATGCTGGAGGATAAGGACGAGGACAAATACAGAAGCGCGAACTAAAGGAAATGAAGGAAAAACTCAATATAATAAAGGTAGGAGGCGGTGTCGTGGAGAATGCTGCCTCGCTGTCTCGCATCCTCGACCAGTTTGCATCGATGCCCGGCCGCAAGGTCTTGGTGCATGGTGGCGGGCGGTTGGCGACGTCGGTGGCAGCGAGCCTGGGCATCGAGAGCCGGATGGTGGGCGGTCGTCGCATTACGGACGAGAAGATGCTCGAGGTCGTGACGATGGTTTATGGCGGCCTGGTGAACAAACGCATCGTGGCAGGACTGCAGTCGAAGGGCGTCAGGGCAATTGGCCTGACTGGTGCTGATGGCGACATCATCCGTAGTCACAGGCGTCCTCCCAAGCGTGTCATGATGGACGACGGCACGGAGCAGGTGGTGGATTTCGGTTTCGTGGGTGACGTCGATAAGGTGGACGCGGGGTTGCTCGCCTCGCTCATCGAGAGTGGGGTGGTGCCTGTGGTTGCTCCTCTGACGCACGACGGCGGCGGTCGCATCCTCAATACCAATGCCGACACCATCGCCTCGTCGGTGGCGCAAGCGCTTGCCGAGCACTATGATGTCACTCTGACTTTCTGCTTCGAGAAGGCTGGCGTGCTTCGCGATGCTGACGACGACGGCAGTGTCATCTCGTTTATCGACGAGGAACTGGCAGGCAAACTCATTGCCGACGGCACCATCGCAGGCGGTATGATACCGAAGATTGAGAACGCATTCGACGCCATCCATCGTGGTGTGCGACAGGTCGTTATCACGCATTCCGATAATATCGACGGTTCGCGGGGCACCACAATAAAGGAAAAATGAGGGAATGATTGAATGAGAGAATTGGATAATTAGCTTACCACGTGTTTGTCGGGCGTTTTTCCCCCATTTTATGTTAATTTTTCTTTTTTTCTTAGTTGACCTGTAACATTTGCCGTCCTGAATCGTCTTCAGTTATAGAGAGATGGAAAACATCAGCTTCCGAACCACCGTTTTGCCGCTGAGCGACAAGCTTTACCGCCTGGCTCTGCGCATCACGATGAATAGGGCAGAGGCCGAAGACGTGGTGCAGGACACACTGCTCAAGGTGTGGGAGCATCGCCAGGAGTGGGAGCAGATTGACAACCTCGAGGCGTTTGCCATCGCGACCTGTAGGAACAGGGCTCTCGACCTGTTGAAACGCGCTGGTCGCAGGACGGAAAACCTCGATGAGACGGCACATTTCAGCAGCCATACACCCCAGGAGCAACTGGAGGCGCGCGAGGAGGTGTCGCTCGTCAGGAAACTCATGGAGGGCCTGCCCGAAGTGCAACGCACCATCATGCTGCTGCGCGACATCGAGGGCAAAACCTATCAGGAAATAGCTCAGACGCTGGACATCAGCGAGACACAGGTGAAGGTGTACCTTCACAGAGCCAGAACAAAGATAAAAGAATGGATTACAAATACATAGAGCAACTGTTGGAGCGTTACTGGGAATGCCAGACAACGCTGGAGGAAGAGGCCATCCTGCGCACTTTCTTCCGTCAGGAGGACGTGCCCGCCAGCCTGCTTCCCTACCGCGCGCTCTTCATCGAGGAGGACGAGATGGCAGCGGAGCACCTGGGCAAGGACTTCCGGGAGAAGATGCTCCGGCTGGTCGGAGAAGATGCCCCGGCGCAGGTCTGCAAGGCTCGCCGCGTGACGTTCATGCGCAGGCTCCGTCCCTTCTACAGAGCCGCAGGACTCGTCGCCATCCTCCTCACCATAGGCAATGCGGCTCATCAAAGCTTTACCGACGAGGAGACGCCGCCGCAGACGGCCGAGACCATTGCTCCGGACAGCATCCAGCAAATCCTGATGGGTACGCCCGAACAGCAGTCGGCGGAACTCACTGCACAGCCTATCGACTCCATAGGCAGCCTGACAAGATAATCATTTCTGCTTTTGAGATACAACAACTTGTTAAAACAATCAATTCTCTCAAACCAACTAATCTAACGACGAAATGGGGCAACCGTGAGGCTGCCCCATTTCATTTTCAGGTGTCGGGAGTCGCGTCGCCAAACGACACGTGGGTAAAATGAAAATATCACGTGTAATATTTCAAATATCACGTGGGTAAAATGAATTTATCACGTGGGTAAATCTCAAACATCACGTGCTGCGTTTTCAGACGCTCCTGCCTTTGAGCCAGAAGCAGAGCAGGTAGAGGATGCCGACAGCCATGACGAGGACGGCTCCCACCTGTCCCACGGCATCGCTCGCAAAGCCCATCAGGAGCGGGAATATCGTGCCGCCAAAGATACCCATGATGAGGAGGCCGCTCACTTCGTTCTTCTTCTCCGGCACAGCCTGCATGGCGCGCGCGAAGATGATGCTGAAGGGGTTGCCGTTGCCGAAACCCATCAGAGCCACACTCGCATAGATGACCGCCGTGCTCTCGCCGTAGATGAGGCCGAATACGGACAGCACCATCATCAGGACACTCAAGAGCAGGAAGGTCCAGTCCTTCACGTAGTTCATGATGAAACTGCCCGAGAAACTGCCTGCAGCCTTGGCAACAAAGTAGATGGTGCATACGAAGGCGGCATCGTTGAGCGCCATGCCTGTCCGATCCATCAGTATCTTCGGAGCAGTCACGCTGGTTCCTACATCGATGCCAACATGGCAGATGATGGCCAGAAAGCAGAACAGAATGAAGGGATTGCCCAGCAAGGCGAATGCTCCGGCGAACTGCTCGCCCACACTTTTCTGCTCCTGAGCGGCGGGTTCCTCGTTGATGCGAGTTCCGAAGAGCAGCAGCGTCGCCACGATACCTACACATAAATATATAGGATATAGCGCTTGCCAACCCAGCCCGAAAGCGTTCGTCGTGGCTCCCCACGAGGCGATGATGGGCGCCAGGAACGATGCAATGCTCTTGATGAACTGCCCAAAAGTCAAAGTGCTCGCAGATGCGCCACCCTTCATCACACTGTCCACCAGCGGATTAAGCGAGGTCTGCATGATGGCGTTGCCTATTCCCAAAAGCGAGAAGGAGAGCAGCAACAGCGGAAAATTCAGGGTAAACACGGGAATCACCATCGCCACAAGCGTCATCGCAAGACTCAGCAATACCGTATTCTTGCGGCCAATCTTGTTCATCAGCAAGCTTGTGGGAATGCTGAAGATGAGGAACCACAGGAACACAAGCGAGGGAAGTGTGTTCGCCATCGAGTCGGAAAGACTCAAGTCGGCCTTTACATAGTTGCTCGCTATGCCTACCATATCGACGAAGCCCATGGCGAAGAAGCATAGCATGACGGGGATAAGCTTCTTGTAATTCATAATTCATAGTTATGAGTTCATAGTTAGGAGGAGGCTTTTACTTGCCAATCTGATTGATCGCGAAGTTGTACGCACCCAGATTGATTGCTTTGCTCGCACCCAGTTCGGACACCAGGACGGCCACCTTGCGCTGTGCCTGATAGAGAACCTTCTGGTCTGTGTGGGGCACGTCGACATAGACGTCCTTGTCTTCAAGGAAGGCCTTGCGCTGTTCAGGGTCTTCAAAGTTGTAAACTTCCGACTGCAAGGTGGGCAACAGGTTGCCCGAGAATGTGCCGACCGGGCGGTTGAATTCCTCCATCATGCCTGGCAGAATCCATCTCGAATTACCAGTCAGGCCACCGCCAATCACGACGATGCCGTCCACGATGTTCAGCACGTTCACCAGCGCGGCTGCCGTGACCTGCCCCAGCTGGCGGAAGCTCTCCTGTGCAGCCTTAGCGTTGCCAGGTCGCGTACCATTGGCAATGTCGCCGATGTCCTTCGGTGTGAGGTCGCCTATCTCCTCGTGCGACATCTCAGCATACACCCTTCGAACGGCACGAATGCTCACGCTTTCCTCTGCTATGACGAAGGGATACATGCCATTACGCATGCACCAGACATCGCCGCCGCAGCCGTTGTCGCCCGTCAGCAAGACCTTGTCAATCACCACACCGCAGCCGAAACCAGTGCCGAGGGTGATGCCAATCAGGTTCTTGTAGCGACGCGGGCAACCGCTCTCCTCGAGTGCCTTGTTGACGCGGGGCAGAGCGCCTGCCAGCGCCTCACCGTAGGCAAACAGATTTCCATCGTTGTTCACGAACACGGGAATCTTGAAGACGCTCTCCAGATAAGGGCCAAGTGCCACACCTCCGCGGAAAGAAGGGAAGTTGGGCAAGTCGCCGATTACGCCTCTGGCATAGTCTGCCGGGCCTGGGAAAGCGAAGCTGATGGCAACAGGCTCAGCGCTGAGCTTCTCCTTGACAGTGGTGAAACCCTGTACCAGCGTGGCCAAGCAGCCTTCGGTATCAGTCGTTACGGCCTTCAAGCGCACCGGCTCCACGATTTCCTCGTTGTTACAAATGGCCGAGAACACAAAGTTGGTGCCTCCCGCATCCAGCGTCAGCACGATTTTCTTGTCTTTGCTCATAATAGTAAGATTTAGTTTAGTTATTTCGTTATGACGTTATTTCGTTATGACAACAATTTATAGAGCCTCAAGTCCTCACCGAGGCTTTAATCGTCATGCACTCTCCTTGCAAGGGCTTGATGGTGTAGCGGCCGATGCAGGCAGGGATGATGAATGTCTCAGCATAGTGTACCTCAAAGGGATCGAACGTTCCTTCGGGACTCTCGACGAGGGCCGCCTCGCCATCAACCAGGTTGAGAACGTTCACGCCGCCGCCGGTGTTGTGCTCCACGGGACGGGAGAAAGTGTGGCGTCGCGTCTCGATGAACTCGTTGGGATGCAGGCCGGTCCTCTCTTCCTTGATGCCATTCTCGTCGCTCAGCACTTCGAAGTGGTTGGCGATTTGTGACTTGACGAATGGCGTGGTGCGGTCCCACTGGATGACAAACTTGCCGCGCTCCACGTTGATGGGGCGTGGCTTACCGTCCAAGCCGAGTCGAGCCCAGTCCCACAACTTGAAGGTAAAGATGCTGGGGGTAGAGCTAATCTCGAGCACCATGCTGTCGTGACCCGAACAATGAATGGTGCCGGCGGGGATGAGGTAGTGGTCGTGCTTCTTCGCGGGCAGTTTGTTGACGTATTTCTCTGCATCGAACAGTATCTCGCCCCTTTGTGCAGCACGCAAGTCTTCAATCATCTGCACCTTGTCAACGCCTTCCTTCAGGCCGAGATAG
This sequence comes from Bacteroidaceae bacterium, assembly GCA_017645655.1. Taxonomy (GTDB): domain Bacteria; phylum Bacteroidota; class Bacteroidia; order Bacteroidales; family Bacteroidaceae; genus Physcousia. The sequence goes on along the minus strand of JAGCNZ010000107.1, from coordinate 21,017 downwards.
ACAACGGCGTTGTCTGCCGCATCGAGCAGATAGTAACTCTCATCCTGCGTATAAGGCAAGCCGAACTCGCGTTGGGCAAACTCGTTGGTAGGGTGCACTTGCAAACTTAGGTTGCCGCCTTGCATGGTGTCGAGGAAGTCGAAGCGTATCGGGAAACTCTTGCCGAAGCGATGCCAAACTTGCTGACCGAGAAGTTCGCGAGTGTGAGCAAGCACAACATCTTGCGAGGGCAGTTCGAACAGCACGCCGTCAGCCTCAAGATAAAGGCTGTTCTCTTCTGGCACGCAGTCGAAACACCAGCCATAGTTCTGCTCTTCTCGAGGCAGGTCGCACACCTCCTTCATCCACTGACCGCCCCACGGTGCCGGATCAAAGAAGGGAACAACGCGGAAGGGCTTGTGTGCGGTGCGTTCCAAGCCTTGCCTCATCTGGTCATTTGTTATCATCTTCGGCTCGTCGCGGCGGTTCGAGTCAATCCAGTATTCGATGTTGCCGCTCTGCATCAACTCGTCCTTATAGTGATCGACGATGTTCCAGTCGTTGAAGTAGCCACGTTTGTATTGCACGGATGGGCTGTCGTCGTGGTTGTCGATGCCCAGCGCCTTTACTTCGTGCCTGCGGAATCGTTGCTGAATCTCCCAGCGAGCCATGTCGGCGTAGCACACCCTTGCTCCTTGCTCTTTGTCCTTTGACCATTGACGTGCCACGTATGCTGCTCCGGTGCCTATGATGACGATGCCTTCCGTGCCTGCCTCCGACGGGTGATTCAGGGGGCTGAAGTATTCTTCCAACCTTACGTTCGACATGTAACCGAAGAGTACATCGTCGGTCATAAAGCGTTCGGTGAGTTTTTTGACTTCCTCTTCCGGACGCATCAGCGAGCGTGTATTGATGATTTGCCTGCCCGTCCCTGCAAATGCGGCGAGGAAATCTTCCTCGTAAGTGCCGCAGTAGAGGTCGATGACCCATATCGGTTCGGCCGCCCAAGCCTGTGAAAGTGTGCTGACGATGCTGTCCCAACCTGTGATTACCTTGCCCTCGATGTGTGTCGAGGGCTGCTTGTCGTAATTGCTTTTTCTCATATGAAATGTATTTATTCCTTTGCAAAGATAAGGAAAACTATTAAGAAAAGATGAAAATAAGTGGACAAAAAGTGCGAGGTGCAAGGATAAAGTGTCATTTTTGATGAATATGGGCAAGATATTTGGTGTTTTGTGACATTTTCTTTATCTTTGCAAAGCAAATTACAACCAACCTCTCATCGACATGCGACACACATCTTTTTTATCAATCATGGCAGTCACCCTATGTCTGCTTTCATGCAAAACCAACTCTATGGACACGATTTATCAATTCAGCGCCCTCTCGAACAAGGGCGAGGAGGTGAGTTTCGCCGACTATAAAGGCAAGGTTCTCCTTATCGTCAACACAGCCTCGAAGTGCGGCTTCACACCCCAATACGATGGTTTAGAAGCGCTATATCAGAAATACAAGGACAGCGGATTGGTCGTCATCGGCTTCCCTTGCGACCAGTTTGGGCACCAGGAACCGGGTACCGATGAGCAGATAGAGGAGTTCTGCCGCCTGAATCATGGGGTAACTTTCCCCTTGATGTCGAAGATTGAGGTGAATGGCGAGAATGCTCATCCTATTTATAAATGGCTGACGAGTCAGGCAGACTTTGCCGGCTTCGCACCCGAGCATCCGCTTTCCAAGCTCCTGGATGAGATGTTTTCCAAGGCTGATCCCGATTACGCGTCGAAGCCCGACATCAAGTGGAACTTCACAAAGTTCCTGATTGACCGTAAGGGCAAAGTCGTCGGACGCTTTGAGCCGACTGCGGAACCTGCCCAGCTTGAGGCACCGATTGAGGAACAGTTATAAGGCGACGGCATGGACAGGAGCCAACAAATCATTCGTACCAGCTGGATAGGCATCGCTGCAAATGTTCTGCTGGCTGGGTTCAAGGCCACAGTAGGCGTGCTTGCCAACTCGGTGGCTATTGTGATGGATGCCGTCAACAACTTGAGCGATGCCTTGTCGAGCGTCATTACCATCGTCGGTACAAAGCTTTCGCAGCGCCCTGCAGACCGCAAGCATCCGTTTGGTTTCGGTAGGGTGGAGTACTTCAGCGCCATTGTCATCGCTGTCATCGTCCTGTCTGCAGGCATCACGTCGCTCGTCGAGTCTGTCAAGAACATGTTTTATCCGACCGAACCTGCCTACACATCTTTGACGTTGACGGTCATCGTGGTGGCAATCGTGGCTAAGCTCATCCTCGGACAATACGTGAAGCGAAAGGGCACACAACTGAGGAGCGATGCCCTCATAGCCTCTGGTTCGGATGCTCTTTTCGATGCTGTTATTACCTTGGCGACGCTTGTCTCCGCCGGTGTTATGCTGTTGTGGGGCATTTCGCTCGACGGCATTCTTGGCGCCTTGATATCCCTCGTCATCATTAAGGCTGGCATAGAGATGCTTGCCTCGCCCGTCAACGAGTTGCTGGGCACGAGCATTTCTGCCGAACTCACCAGCCAAATAAAGAAAGAGGTCTCTGAGTTCGAGGGCGTCCACGGCGTTTACGACCTCATTCTTCACAACTATGGTCCCGACATTCAGATTGGCTCGTTGCACGTCAACGTATTGGATACGATGTCGGCTCACGAGATTCATGGCCTGACGCGCAAGATTACGATGCAGATGATAGAGCGCCACAACATCGTCATGACCGTGGGTGTGTATGCCATTGCTACTGGCGAGAACCGCAGGGCCGAGTTGCAGACGAAGGTGATGCAGACGCTTGCCGCCCATCCGGAACTCGTCCAGGTGCATGGCTTCTACTGTTCCGAGAAGGAGAGGATGCTGTCTGTCGACGTTGTGCCCGACATCTCCATCCACGACGACGCTGCCCTCGTCGGCAGGCTTACCAGCGAGCTCCAGCCGTTGGTGCCCGACATGCAGGTCGTCATCATTGTGGACCACAATTATAGCGAGTAATCTAAATACATATCTTATATTGTTTATTATGAAGTATCCATGTGAGAGCTGCAAGCTCCGCGCTCAGTACGACAAGAATCCCAAGTCGCTAATCGGCCGCTTCTGGCGTTGGCAAATCAATTTCTGCCCCAGTTGGCGCGGCTATTTCAAGTCGTTGCCGCCAGAAAAGCAGGAGGAGTTGAGGCAGAAGTACAACTTTTGGAAGTATTGAAATCTAATGCAAGAACCATGAAAAGAGTAGTAGTAATTTCAACGAGCCTGCGTCGCGGCTCCAATAGCGACATGCTTGCCGACCAGTTCATTGAGGGAGCGAAGGCTGCCGGAAATGAGGTCGAGAAGGTTTCCCTCGTGGGAAAGAACATAGAGTTCTGCAGAGGCTGCCTGGGTTGTCAGAAGCTTGGGCGGTGCGTCATCAACGACGATGCGAACGACATCATGGCAAAGGTGCTCCGTGCCGACGTGGTGGCATGGGCAACGCCTATCTATTACTATGAGATGAGCGGACAGATGAAGACCCTCATCGACCGCATGAATGCGATGTACGAACTGGACTATCAGTTCCGCGACGTCTATCTGCTGAGCACGGCTGCCGAGGATGAGGAGCAGACGCCGAAGCGTGCGGAGACGGGCTTGACGGGCTGGCTGGACTGCTATCCCAAGAGTCGGCTGGCAGGCACGCTCTTCTGCGGAGGCGTGAACGATGCCCGCGAGATTGAAGGCAACCCGAAGCTGCAGGAGGCATACGAGCTGGGGAAGAGCATTTAGACGGGTTCATAGCTCACAGTTGACTTGCGTCGAGCTAAGGCTTCATATTTCATAGTCCTAAATTCAACATTATAGACCTCAATTTTCAATTCTCAACATGAAAGTATTACTAATAAACGGAAGCCCCCGCAAGAACGGCAACACGTTTGTCGCTCTGAGCGAGGCGGCAAAGACACTCGAGCAAAACGGCATCGAGACGGAGGTTGTGCAGATTGGCGTAAAACCCGTGCGTGGCTGTATCGCCTGCGGACAATGCCTGGCGAAGCAGCTTGGGCGATGCGTCTTCGACGATGATATTTGCAATCGCATCTCGGAGAAACTGGACGACGCGGATGCCCTCATCATCGGCAGTCCCGTTTATTACGGGCAGCCCAACGGCAGCGTGTTGTCGCTCGTCCAGCGCATGTTCTTCTCCGCAGGCAAGAAGGTGCAGAACAAACCGGCAGCCGCAGTTTGCGTTTGCCGCAGGGGCGGAGCGACTGCAGCCTTTGAGACGATGAACATGCCCTTCCAGATGATGAACATGCCGGTGGTGACCTCGCAGTATTGGAACATTGTATATGGGCGCGAGGAGGGTCAGGCGGCACTCGACAAGGAGGGCATGCAGACCATGCGAACCCTGGCGAACAACATGGCGTGGCTGCTGAAGAAGATTCACGCCGGCGGCAATCCCGACTATCCCGAGCGGGAGCAGTGGGAGCCGATGCACTTCATCCGCTGAGTTCCGCCGCAGAATCCCGCTTGCCGGAGCACAGAAAAGCAGAAACGGCCACATTTGACAAAATGTCACAAAAATGGCTGTTTTGCTTACGCGTGCATTTTGGACGAACGCTCCAGAATCGCTTAAAATGGTCTCGACTAAGGTTGAGGCCATTTTTTTGAAAAGACGCGCTTAAATCGAAGGGATTTTGAAACTGTCTCTGGCACAGGCAGTTGTGGAATATGTCCGTTTTTAGTTTTCAATCTCCATTGACCAAATTGCTATCTTCGGTTGCCAAAATCGACCATTTCACCGTATTTTTGCACACTTTTTTGCAGGCGAAATCAGCGGACAACGCGTGGCGAAATTTCAAACTTAACGTGTGATATTTCAAATATCACGTGGAGCGTTTTCTTTCTTCCCCTGTCTAATCACTGAATATGACGTTTTTCGGGCAGTTTTTATCCACTTTGTGAAGTGTGCAATAATTGACTTCGTGACACAGAATGGGCAGTTGTGCTTACAATTTGTTAGTTTCACGTCGTCGATTTCGCTTGCCCTCAGTTCCTGTTTTGCTTTTTTATTTTTCTTTTCTTCATTATTTAATTTATTTTTCGTACCTTTGCGCAATAAATGACTTAAAACGCTATAATAAAGTATGAAAAAGGCTCTTATCTCTACGATTATCATGTTCTCCTGTGCACTTCTCAGCGCACAGACAAGCATTACACCCGATGTGCTCAAGAAGCTCGAGGGCAGTTATACCGGTACTCCTGCCGAAAAGGCCCTTCGCAACGCGATAAGTAACGTCGGCATCCAGAAGATGGCAGTCAACCAGGAGAATGCCGGTGCCAAAGACAAGCACTTTGGAATCGAGATTAAGAACACGGGCATCACCGACCAGAAGAGCAGCGGCCGCTGCTGGCTCTTTACGGGGCTGAACGTGCTGCGTGGCAGAGCAATGAAGAAGCTTGGCAGTAAGGACTTCGTTCTCAGCCAATGTCACCTCTTCTTCTATGACCAACTCGAGAAGAGCAACCTGTTCCTACAGGGAATTATCGACACCAGAAATCAGCCCATCGACAGCGAAATGGTGCGTTGGCTCTTCCAACATCCGCTCTCCGACGGCGGCACGTACACCGGTGTGGCTGACCTCGCCACGAAGTATGGCGTGGTGCCTGCCGACGTGATGCCCGAGACGTACGTCAGCAACAGCACCAGCGAGTTCTGCGGACACCTGAAGCGGAAGCTCCGCGAATACGGCATCACGCTTCGCGAAAAGAGCGAGGCAGGCATGAGCGAAAAGCAGTTGCAGGCACTCAAGGTAGAGCAGCTCGGCACAGTCTACCGCATGCTCGTGATGGCATACGGCGTGCCTCCGACCAAGTTCACGTGGAAGGACAAGTCCTATACCCCGCAGGAATTCTTCAAGACCTACTGCATAAGCGACGGCGAAGACCTCAACAAAGACTATGTCATGCTGATGAACGACCCGAGCAGACCCTTTGGAAAAGTCTACGAGATTGATTACGACCGCCATGTCTACGACGGACACAACTGGCTCTACGTCAATCTTCCAATCGACGACCTTGAGGACATCGCCATCGCCTCCCTGAAGGATAGCTGCCAGATGTACTTCAGCTGCGACGTCGGGAAGTTCCTCGACCGCAGCGTAGGCATTGCCGACTTGGCAAATTACGACTACGGAAGCCTGCTCGGCACGACCTTCGGCATGAACAAGAAGCAGCGCATCCAGACCTTCGACAGTGGCAGCACACATGCCATGACGTTGATGGCGGTCGACCTCGACAGCGATGGCAAGGCGAGGAAATGGAAGGTGGAGAACAGTTGGGGCTCTGACAGTGGCGCTAACGGCTACATCATCATGACCGACGAATGGTTCCGCGAGTACATGTTCCGTGTGGTAGTCAACCGCAAGTACTGTCCCGAGTCCGTACTCGAAACCCTGAAACAGAAGCCCATCCGCCTGCCGGCATGGGACCCGATGTTCAGCGAAGAAGACTAAAAGCTGCCTCAATCTCCTCCCAAGGCGGAGAAAATGGCGAGAGGTAAATGAATCGATGGTAAATGCCAAGCGGTTTATTAGTAAATGGTAAATGATTAAAAGGTAAATGTAAGGTGGAAACAACTCGACAGAACAAGATAGCGCGACTCATTCAGAAAGAGCTGAGCGACATCTTTCAAAAGCAGACAAGTGCGATGCGAGGTGTCTTGGTGAGCGTCAGTGCCTGCCGCATCAGCCCCGATTTAAGCGTGTGCCGAGTCTATCTCAGTGTCTTTCCAAGCGAAAAGGCTGAGGAAATCGTGCAGAACGTCAATGCAAATCAGCGACAGGTACGTTTCGAACTCGGCACAAGAGTAGGCAAGCAACTCCGAATCATCCCGGAGCTCAAGTTCTTTGTGGACGATTCGTTGGATTACGTGGAACACATAGATGAACTCCTTCACAATTCATAATTCATAATTCGCAATTCATAATTGGGAAGCGGAATAAGGTGAAAAAGGACAGCTACAAGGAGATGTTATGAATTGAAAAGTATGAATTATGAGTTCTTCATAGCCCGTCGCTACCTCTTTGCCAAGAAGAGTCACCATGCCATCAACATCATCAGTGGCATTTCGGTACTTGGCGTGGCCGTGGCAACCATGGCGATGGTGGTCACGCTGAGTGTCTTCAATGGCTTCCAGGACCTTGTCGCCGACCTCTTTACCGCGTTCGACCCGGAATTGCGGGTCGCTCCTAAGGACGGGCAGACCATTAGCGCGAAGGATCCTGCCCTGCTTCGGCTCAAGGTGAGCGATGCTGTGGAGGTCTATACGCCAGTCCTCGAGGGGCAGGCCCTCGTGGTGGAAGGGGGCAAACAACAGGTCGTGACCATCAAGGGAGTGGCTGACAATATCACTCAGCAGACACATATCGAGGACATTCTCTATGGCGACGGACACTTCTGCCTGCATGCCGACATCCTGGAATACGGCGTTCTCGGCCTGCAACTGGCGCAGCAACTTGGTCTCCCGGCCAATTTCGAGAACCCGCTTCAAGTGTATGCACCGAAACCGGGGGAGCGTGTGAACATCGGCAACCCACTTTCCTCCTTCAATCACGACGAGTTACAAAGCCCGGGAGTGGTGTTTATGGTGAGGCAGGCAAAGTATGATGCGAACTATATACTCACTAGTTTGGGGTTTGCTCAGAAGCTTTTCGAGAGGGATGGCAGGGTGTCGTGCGTGGAGTTGAGGCTCAAGGCGGGACTTAATGTGGGCAAGGTCAAGGCACAACTTATGGCAGAGCTTGGGGAGCGCTTCAAGGTAGAGGACCGCTACGAGCAACAGAACGACGTCTTCCGCGTGATGCGTATCGAGAAACTTATCTCTTATCTGTTTCTTTCTTTCATACTTTTGGTGGCCTGCTTCAACATTATCGGTTCGCTTTCGATGCTGATGATAGACAAGCGGCAGGACATTCAAACGCTTCGTAGCCTCGGGGCGAACGACTCGCAGATCTGTACCATCTTCCGACTCGAAGGCCACATCATCAGCCTGGCAGGTGCTTTGCTCGGCTTGGTGCTGGGCGGCGTGCTGTGCTGGATTCAACAGGAATACGGCATAGTAAAGATGGGTGACAGCGAAGGCAGCTTCATCATCGAGACTTACCCGGTGAGTGTCTATCTGACGGACATCCTGCTTGTCCTGGTCACTGTCCTCGTCGTGGGTTGGCTCGCGATATGGTACCCCGTCCGTTATCTCTCGAAGAAGATACTATGAGCACCGTTTATCCTTTCGCTCGTCCGCTTTATGTCATGGCAAAGCCGGCAGGTGCGAGGTGCAACCTGAGGTGCCAGTATTGCTATTATCTTGAGAAGCAGCACCTGGCTCCCTGTCCCGATTCCTTTCCCGAGGAAGGGCTGAGTGCTTCGCCAGAAAGCCTTTCCCGAGGAGGGGAGGCTGCGAGGGGGACGATGACGCCCAAGCTGCTCGAGGAGTATATCCGCTCATACATTGAGGTGCAGCAGATGCCGGACGTGCTTTTCACCTGGCACGGCGGCGAGCCCATGCTGAAGCCCCTCAGCTTCTACCAGCAGGCGGTCCGTCTGCAACGCTTCTACGGCCGCGGCAAGCACATCAGCAACAGCATCCAGACCAATGGCATCTACCTCACTCCGGAGTGGTGCCAGTTCCTGCACGACGAGGGTTGGCTGGTGGGCATCAGTATCGACGGAACGCAGGAGCAACACGATGCCTACCGACTTGACGCGCAAGGACATGGAACGTGGCAGCGTGTGACGGACAGCATACGCATGCTGAATGAGTATCAAGTCGAGTGGAACGCGATGGCGACGGCCAATCATCATAACGCCCAAGACCCGCTTGCCTTCTACAGATTCCTGCGCGACGAGCTTCATTGCAAGTACGTGCAGATCAGTCCTGTCGTGGAACGAATCAAGCAGCACAGTGACGGCAGACATCTGGCTCAGCTCTTCGACGAGGACTGTCCCATAGCGCCCTTCAGCATCCGGCCAGAAGAGTGGGGCAGGTTCATGTGCACCATCTTCGACGAATGGGTGAAGCGGGACGTGGGCGAGGTCTTCGTGCAGCTCTTCGACGCGACCCTGGCTGGCTGGATGGGCGTGGAGCCCGGCGTTTGCGTCTATGCCGCGGAGTGCGGCCACGCAGCAGTCATGGAGCACAACGGCGATGTGTATTCGTGCGACCACTTCGTCTTTCCGGAGTACAAGCTCGGCAATATCCGCACGCACGGCTTGCCGCAGATGCTCTACGGCACTAAGCAAAACCGCTTCAGCCGCTTGAAGAAGGAGGCACTTCCCCGCCAATGTCGCGAGTGCCCGTGGCTTAAGGCGTGTCATGGCGAGTGCCCAAGGCTCCGTTTCCTCAAGACAGCCGATGGCGAGCCGGGTCTCAACTACCTCTGCGCAGGCTATCGAATCTTCTTCCAACACGTGGCTCCCTACATGGATTACATGCGTAGGGAACTCCTCGCCGGCCGTCCTGCCAGCGGAGTGATGAGGGCGCATTTGTAAAGTTTTTTCCCTAAGTCAGGCTTTCTGACGGCCTTTTTTTGCTGTCCTGGCACTTTTCTGCTCCAAACGCGAGAAATGCGCTCAAATCAAATTGCTGCTGAAAATCAATATGTTACAAGGTCGCATCTTCTCATACTCCGTTAAGAAAGTATCAACTATTCATGTTATACTGTCAAATATGGCACAGAATTTGGTCAAATGCAGCGTGAAGTTATGGCCGACGTCACGTGGTAAAAAATCAAACGACACACGTGATATTTTCAACTTAACGTGTGTCGTTGACTGACGCTCCATGCCACGAGACCCGATTCGATGTCCCGTGACGGCTTTTTATGTAAAGATTTTTTCCTGACTTGTCATATCGCGCCTGTTAACTTGTCGTTTTGGCATATTCATTCAAAAACGTTGCATATATTCATCAATAATGTAATTTTTTGCCGAGAATCTTGTTTTTTTTGACAAAAAAGTGTAATTTTGCGCCGTTAAAAACCCGAAACTAACAATTAACCTTAAAGCCTACTTTAATTTTTATGACAGACAAAGTAATTACCGAGGTGACTCCCCTTGGCGAGAAGGACTGCTTCCTGATGGTAGATCGTGACAAAGATTCGTTCACCTATCCCCTCCACAAACACGAGGAGATGGAGTTGAACTTCGTGGAGCACTGTGACGGAGCGCGTCGCATCGTTGGCGACAGCATCGAAGTGCTCGGCAAGTACGACCTTGTGCTGGTCGGCAGCGGCCTGGAGCACATGTGGGATCAGTACGACTGCCAAAGCCATTCCATCCACGAAATCACCATCCAGTTTCCCCCCGACCTGCTTGGTGAACAGTTCCTTCAGAAGAACCAACTCTCCAGCCTGCGTGCCCTCTTCGAGAACGCAAAGCGAGGCGTCGCCTTCGAACTGCCGGCCATCATGGAGCTCTACGGCAAGATAACGAACATCACGTCTGCCCAGCCTGGCTTCTATCGCATGCTCTCCCTGCTCGAAATCCTCTACGAACTCTCTCTCCAGGACAATTATCATCTCTTGGCCAGCAAGACGTTTGCCAACGTGAAGAACACGCCGGAAAGCCGCCGCGTGCGTGCCGTAGAGGAACATATCGACCAGAACTTCAAGAAGGAGATACGCCTGAAAACCCTCGCAGACATAGCTGGAATGACGCCGGCGGCTTTCTCGCGATTCTTCCGGGCACGCACCGGCAAGACAGTAAGCGACTATATCATCGACATCCGACTGGGCTATGCAGCCCGCTTGCTTGTGGACACACACACGAGCGTCGCAGAGATATGCTACAGTTGCGGTTTCAACAACATCAGCAACTTCAACCGCATCTTCAAGAAGAAAAAGGGATGCTCGCCTACGGCATTCAGGGACAACTACCACAAGAGCAAGATAATCATCTAACGCTTCCTCCGATTCCTCAAAAAGGGAAGAGCCAGAGAAGACATTACAAAAGGAAAAGAATATGAATATCCTTCATTTGAATTCCCCAAAAGGGCAAGCGAGGAGGGGACTGCTCCTCCTTATGTTGTTCGTCCTGGCAGGCCTCTATTCCTGTCAGAGCGAGAAGGCAGAGAAGAGTTCGGATTTCGTGACGACACGCGACGGCAAGTTCTATCGCGGCGACAGCGAGTATAAATTCATCGGCACAAACTTCTGGTTTGGCGCTGTGTTGGCCAGCGAAGGGCAAGGCGGCGACCGTGAACGCCTCACGAAGGAGCTCGACCTCATGCAGGAGGTAGGCATCACAAACGTGCGCGTCCTTGCCAGCGGAGAAGGACCCGACACCGTAGCGTCCCACGTCGTGCCCGTCCTACAGCCTCAGCCCGGCGTCTATAACGACACCATTCTCAGGGGCTTGGACTACCTCATCGCAGAACTCGAGAAACGCGAAATGACGTGTGTCCTCTTCCTCAACAATGCCTGGGAATGGAGTGGCGGATACGGCGCTTACCTCGAATGGGCAGGCTGCGGACCGGTGCCCGACTGGTCGGACTGGACGATTGCCCAGAACTACCATTGTCAATTCGTGAAAAACGACAGCGCAAAGGCGATGGCAGAGAATCATGTACGTTTCATGGTGTCGCGCACCAATACCGTCACGGGCAAGCCCTACAGCGAGTCGCCGGCAATCATGGCTTGGGAACTCGCCAACGAGCCGCGTGCCTTTGCGCGTGACAGCGTGACGAAAGCATGCTTCGCACAGTGGGTCGAGGCTCAAGCCAAGCTCATCAAGAGTCTTGACGGTAATCATCTCGTCACCACAGGCAGTGAAGGCCTCGAAGGTTGCGAGTATGATCCGGAACTCTTCCGTCAGGTGCATGCCTTCCCCGAGATAGACTATGTCTGCATTCACATTTGGCCATACAATTGGCACTGGCTTGGCCCGGCAAGCGGACCGTTGGAAAATGGCTTGGCAAAGAACGGAGAACGCTCCACGATAGACAGCCTGGTGAGTGCCTGTACGAATACCACCGCCTATCTCGACGCTTGTTGGGACATCGTGAAGGACTTGAACAAACCTATGGTCCTTGAGGAATTTGGCTATCCTCGCGACGGATATCGCATCGAACCAGGTTCGCCAACATGGGGCAGAGACGGTTATTATGCCCATATCTTCAAGTTGCTCAATGGAAGCGGAAAGCTTGCGGGTTGCTGCTTCTGGGCATGGGGCGGCTATGCTCAGCCGAAGCATGTGCGTTGGCAACGTTGGGATGAATACGTCGGCGACCCTGCTCAAGAGGAACAAGGCATCAATGCCGTCTTCTCGTCAGACAGCACGACACTCAACCTCATACGCGTCGCCGCAGAAAACCTCAAGAAGCAAGAGGTAAAAGAATAAGCAGCAAAACGTAAAACATTAAATCGTAAATAATAACGTGTTATTTGATAAAAGCACTTATATCGAGCGGCGCAGGCTGCTCAAGGAGCGCATAGGCTCGGGCATCATCTTGCTCATGGGCAACAACGACTCGCCCGCCAACTATCCAAACAACGTCTATCGCTTCCGTCAGGACAGCTCGTTCCTGTATTTTTATGGTCAGCATCGGGAAGGTCTGGCTGGTGTCATCGACATAGACAACGACAAGGAATACCTTGTTGGCGATGATATCGACATCGACGACATCGTGTGGTTCGGCTCCGTCGATAGCGTGGCAGATATGGCAGCCGAGTGTGGCGTGGGCAATACCTTGCCGATGAAAGGCCTTTCGGATTTCGTGAAGAAGGCAGAGGCTGCAGGTCAGCGCATCCATTTCCTGCCGCCATATCGTCACGACCATCAGATTCAGTTCATGGACATGCTTGGTATTCATCCCTCCAAGCAAAGGGAGGCAGCCAGCGTGGAACTCATCAAGGCCGTCGTGGACCAGCGTGCCGTAAAGAGCCAGGGCGAGATAGCAGAGATAGAGCGTGCCTGCGCCATCGGTTACGAGATGCACACTACGGCCATAAAGATGTGCCGAGAAGGTGTGACGGAGCAGGAGATTGCCGGCCGCATCAGCGGTATTGCCAGCAGTTACGGCTGCATGGTCAGCTTCCCGAGTATCGTCACGATGCATGGCGAGATAATGCACGGCTATCCAAGCCCTCGCCCTCTCGAGGCAGGACGATTGCTTCTTTGCGATGCCGGAGCCGAGACGAACGAAAACTATTGTAGTGACAATACGCGCACAACGCCCATAAGCGGCACCTTTACTCAGCGCCAGAAAGAGATATATGATATCGTCGTTGAGTGTCACGACTATGCTCTCACCCTCGCTGCTCCTGGTGTGAAATGGTGGGACGTGCACTTCGGTGTGTGCCGCCTCATGACTGAGCGTCTCAAGGAGCTCGGCCTGATGAAGGGCGACACAGACGAAGTTGTTCGGGCCGGCGCACATGCCATGTTCATGCCCCACGGCTTGGGCCACATGATGGGTATGGACGTTCACGACATGGAAGGACTTGGCCAGACCTATGTCGGCTTCGATGATGAGGTACGCCCCAACCTCGAGCAGTTCGGCACGAATTGTCTGCGCTGCGGTCGTCGCCTGAAGGAAGGCTTCGTGATGACCGACGAACCAGGCATTTACTTCATTCCAGCGCTCATAGACGACTGGCGCTCGACAGGACATTGTGCCGAGTTCCTCAACTTCGACAAGCTTGAGACCTACAAAGACTTCGGCGGCATCCGTATCGAGGACGACATCCTCATCACGAAAGACGGTTGCAGATACCTCGGGAAAGAACGTATTCCATACTAAAGCCCCCTGCTCCCCTGAGGGGAGTGCCTTAAACCGTCAAATAGTTAAATCGTAAATAAATAGTAAATCGTTAATAGTCAAATCGTAAATTATGAAGAAACTCATCGCACTTGCTGCAGCCGCATTGCTCGTTATGCCTGTAGCCGCAAAGGACAAGGCGAAGAAGGCAGACAAGGACAGCCTCATCTTCACTACCGTCATCGAGAACCCCGTGACAAGCATCAAGAATCAAAACAGCTCGGGCACTTGCTGGGCGTATTCTTCTCTCGCATTCCTCGAGAGTGAAGCCATCAAGAAAAACCCTGCATTGAAGGAAGACCTCGATCTCTGTGAGTCGTTCCTCATTAGCAAGACCTATGTGGACCGTGCCGACAAGCATGTCCGCACACATGGCGACGCCAGCTTCAGCCAGGGCGGAAGCTTCGAAGACGCCATCTATTGCATGGAGCATTACGGCTTCATCCCCGAAGGCATCATGCCTTATCCCATTACCGAGTACGGCGATTCCCTCTTCAATTTCGGCCAACTCTTCCCGCCCATGACGGCTTACCTCCAGAGCATCTCGAAGAGCGGCGCCAAGAAGATTTATCCGAAGGCCTGGAAGGGCGCTCTGCAGAGCATGCTCGACGGCTACTTCGGCAAGTGTCCTGAGGAGTTTGAGTACAAAGGCGTGCGTTACACTCCGCAGAGCTTCGTGAAGGACTACCTCAAGCTCGACCCCAATGACTACGTCAGCCTCACCAGCTACACGCACCATCCTTACTGGAGCACGTTCATTCTCGAGATAGAAGACAACTGGCGCTGGGCAAGCAGTTACAACCTGCCTCTCGACGACCTGATGCGCGTCATGTACGAATCTGTCAAGAACGGCTGGACCTTTGCATGGGGCGCAGACGTCAGCGAGGACGGTTTCAGCCGTCGCAGCGGCAAAAACAAGAGCGTAGCAATGGTGCCTGACACCAAGTTCAAGGCAGGCGTAGGCAGTGACCAGGCACGTTGGACAGGCGAGAAGGCATCCGAGAAAGTGGAGATTGTCAGCGCCAATGCTGAGAAGGAAATCACGCCTGAGATGCGTCAGGAGGCTTACGACAACTGGGAGACGACCGACGACCACGGCATGCAAATCTATGGTATTGCCAAGGATCAGTACGGCAAGGAGTACTTCATGATGAAGAATTCTTGGGGTGAGAGCGGCCCGTTCAAGGGCTTCTGGTACGTCAGCCAGGCCTATGCAGCCTACAAGACCATGAACATCGTCATTAATAAGAACGCTGTTCCTGCCGACATCCGTCAGAAACTGGGCTTCTAAGCAGGACAAGACATACAGCCTTCGGTACTTGCATACCGTATATAAATAAAGGATTAGACAGGGAGTGGCACATCGTTCAAAGCGTTGTGCCGCTCTTTTTATGTCGTCATGTAGGCTGTTTTGACCAGTTAAGTTGGTTGTTCCTTCATGTAAGAGCAATGAATTACACTTGCCGAGTCTGGTTCTTAATCTGCCCCAAAATTCCGTACCTTTGTGTAAATTTTTGCTTTCGAGGTTAGCTTTTTCTGCCTTTGAAGGGTATTATAAGTAGGAGATACACGTTAAACAGACAAAAACATGAAACGAATCATCCTCTTTCTGCTTGCTCTTGTTGCAATGGCAGGGCAGGCTAAGGACGTCGTCATCGAGCGTCCTGCGTTCCGTTCACTAATGAAGAATTCCTTTTACAATGCCAACATCTGGCCCGTCAAGGTGGAGCTGACGAAGCAGGCAACAATCGTGCATCTCCACGTGGCCTGTGCCTCTCGGGGCGGTTGGAGCACGGATGGGGGCCGCCTTGAAGTGGATGGGCAGCAGTTTGCCTTTCAGAAGGGACGCATCCTGACGCATGATGGCACCCAAGTCCTTGCAGATGATGCCCTTGAGCTGGGCAAAGCTTATGAGAGGAACGCGCAGCGAGACTCCCTTATCCTTTATTTCGACCCGCTTCCGAAAGGTACAAAGACGTTCGACTACATTGAGGGCGACGACCCAAACTCATGGACAATCTACGGCATCAGGCTGGATGGCAAACTCTACCCTGAACTCCTTCCTGCTCCGAAACCACGTGAAGACGACGGCAAGCCGCTGGAGCCGTTGACCTTGACATACGGCGATGCGGCCTTCACAGCCACAGCTTTTGGCGACAGCATCTGCCAGTTGGGGTGGTTTGATGAACCTTGCCGCGACCCCATCACCGGTAACTATCGCGCCGATTCACACTCTGAGGGAACGTCGAAACACTTTTCCAATCCCGCCTACACAGCAACCCTGCCCATCTTTACCTTTTACAAGATAGAGAAGAATACACCCAACAGGCAGTTCCCTTTGCTTTTGATTCCGGGCGAGACGCTGACCATGGATGCCGACCCCGACGCCTGCGAAGCCTGGCTTCACGACTTTGCGGCGGGCAAGCCAAAGCATAAAGGCTATCGTTTGGGCGGTTCCGCTGCCGACCTCAACGAGGTGCTGCTGGAAAACCTGAACATTTACTATCTCGGCATGTCACCGTTGCCGAACCATGAAGACGTGAAGGACTTTCCCGAGTGGCGCGACAAGTTGTGGCAGAACCTTGACACCTTGAAGCAAGGCGTGCTGAAGCGCAGGAACTATACCCGCAGACAGAGGGACTTCCTGACGCTTTTCGTCGAGCGGAGCTATGTGCGTGCTTGTGTAGGAGGCGTCGATATGATTGCCTTCCAGAAACGTGTTCAGAACCCCGACAGCACGCTCCGGCACCTGAAAAGCACTTACACGCTTGTCGATCCTCACGCCCGCGACCTCCAATTCCTTCGCGACGGTCGCAGCTTCTGGTTCCCTCTCTCGCCCGAGTTCCTGCCTTATCTCGAGGCAAACGGCATGACGGAAACAGAGCCGTACAAGATGACGAAAGCTCTGGCGGAAGCACGCAGGATGTGCGATGCCATAAGCGAAGGCAAGGTGATGCCCGAAGACTCGATACGGATGGTGCATCCCCACTTCCAGCGTGTCCTGCAGGAGTTCATCGACAGTAACCGCGTGCAGTTCGAGCGCATGCGTCTGGAGGCAAAAGACCGCATAAAGCAGACGCCCGAAGTGCCTGGCTCGAAGCTCCTCGAAACCATTGTCGCGGAGCATCCCGGCAAGGTGGTTTTCTTCGACCTTTGGGCCACGTGGTGCGGCCCATGCAGGCAAGGCATCGAGGCAATGGAGCCGCTCAAGGAGGAGCTGAAGGACAAGGACGTCGTCTTCGTGTATCTCACCGACGAGAGCAGCAACATGAGCGAGTGGAGAGAATGCGTCATCAGGATTCCCGGCCTGCATTATCGCATGCCGAGCAGCCAGTGGAAAGAGATTCCGGAACTAAGCGGGATACCACAATACTACCTCTTCGACCGCCAGGGTCGCAAGGTCTGGGAGCAGAGTGGCTTCGGCGAAGCAGTCCTCGAGGACATCAGGAAACAGATTGACAAAGCGTTGGAACCATAGTTTTGCCCAGAGCAAGCGGCTGGCGAGACAGGTAGCGGCACTTCGTTCAAAGCGTTGTGCCGCTCTTTTTATGCCATTCGGTTGCCCGATTTGACAAGTCGAGTTCGTTGCTCCAACATGTAAGAGCAATTGCTCCTTCATGTAAGAGTGATTGCTCCAACATGTAGGAGCAAACAATTTGGTTCGCAGTGTTTGGTTCCTAATCAGCCCAAATTGGGCAACTTCCGTTGTTAAAATTCGTTACTGGAAAGCAGAAATAGGGTGACGAAACACGTCAAATTGCCCAAAATTCTGTACTTTTGTGTAAATTTTTGCTTTCGAGGTTAGCTTTTTCTGCCCTTGAGGGGTATTATAGGTAAAGGAGTGATGGAACGAGAGGCTGTGAAGAGGCTGTTCATGCAGCACTACGCACGGATGCAGAGGGTGGCGCGCACCCTGCTCTACGACGTGCAGGAGAGCGAGGATGTCTGTCAGGACATCTTCGAAAGCCTGCTTCGTGGCGAGACGGTTCTCGTGCCGGGAACGGAGGAGCGATACTTGATGACGAGCGTCCGCAACCGTTGCCTGAAGCGGCTCAGGCATGAGAGTGTCCTTCAAGACTACAGACAAGCTTTAGCTCGACGAAGTCAACGGACAACAGACAACAGTCAACAGAGCGAAGACGACAGGATGTCGGACATCGTGGAGTTCGTGACGAGCCGTCTCTCGGAACGCGAGCAGCGCATCTTCGGCCTGCGATTCTCGGAAGGTTGTAGCTACGAGGAGATTGCCGTAGCTGAGGGCATCAGCAAGGTTGCCGTGTGGAAACACCTCTCGCACGCCATCACGGAAGTCAAGAAACACTTTAACCCGAAAAGCTTATGAACCCGTTAGACGATAAGCAACTGCTGTTCGACATGCAGGAGCACCCTGAGAATTACTCCGACGAGCAGCTTGAGGCGATGATGGCAGAACTGGACAAGGATGCAGACGTTGAGGCTGCTTGGCAGCTTTTTAATGAAGAATTAAGAATGAAGAATGAAGAATTTGCTACCGCCAGTACTTCTAATTCTCATTTTTCACTTTTCAATTTTCAATTTTCACTTCGCCGCATTGCGGCGATATTCCTTGCCATCGCCTTCCTTGGCGTCATGTCGTTGGCCAGCTATCGCGCCTTCTTCTATAAGACAACAACGAACAACGGACGACAGACAACGGACACGACGGCGGTCAAGACTGAGCGTTTCTACGTCGATGTGCAGGATGGCGACACCATCTTCCGCTTCGAGAACATCCGCCTGGACAGCATCTTGGCCGTCGTAAGCAGGCATTACGAGCGACAGGTCATTTGGGGAGATAAGGCTCCGGCACACTTGCGCCTTTTCATCACCTGCCGTACTTCGCACACGCTCAGGGAGTTTGTGGAGATGATGAACATGTTCGACGGCTTCCGCATCACGCAGGACCTCAACATCCTCTACGTTGAATCGGACGAGAAGAAGGAGGGCGCGAAATGAAAAGGGCAGTCTTATACATTATTATATATATAGGTTTCGGCCTGAGCCTCTCGGCTCGCGACCTGACGTTCCGCGGCGAATCGCTTGCCTACGCGCTTGCCACCTTGCGCGACATGCAGACGGAATACACGATTAACTTCATTGCGAACGACCTCGAGAACCTTCCCGTCCACGCCAGTCTCAATGGTCTGTCGATGATGGACGCCATCAAACGCCTCTGCCAGGGACTGCCCGTCAAGGTGAAGGTAAAGGAGAAGCAGGTCTTCGTGCAGTATGACTCGCGCTACAAGCCGCGCACCATCAAGCTCTCCGGCACGGTCTATGATGCCCAATCGCACGAAGGACTGATGGACGCAAAGGTGGAACTCCTGGCAGAGGACAGCACGCTCATCGACTCGGTCCGTGTCCGGCAAAAAGCATTCTACTACGACGGAAGCGGACGGGAAGTGGATTACGACATGGCGCGGTTCAATATCGAGGTGCCTGCCCTGCCTCGCCATTACATCTTCCGCATTTCGATGGACGACTATCGGACTGTCTGCTATACATACGTGGTAGATAAAGTCGGCAAGCGTGAAACGTCGCGCAACGTCTCGCCCTTCTATCTTCACAAGATTTCGAAGACCCTCCAGGAGGTGACCGTCAAGGCATCTCGCGTCCGCTTCTACTTCAGGGGCGACACCGTCGTGTACGATGCCAGCCAGTTCCAACTGGCGGAAGGCTCGATGCTCGACGCCCTGTTGCGTCAGTTGCCGGGCGTGGAACTCAAGAGCGACGGGCGAATCTACCACAATGGCAAGTTCGTGGACGACCTCTTGCTGAATGGCAAGGACCTCTTCAAAGGCAGTCGGAAACTCATGCTCGAGAACCTGCCGGCCTACACGGTGAAGGACGTGGCCGTCTATGACAAGCAGACGGAGGAGAATGAATGGCTCGGACGGACCGACGAGAGCAGTCAGCACCACGTCATCGACGTGCGTCTGAAGCGCGAATACATGGTCGGCTGGATAGCAAACATCGAGGCTGGAGCGGGACTTCGGCAGGACGAGACGCCCTACCTGGCACGCCTCTTCGCCATGCGAAGCGACGAGCGGTCGAACATACGCTTCTATGCCAAGGCCAACAACCTGAACGACGAAGGCTCGGGCGACATGGTCTGGGGCGATGGATGGCAGCCCGACAGGTCCGGCAAGCTGAGCCGCAACGAGATGGCCCGCGTGGATGTCAACTTGATGTCGGACGACAAGAAGCGCGATTACTTTGTCTATGTCGAGGCCCATCATGCGAAGGAATGGCAGGACACGCACACCACGACGCAAACATTTCTGCCCGGCGGCGACACCTACGACTACGGCTTCGGCAACATGAAGAGCGAAGAGTGGGACGTCTCGACGTATAACCGCTTCATCCATAACGGCAAGCAACTACGGACGCAAGCAATCGCGGATGCAAGCTACCGCTACTTCTGCAACTCTTCCGGCAGCACGTCGGCCCTCTTCTCTGCGCCCGTCGAGGTCAGCCACCAGTTGCTCGACGACCTCTTCTCCCCGACATCTCCACGCCCCAACCTGCGCGACACGCTCATCAACCGCCAGCTGCGCGAGAGCAAAGGCACGGGGCACGACATCGAGGCGACTGCCTATTTGTTTGAGACACTGAAGATAAAAGGCTCGGGCGACTATATGAACTTCGGCATAAACGGCAACTACAAGGAGAACAAAAGGCAGGAATTCTCGCGCCAGGAAATGCGTGCCAACGGCTCGGACCAGCCTACCCTCTTCCGCCATCAGTTTGTCGACGCCCCGCCTCGCAGTAAGTTCAAACTCAATTCCTTCGTCCAATATACGTTTATGCTTGGCGAACACTACCGACAATTCGTGTTGGGTTATCGGTTCTCCCACAGCAATCAGCGCGAGCAGGAGAGCATCTACCGCCTGGACCGTCTGGCGAATGCTGACTCGAGCTTCTCGAAACCCATCGACTTGCTGCCCAGCGTAACCGAATATCAGCAGGTCTTCGACCGCACGAACAGTCATCTGGCGCATTACATCGACAACACAAACGCCTTTTGGGCAGACTTCAAGTACGGCTTGGGGCAGAAGGAATGGGGTCAGTTCTACCTTGATTTCAGGATAGATGCCACGCTGAATGCGCAGCGACACGACTATGAACGAGGCATCATCGACACCGTTCTCCATCGTTTCAGCCCGACGTTCGAGTTCAAGACAAAGCCTTGGCTGAGGACCAAGGACGG
>JAGCNZ010000016.1 GCA_017645655.1 Bacteroidaceae bacterium | reverse complement strand
TTGGTAGAGCAAAGGACTGAAAATCCTTGTGTCCCCGGTTCGATTCCTGGTGACACCACAATGCATGAAAGCGTCAGACAACAAGTTTGGCGCTTTTTTCGTACCTACAGCCCAGGGCGCCTTTGCCCGCATCACTGATCTTCCGACGCAGGTTTCCCTTCCTCGAGAGTCGGCTTTGCAGAGGTGGTTCTTCACTTCTTCATGGCTGCCTGACAAACTATCCACGTGATAATTTCATTTTACCCACGTAATATTTTAAATATTCCACGTGATAATTTCATTTTACCCACGTGATAATTTCAAACAACCCACGTGATGTTTTCAGATGACCCACGTCATCTTTGTCCACTTATTGCATCAATTCTGCTTGATTTTGCTGTTTTTGTTGACAAAAATGCCAGAATAGTGCAGTTTCTTAAAAAAAGTTTGTCATAAATTATCAATGTACCAATAAATAATTGTACTTTTGTGACGAGTTATGCTAAAATGGATATACTATTTTGCCATTACGGGACGATACACATTATATAATATAATAATATACTTAATTATTTACTAACCTTAACAAAACAAAGCAATGAGAAAAATTACTTCTCTCGCCATCCTCGGCCTTATGTGGCTCGTTGGTACGGCTGCTTTCGCTGATGATCACGGATACGTGAACGGTATCTGTACGATGCACGACGATTGCGACGCACATTTCGAAGCGCCTCAGAAGGACGCGGACGGCTTCTACATGCTCTACAATGCGGGCAATGTGGAGTGGATTTCCGACCAGGTTGCTGGCGGCATTATCGATCTGGATTGTAAGTTGATGAACGACATCGACTTCCAGAACATTGAAAACTTGCACAGGCCTATCGGTCCTGACAACGGCAAGAAGTACAATGCTACGTTCGACGGACAGGGTTTCCGCATCAAGAACATGATTATCAATCGTCCCAACTCCGAGATGCAAGGCTTCTTCGGCGACCTCCGAGGCAATCCAAACAGTCGTGGAGAGAGCACAGTCATCACCAATCTCATCATCGACAAGAGTTGCTCCATCACGGGCGGCATGCGTACGGGTGCCATCACGGGCGCTGGTCAGAACAACGAAAGAGAGATTTACATCACGAACTGCGTGAACGAGGCTACCGTTTCCTCACCCACCAACAACGTTGCGGGCATCGTCGGTGGCAGCCACAACAACCATCCCAAGTGGAGGTTGACTAACTGCGTCAACACAGGTACCATTATTTGTACCGCAAGCAACCACGAGGCTGCAGGTATTTCATCATGGTTGGGCGACAACGGCAGCACGCGTGTCATCAACTGTATCAACATCGGTCAAGTCCTCGATGCAGATGGCAATAGCGGTATGGACGGCTCCGGCCGTGGTGTGTTCCGTCACTCAAACAGTAATGGAACAGCTGTGAACTGCTATGACATCAGCGGTATGCCCGAAGCATTCCAGTTCATCGACCATGATTTCACCGAGGAGGATCTCCTCAACGGCAGGGTTACTTACTACATCAATGCAGCAGCAGGCTCGAATGTCTATTGGCAAACCATCGGCGAGGACGAGTATCCAATGCCTTTCAGCACAAGTAAGGTTGTCTATATGCAAGGCGAACTGAGTTGCGACGGCACACCAATCGAGGGCGGCACCTTCACCAACGATCCTGTCGACCCAGTCCGACCGCCTCATGAATTCGACGAAGGTGACTGGTTCTGCATCAACTGCGATGCCGTCAGCGACAGCTTCTGCGAGAAAGATGAAGAGGGCTTCTATTTGTTGAACAACGAGACAGACGTTTGCTGGTTTGCCGACTTCGTTACTTATGGCAATACAGAAGTGAATGCCAAACTGACCAGCGACCTCGACTTCTCGACTGTAGACTACTTCCCAGGCATTGGTGACCGCCAACATGGCTTCAAGGGAATCTTCGACGGAGGCTTCCACACCATCAGCAACATGGATATGAGTTGGCGAGATACTGAGGATTGGGTTGGCTTCTTCAACTTCCTCAATGGCGGCGCAACCGTCCGTAATCTCCGTGCTGACAACACTTGCGTTATTATAGCAAATGGAAATGCCGGCCTTATCGGCGGCTCTACCGAGGCTGGCGACATCATCCTGGAGAACCTCGGCTTCGAAGGAGACGTCACCTGCAATGTTAATGGTGCGGGCGGCATCATTGGATGTAACACCGGATCTATGGCTCATATTATCATGACCAACTGCTACTCCACAGGTGTCATCACTGGTACGAACGAGAATGGTGCACTGAGCGCATGGCTTGGCAGCGGAGGTGCAGTCATTACAAACTGTTGGTCGAGCGCTACGGTAATTGGTGCACAGAATAATGACAAGTACCTCGCCCGATTCGACAACGCAACCTTTACCAACTGCTACAGCGTAAACGGTACACCGCTTCAGTCAACCGTCATCGCTGAAGACGATGTCTATAGCGGCGCACTCTGCTACAAGCTCAACGGCAATCAAGAGGAAATCTTATGGTTCCAGAACATAGGCGATGATGAGTTCCCAACCTTCATGCCCGGCCATCAGCAAGTATATGCTATCGTCGATAAGCGTTGCGATGGTTGGTTCGACCCGCTCGACGCGACCTACTCCAATCAGCCTGGTCCAGACATCCCCAGTCATCAGTTCGTTGATGGCTTCTGCTCTGTCTGCCATCAGCAGGATCCCGACTTCCCCTTCCTCGATGTCTTCCCCAATGCAGACCACGACGTGACCACAGGTTACACGACACATAATGGCGGCGACGGCAGCAATCTCGGTTTCGAGAGCAGCGTCGTTGAGCACTGGAACTCACATTGGTTCGAAAGCTATCAGGAACTTACAGGCCTTGAGCCGGGCATCTATCGTCTGCGCGTTCAAGGTTTGAGCCGTGTCGCTCAATGGGGCAACGCAGAGCATAATGCTTACGAGACAGGACTGCTGAGCGAAGACTATGCTCCTCTCTATCACAGCAGCCAGTACTTTGCAGAGGTCAATGGCAAGAAGATTGCCAACCGCTTCATGGATATCACTGAAGGACGTCAGGAAGAACGTGTAGGCGAGACTGAGAACTACAGCGAGTATACAAATGCATGGGTGCCCAACTCTCGTACTGCTTGCAACAAGTACTTTGCTCGCGGCCTTTATTGGAACCAACCTCTCTACTTCGTTATCGAGAGTGAAGAGGACAGCGTGAAGGTTGGTGTCGAGAACAGTCTTTACCTTTATGGCAACTGGACAGTATGGGACAGTTGGCGCCTCGATAAGTTAGAGGAAGGCGATCCTGTTGAGATTATCCGTCAGCAGCAAGAAGCCGCCATTCAGCATGACATCGAAGATCTCGAGCCTCAGGACTCACTCAAGCAAGCCTACAATCAGGCAAAAGATGATATCGTCAGCGCAAGTACGCTGGAAGACGTCATGGCTATTTCAGATGTGTTGGCTCGCACACCTAACCTCATCCGCAATAGCCACCTCGCATACGAGGCATTCATTGCAGCCATCGAAGCTATTAGAGAAGAGCGTGAAAGTCGTGACGACCTCAATGGTGCTGCTACTGACCTTCTCGACAAGTATCTCGAAGGTGACGAAGAGGCAAGTGATGAGCTTCCCAATGGCACATTCATTAACATCATTGATGCTCGTATGCTCAATAATGATGAGCTTACAGCAGAGATTGCTTTTGCAAGAACTCTTCTCGACAATGCTATCATGACAAGCATCAGCGTTGGTTCTGACGTCAGCAACATCATCAAGAACGCTGCCTTCGATGAAGACGGTAACTTTAAGGATTGGGAGACTGAGGTAACATTCCGAGGTCCTGCAGGCAGCAACTTTACCTCCAACACCGGCTTCACCGACATCTATCCTGTGGCAGGCACATGGAACACTGCCTTCACTGTTTCGCAATACATCGTAGCAGACATTCCTGATGGCATCTACGAACTTGAAGTTCCTGCCTTCTATCGTCCTGGTCCAAATGTTGGTGACGATGAACACTTCCCCGACTTCCAGAGTGACTTGGAAGGCAGAGATTATGTTCCTGCCGACCTCTTCATCAATGACTTCTATACGCCCGTCATGAACATTTATGCCGGTCGTGTGCTCGAAGAAGATGCTATCAACGGCGTTAACTGCCGCATTGATCCGGAAGATCCCGATGTTCCTCATGCTGGTGAGGCAACAGATTCCTACGAGTTCTACACGGGCGATGGTTATGTTCCCGAGAAGCGCCAGGCAGTCAGCTTTGCTTTTGCTGGAGGCAGATATATTAATAATGTATATGGCATTGTGACGAATGGCGAGCTTCGTCTCGGTATCCGCAATACGGGCAAGCCATGGTACGAGTACGGCATGACGATGTGGGGCAAGTTTAAGCTCATCTATCGTGGTTATTCAGATCAGGTGCTCGAGGCTATGATAGAGAACTTCCAGAATCGTCTTGTTGCCCTCGAGTATGGTCGCGATGAACAAATGATTATGTTCTATAGTCAGGAACACATCGATAACATCAGAGCATACATTGATGAGGCAAGTGCTGCTTTGTCAGAAGGCTTGTCACAAGAGGATAAACTGGCTGCCATCAAGAAAATCAACGATGAGTTCAACACCATCCTCGACAGTTATGATGCATATCAGTCACTCGTAGAGCTTGAGGCATACTGCAGCGAGAAAGCAGACGAATATGTTGAAACCGATCCTGACAAGTACGATGCTTTCGTTGCAGCGGCAGAAGATATTTACGACCATTACTATAGTGGCGACCTTACCGATGAGGAAGCCCGCAACTATCGTGAGTCTATCCTGAACGATCCCGCTCTCGGTGGTGGCTACTATGTACAGGGCGACCTGCTCGATGCCGATGGCAATGAGTTGTCTTATGGCACTCGCAATACGGTTTATCCTATGATTGCTCAGGAGGACGGAACATTCGTTGCTACAGGTGTCAAGGTGCAGAACCGCGCTAACCTTGCTAATGCTAATGCTCGTGCCGGCATGTTCATCAGCCGTATGGAGGAAGTCTATAAACTGACTCAGAATATGCGCAACTTTGTCACTCCGGCACATACGACCTTCACATTGGAGAGAAATGCCAGCAACGACCTTCAGATGGTCGGTGGCACGTTCAACGTGACGTTCAATCCTGCTACAGGTGAGACTAAGGTCGAGACGGTTGAATACAAGTGGTCTATCAATGTATATGTAGTGGGTTCTATCATCGACGTCGATGGCAATCAGCATCGTTGGAAGAATGATGAGATGGCACCTCTTGCTCACAAGGGCAATGGCGTATATGAGGGCAAGGTTACGTTCTACCGTGACTCTTTGGAGAACCTCTATCCCAACTTCACCATCTTTGCCAACCGTTCTAACACTGGCAGCATTGAACATTCTACAGCTACACGTGGTGGATGGAATGAAGGTCGCTATGGTAACGAGGAGAATAAACTCTTACTTGAGGACGGAGTACTCGTGGGCGACCTCATTAGAGGCGCAGACCGCAAGTGGTATATGAACTGGGATGAGAGCATCGAAGGTGACAACCATGAATACCTCATTACTTTCGATATGAACCAGGGCACTATCTTGATCAATGGCTTGAGGGGTGACGTGAACGGCAACGGTGAAGTAGATGGCGGTGACGCACAGCAGATCCTGAACGTCATGTCGGTTGATGGCTACGATGAGGATTGCGACGTCAACCACGACGGTGTGGTTGATGGCGGTGACTATCAGCAAGTCTTGAACATCATTTCTGCTCAGTAGTTCTCGGATACTACGGCATATCTATGCTATGATAAAGCCTCCTGTGGGAAGACCGCAGGAGGCTTTTTGTTATTTATTATGCGAACGATTGCCCATAATCCATATTTTTTTTGTATCTTTGCCTGCAAAAGAAATAGATTATATGTTCATAGATGCTTTTCTTCGTCCGATACGTGAACAGAGGACGCTGTTCGTCTTCCTTGTGCTGATGTCGTGTATGGTGATTCCCATTATGTGCTATGCCACAGGTGCTTTTCCCAAACCTTTTGTCTTTGCGCCGCCATTGTTCGATTGCTATTTGGTGACGGTGCTTGCATGGTTTCTCTCCGGCTCTTTCATGAGGAGGAGACATAAGGGTTCCGTTGTAGGAGGTATCTTGAGTGCAGTTGTCTGGACTGCTTGCATCCTGTTGCTTGGCGGTGAAGTTTTCAGCATCATCTGCTATCAGTCGCCTTATTCAATGACGGTGCTGCAGTTGATTCTCGAGACGCATAGCCGCGAGGCAACTGAGTTCCTGAAGGGGCATGGCGTCCTCCAGCAGTTAGGCATGGCTACATCCATTACATTCGGCACGATATTCCTTGCTTGGGCAATATGCCGACTGCTTGCTAATAGGTTGTTCAACAAGGCATTGCTCGTAGCATTCGCTCTGCTGATGCTGCTTTCCGCTTCATGTCAGGGCTATTCCTACTACCGCTTGTATCAGACTTATGTCGCCGATGTGACGACAACTGTTTCTGAGAACAAATATATGCCCTTGCGCAATAGCCCATTCATCCGCTTCTTCTATGGTCATGCGCTCAACGTTGTGAGTGCGAAGGAATTGAGAAACCTCGTGCACACTGTCAAGGCAACAAGCGTAGAGGGCTGCTCATTCCGCAGTCCCATCATCTTGCTCCTCCTCGGAGAGTCATACAACAAGTACCATTCTCCGCTGTATAATGATGAGGCGAGGCAGACGACTCCCAATCTTTGTCGTATGAAGGATGAGGGTAATCTGGTGGTCTATGATGATGCTGTCTCTCCATATAATGTGACGAACAAGACGTTTCGCTTCATGTTCTCTACTTATTATCCTGGTTGTGGGCGCAATTGGGTGGACTGCACACTCTTCCCGGCAGTTTTCCGGAAAGCAGGATATCGTGTCTGGTTCATCACTAATCATTTCTCTGGCACCGAAACTAATAAGCAGCATCATGGTCACGTGGGTGGTACAATCTTCAATCAACATGATTTGCGACAATTACAATTCTCGTACATGAACCCCGATGCAACCCGTTACGACATGGACTTGCTTTCGGAACTGCCACCGGCAGATACACTTGCCGCTCAGCCTTCGCTGCTCATCTTCCACATGATGGGGCAGCACGAGGATTATCGCGAACGCTATCCCGATGCGTATAATCATTTCACGGCAGACAGCGTGCAGAACAACTTTACTGACGACGACGGCCGGCAGATTGTGGCTGAATACGACAATGCGACGCTCTACAATGATGCTGTGGTTCAGCACTTTCTCGACAAGTATGCGGGACAGGACGTCGTGGCCATCTACTTGTCCGACCATGGGGAAGAGGTTTACGACTGGCGCAACTCGTGCTATCGTACCAACAGCGACTACATGACGCCGGAAATAGCGCGTTACCAGTATGAGGTCCCCTTGCTGTTCTACGTCTCAGACACCTTCAAGGCAAACCATCCCGACCTGCTCGAGGAGATTGTGGCGGCTCAGCATAAGCCCTTCATCGCTACGATGCTGCCCTTTGCACTTTTCCATCTGGCAGGCATCGACCATGCTGACTACAAGCCGGAACTCGATATTTTAGCGCCTGAATACGACGAGAACCGCCCTCGCATCATTCGTGAGGACGTCTATTACGACGAGTTGATGAGATAATCCTTGCTTGTCGAATCACTCCAGACTGCTTGCATTATACTACCAATATTCTTGCGTCCTGCGTCGGCTCAGGTCGTGTTCTGGAAATCCATGTGTGGATTTTATTAACTCGACGTGTAGTGTCGGCTGGCATATCTTACAGGGTAGGGTGGAGCCTTGTGTTGAGGCACAAAAAAAGAAGAGCGGAAAGATGCCCCCCGGCACATCCACTCTTCCACCGAAACTTTCTTTTTACCTTAAAGCCTGCTTTGTTTCGGATTATTTCGATCTGTTTCCCGGTCCGCGATTTCTGCCTCTGTCGAAGTTCTCGAGCATTTCTCTGTGGAACTTGTCCTCGGCACACATTGCCTTATAGACTTTTGCGGGTGAAACAACCTTGCACATTTTCTTGTAGTAGGTGACTTCCAGCTGTGCCATTTCGACTCCGAGGTCTTTTATCTTCTGGATGATGATGGCAAATTCCTGGTCGTTAACCTCGGTAGTGGGGGCGTTTCTCTTGAGCTGGAAGATTTGGCGCTGCAGTCCACGCTGCTTGCCTTTCATCTCGAAATAGATGGGGTAAAAGGCTGCTGCTTCGTTTTGATTGAAGCCGGCTTCTTGAGTGACGTAGCTTTCGAGCTTTGCCTTGAATTCCTGCGGATTGAACTTGCGTCGTTGTGGCTGCTGTGCAATCATAGCAATTCCGACAAGCAAAAAGCTGAATGTAAGTATGATTCTTTTCATCTTCATGTTTATTCTGCTTCGGTTAGATATGATGCGATGCTCATATTGTCAATCATTGAATAGTCGAGGGCATCTTCGATGTACTGGATGTTCTCTGCTTCGAGTTGCTGTGCTTCGTAGTGACTCTCGAAGAGCATTCCTCCGGCGGCAACACAACCGACCAGAACGGCTGCAGCAGTCCATCGCCAGATAAGGTTGCGACGATGCTTCCGCTCTGCAATGCGACTCATCACTTTGTCGGAGAGGTCATTGAAGTAGCCTTCGGGAACGGTAAAGGGCGTCTCTTTGCCGAGGCGTTCAAGCAGTTTCCCCTCCAACTCTTCTATTGTCAGTTGTCTGTAGTCAGTTGTCTTCATTTACTTATTTGATTATATATAATGTAAAAGGTTTAATCATTGTCGTTGAAAAAAGCAGATATTTTTCTCACCGCATGATGATACGAAGCCTTGAGCGCCCCGATGCTCGTGCCGAGCAAGTCGCTCATGTCCTCGTATTTCATCTCTTCGAAGTACTTTAGGTTGAAGACGAGTCGCTGTTTGTCTGGCAGCGTGCTGATGGCCGTCTGGAATTGTTTTTGCACCTCGTCGCCGTCGAAGTATGTATCGCCTGCAAGCGTGTCGGCAATGCTCCCCTCAGTCTGGTCGAGACTCAGTACTTGCTTCTTCTTGGCGAGATGGTTGAGAGACTCGTTGATGGCGATACGGAAGAGCCAAGTCTGCAGCCGGGACTCGCCGCGGAACCCGTCGATGGCATCCCACGCCTTGATGAATGTGTTCTGAAGGACGTCGTCGGCATCGTCGTGCACTACTACCATTCTGCGTATCTGCCAATAGAGTGGCTCCTGATACTCACGCACAATCTGTGTGAAAGCCGCTTCCTTTGTGGACGCGTCATGCAGTTGCTGATATAGTGCTTTCTCGTCTATCATTACAATTATTTAGACAAGCACGGCAAATGATGGTTTAATGTTTTATGGATAAAAACGCCCCTCTCTTTCGGAGAGGGGTTGAAACTTGGCTGTTACTGTACAGAAATCTTGCGGACTATCTTGCCGACTTTAATCAAATAACAGCCCTTTGGAAGATTCAGTGCAAAGGTTTTGTCATTGCTGTCAATTCGAATGGTTGTAACCTTTGTGCCTGTCAAGTTGAAGATCTCCATAACCTCTCCGTTGGCACCCACAATGTGAATATTGCCATCCTTGTAGCTTAGCGAAATGCTCGATACACTCATCTCGATTCCATCAGGGGTTTCTGCCATGATGGAAAGAGGCGCAAATATCATCGCCAAAGCAAGAGTTATGATATAAAACTTCTTCATACTTTATATAATCCGTTGCAAAGATAGGCTTTTTCTTTCATTTGTGCAAGAGTTTACTAGAAAAAAAAGCCTTTTTACCCAAGAAATGTTCGGTTTTGTGCTGTAGAACATGTTTTATTGGGCAATAAAAACTATTAACGCGGCATTTCTATGACTTCAAGGTCACTGAAGTTTCCTTTGTCAATGGTGAGGCGAACGAGGGTACGAACTTGGTGCCATCCTTGCAGGCCTGCTGCCCCTGGATTGATGTGAAGCAGCCCCAAGCGTTCATCATATTGGACTTTCAAGATGTGGCTGTGTCCTGAAATGAAGAGCTTGGGCGGTCTGGCGAAGAGTTGTGCCCTGATGTGAGGGTCGTAATGGCCTGGGTAACCGCCTATATGCGTCATGAGAACATCGGCCCCTTCGCAGGTCCAACGAAGCTTTTCGGTGTAGAGGCGTCGCAAATCTCCCCCGTCGCAATTGCCATAAACGGCTTTTAGAGGGCGAAACATAGACAGCCGAGTTGCTACTTCGAGCGAGCCGATATCGCCAGCATGCCAAATCTCGTCGCAACTCTCGAAGTACTCGAGATAGCGGTCATCCCAGTAAGCATGGGTATCACTCAGCAGTCCAATCCGCTTCATCGCGTTTGATTTTACGAATCATATAAGCCAGCATACAAGCGGCAGCCACGAAGCTGATGGAGTCGCTTATTGGCATGGAGAGCCAAACGCCGTCCAAGCCCCACCATTTCGGCAAGAGAGAAAGCAAGGGAACGAGGAAAAGCATTTGCCTTGTAACACTCAGGAAGATGCTCTTTGCTGCGTGACCGATGCTTTGGAAGAAGTTACCAATGACCATCTGAGCACCCACTAACGGGAAGGCTGCCACGACGAAATGGAAGGCGCGAACTGCCTTTTGAGTCAACTCAGGACCGGCTCCGAAGATGTGTATAATGGGAGCTGGGATGAATTCACCTGCCAAGCAAGCGGTCAAAGTGATGCAAGTCGCCCCGATAATGCCGTAGCGAAGCACTCGGAAGACGCGGTCGTTCTTCCTCGCGCCCCAGTTATATCCCACAATCGGCTGCATTCCTTGCACAAGTCCCATCACTACAGTTACGAACAAGAAGACCACTCTGTTCACGATTCCATAGGCGCCAATTGCCATATCGCCGCCATATTGGAGCAACTTGTTGTTGCAAAGGAGCACGACCAGGCATGCACAACTGTTGAAGAGGAACGGGCTGAGACCGATTGCCAAACATTGTCTCACAATATCAAGCCTGAGACGGTAGATGCCTCGACGAAGGTGGAGCAGTTCTGTGGGACGGCTGAAGAGTCTCAACTGCCAGCAGAAAGCAACGGCTTGGGCAATAATGGTGGCCCACGCTACACCCTGAATGCCCCATTTGAACACGAAGATGAATAAGGGGTCGAGTATGCAGTTGACGATGATGGCGAGGAAAGTGCATGCCATAGCCGAGCGAGGATGACCGGCACTACGCAGTATCGCGTTCGACCCGAAGTAGAGATGCGTTATCATGTTGCCAAGCAAGATGATGAGCATATAGTCACGGGCATAGGGTAGGGTAACGTCGCTTGCACCGAAGAGATACAGGATGTTGTCGAGGAAAGGCAGACAAGCGAGTGTGAAGACTATGCCGAGAATGACGTTCAGGCTAATCGTGTTGCCCAAGATGTGCTGAGCTTCTTCATACTTTCCCTGCCCAAGTCGGACACTTATCACAGTGCTTGCACCCACTCCAATCATGGCTCCGAAGGCGGCAGACAGGTTCATGAAGGGACTTGCCACAGCCATTCCGCTGATTGCCTCGTCGCCCAAGCCCTGACCCACAAAGATGCTATCTACGATATTGTATATCGAAGAGGCCACCATCGCGATGATTGCCGGCAAAGAGTACTGCCAGAGGAGCTTCCCGATGGGCTTTGTGCCGAGTTCCGTTGGGACGTGCTGAGTCATTTATAACTTGACGATTTACAATTTGCGATTAATTACCTCAGCACCTTTTTTCCGTCGTGAATGTAGATGCCATGAGGCAAGGTTGTGAGCAGGTCGTCCTGTGATGAGAGTTTTCTGCCGCATAGGTCGTAAACCTCATGCTTCTGTGCAGACGGGAGGTCAGCATTTCCGATACCGGTCACCTCTTCATCCGAGAGGACGGGATGTATCGTGATGCGGTCGAAGTTAGGTGCCCAGAGGTCGTCGAACGCTTGAATTGTGATGACGTTCTTGTTTCCTTCGGGCAACGTGATAGGTATCATCATCCATCCCATGCCGTTGGGGTCCCACGAGCTGGTGCAGTCGCCGTTGTCGCGGAAAGTGATGGTGTCGCCAATCTGTTCGCCGTTGACGTAGAGTTTGGCAGGTCGGGTGTCTCTCGAGATGTAGTAAATCGTCAGGATGTACTCGCCTGTATGACTCGCTTTGACGCGATTGAACTGTATCTTGGCACCGTTTCCGACGTCGCCCACGAACTTGCCTCCAGAGGCGTGAAGTGCGTCGTAATCCTTTCTCTTAGCGCTGCCGGACAGGCTATTCCCGCTTGCTTCGGCTTCGTAGGTCGTGCGATCTTTTGGCACATCTAGGTTTGCATCCGGAGATATCTGCATGAGGAAGCCGCCTTCACTCAGTTCCTTGATGGTGAGCGTGGTGCTGTTCGTCACCTCTTTCTTTTCGAACTTGAGGTCGGTACGGCAGTTTCCGTCTTTGTAGATGTATGCCGTATAGGTTGTTCCCTCATCGAGGAAGTCGAGTTTCAAGCGGCAATTTCGTCCGTTGACGCTTATACCTGACACCCACCAATCGTTGCCTTTCCTTCTGGCCACAGTCGCGTACGACGTTGGATTGCCTTCGACGAGCAGACTCTCATCCCAAGCTGCGGGCAAACGCTTCATGATGTCTTTGGCGATGAAGTATTGCAGGTTCTGCGGAGCCTCGGCAATATGGACGATGCCGCTCTCGAAGAGGGTTGTCAGGGCGAGGTGATGTCCCTGACTTCTCTGGGTCAGAAGGCTGCCTCGCCATGTTGCAAAGTCTCCAGGAGTGAAGTCCATCGCTCCTACAACATTGCGTGTGAAGATGACATCGAGGTGATGCTGAGCCGAGTTCTTGTTTGGATTCCAGAATTGTTGCTCGCCGCCGTAGATGCCTTCCTGTGTCATGATGTGCGGATAGGTGCGTCGAAGACCTGAAGGACGCGTGCATCCGTGTATATTGACAAGCATTTGGTACTTTGCTGCCATCTTGTAGAGGTTCTCGATTCGCGTCATCGACTCCTTCGAATCGTCTTCCCAGAAGTCCACTTTGATGCCTTTGATGCCCCAACCTTGCCAGCGTTTGAGGGTTGCTTCCATGTTTCCGTTCGAAAAGTCTTGGCTGTAGATGAGCCTGGAGTCGCCCCATAGCAGGCAGTCGATGCCCTTCTCGTTAGCATCGTTCACAAAGCCGGGGAACCAGGAAGAACTCCATCCGGCATCAATAAGATAGTATGGCCAGCCCATCTCTGCCGAGAGTTCGAGGTGCGCCCACTCGCCTTGGCGTAGTCCTCCGTAAGCCTCTTTAATCTCGCTTTTGCCGCCATCCGAGCCGCCCCAATACCATGCGGCAACTCCAGGCTTTATCCAAGTGAGGTCGGTCATCTCGGTTGGAGGACAGAGATTCTCAGTCAAAGTGGTCTCGAAAACGTTTTTCAGAGAGCCGCACACCACCATACGCCAAGGTGTTTGAAACGGCAAAGTGCTCTGGATACGATAAGACTTCTCGGTCGCGTAGTCTTTCGTGGCACCCGTCCAACTGTACGAGAACTCGCCTTCCTGCTCTTCTGCTTTGGTCAGGGACGTGCAGAAGAAGCTTCGGCAATCAGCCTCCGAGATGAGGAGGTAATCGGTGCCATTATAGACAAGAGTGGGCGAGTTGTATCTTGCATCGCCTGTCTCGCGCAATGTTTGCCAGTCGTTGTACCAGGCATAAAGTCCTTCATAGGGATAGTTGGGGTCGTTGCCGCCAGAGTTTCCCAAGAAGCGGCAGGCAGCACAGCTCTTCCAGTTCGCTACTCTGATGCGGCTCGCCTCTTCTGTAAGATAGGCAACAGAGTGAGAACCACCTTTTGGGATGACATATCTGAAAGCAAATCCGTCGTCATAAAGGCGGAAGAGAACTGTCATTCGCCACGTCCCTTTTTGCAGCGTGACACTTAGAACGTTGCAATGGTCCCTGTACTGGCTGCATTTGCCTACTGGAAGGGTATAGCTGTCATCAACGGTATCGTTCAAGACCTCATACAGTTCGAGACCTTCCGTAAAGTTGACTGCTGAGGCTTTCAGCCCGAGAGGAGACTCCTCGACTATGGTTCTGTCGCCTCTGCTGACAGTATAGGAGAGCTTGCCATCCGTGAGTGAAATGGTCGCTTTGAGCGTACTATCGGGAGACGTAACGTTGAATTCTTCTGCCCGAAGCACGGAAGAAAGCAGACAGAAGCATAAAGTGAGAAGTAATCGTATGCGCATAATGGCGTAATTTGTTTCGTCTGCAAAGTTACGAATAAGCGAGCGAAATACAAAGAGAAAAGCTGATTTTTTCTCTTTTATTTCCGAGCGGGAGTAACTTCGACCGCAGGTCAAAGTTACGAAAAAAAGTTGAAACACCACATATTATATTATATAATGTATAGAAAAAAGTGTCGCGTTGGTAGATTCACGTGTGAAGTTGAGAAAGACCACTTGTGAAGTTGAGAAAGATGACGTGTGAAGTTGAACGAGATGACGCTTCGTGTTTGCATTTTTCACATTTTCTTCGTATTTTTGTGGCGTCTTTGTGTTACAAAACAACCTCTTTGGCGTTATATAGATAGGACAGTATGCGTGAAATGAATATGAAGACTTTTCTCCTCTTCTTTCTGTTGCCATTCCTCGCTCATGCTGAGGAATCGGCTCTCGAGAAGCTTGCTCAGAGGCAGGCTGCCTTTGGGCGAACCATTCCGCAGGAAAAGGTCTTCATCCACATGGACAATACTTCCTACCAGATTGGCGATACGATTTGGTTCACGGCTTACCTTCGCCGAACCGACACGAACCGACCTTCCGACGTGAGCGGCGTGCTCTATGTGGAGCTTTTTGGTCAGGAAGGCTACATGATAGAGCGTAAACTCATCCAGATGAAAGAGGGTCGCGGCTCTGGATTCTTTGCTTTAAACAGATATATTCAGTACGCTGGGTTCTACGAACTTAGGGCATACACGCGTTGGCAACTCAATTGGGGACGTTTCGAGCGCAAACATACCGAAAAGATTAAAGAATGGTTCCCGAGCAAACGCCAGGAGAAGGAGTACTTCCGCGACTATGAGAAGCTCTACAGCCGCGTGTTTCCCGTCTATGACAAACCCATCGAACCAGGCGAATACACGCACGATATGACCCTTCGCGCCATGCGTCGCCTCTATCCGAATCAGGCCGAGAACCGCGAGTTGATACTTTCCCTCTATCCCGAGGGCGGCAACCTCGTGGAAGGACTACCTTGCAGGGTAGCTTTTGAGGCTTGTTTCGACGATGGAGAGTGGGCGGAGGGCTGGCTCCATTATCAAGGCGATTCCATCAGGACGCAGCATCGGGGTAGGGGACTCTTCGAGGTCGTTTCGCAGAAAGGACAGGAGTCGGAGGTCTTATTCGTAAGCAAAGACGGCAAGCAAGTCAAGGCAAAGTTGCCGAAGCCACAGCCCACGGGCGTTTCCCTGAAAGTGGAACAGACCGACAGCGGCTGGGTAGCTCATGTCCGACATACAGCCGATTTGCAGGACGACAGCTTGGGCGTGAGCCTGATGTGCGAGGGAAAAGCAGTCAGCACCCTCCCCGCTCCCCCTTTGGGAAAGAGCCACAATCCTGCTGTTTTGCCGCTCATTAGCACTCCCCCAAAGGGGGAGCGGGGAGGGGGCTTGTCCTCAGGCGTTTATCAGCTTACTGTCTTCGACTCTCGAGGCCGCGTCTTTGCTGACCGACTCTTCTTTAATATAAATAAGGAAGACAT
>JAGCNZ010000106.1 GCA_017645655.1 Bacteroidaceae bacterium | reverse complement strand
GCTGCCATCAACGAGGGTCTCGAGGAGCGTAAGGCTGAGAAGGCCGACAGCGATGCAGCTGCCGAGCAGGAAGACCAGCCCGTGAAGAAGGGTCGTCGTAGCGGTAAGGCTCGCGAAGAAGAGGCAGAAGTTGAAGAAACTCCCGAGGCTGAATAAATAAAATAAAGATTAAAGATTAGGGATTAAGGATTAAAGTCTGGTTATTTCGGCAACTGACGAACCAACTGGTATCAAGCCTTAATCATTAATCTTTAATCCTTAATCCATTAAAACTCTTAAATAAAGATACGACTATGGAAGTTACAATGAATGACATCAAGAAGCTCCGCGAGATGACGGGCGCTGGTCTGGCAGACTGCAAGAAGGCTTTGGCAGAGAGCGACGACATGGACGGTGCTGTTGCATACCTCCGCAAGAAGGGTCAGGCTGTTGCTGCAAAGCGTAGCGACCGCGAGGCTGCTGAAGGTTGCGTGCTCGTGAAGGCTGAGAACGGCTTTGCCGCTATCATTGCCCTCAAGTGCGAGACCGACTTCGTGGCTAACAACGCTGACTTCGTGGCGCTCACACAGAGCATCCTCGACGCTGCCGTTGCTGC
Organism: Bacteroidaceae bacterium; assembly: GCA_017645655.1. Taxonomy (GTDB): domain Bacteria; phylum Bacteroidota; class Bacteroidia; order Bacteroidales; family Bacteroidaceae; genus Physcousia. The sequence continues at coordinate 14,191 of JAGCNZ010000106.1, read as the reverse complement.
CAAGTGCAAGACGCTGGACGAGGTGAAGGCTCTGCCTATGGGCGAAGGCACGATTGCCGACGCTGTTACCGCTCGCAGCGGTATCACTGGCGAGAAGATGGAGCTCGACGGCTATTGCACCATCGAAGGCGAGAACATCGCTACCTACAACCACATGAACCGCAACGGACTCTGCACCATGCTCAACCTGAGCAAGAAGGTCGAGGATGAGACAGTCGGCAAGAACATTGCCATGCAGATTGCAAGCGCTTCCCCTGTGGCTATCGACGAAAGCGGTGTGCCTCAGAGCGTCAAGGACAACGAGTTCGCTGTTGCCGTTGAGAAGTCTAAGGCTGAGCAGGTGCAGAAGGCTGTAGAGGCTGCCATCAAGAAGGCCGGCTTCAACCCCGCACACTTCGACAGCGAGGACCACATGGAGAGCAATCAGGCCAAGGGCTGGATTACAGCCGAGGACGTTGCCAAGGTGAAGGAAATCATCGCAACCGTTTCTGCTGAGAAGGCTGCAAACCTCAATCCCGCCATGATCGAGAACATCGCGAAGGGTCGTGTGAACAAGTTCCTCAAAGAGAACTGCCTGATGAGTCAGGAGTACATTTGGGACAAGAACCTTACCGTTGCTTCTTACCTTCAGAGCATCGACAAGGAGTTGACCGTCACAGACTTCAAGCGCTTCACTCTCCGCGCAGAGTAAGCAATCAGCTTGCAATAAACACTAAGAGGGGATAAGCCAAACGGTTTATCCCCTCTTATCTTTTGTTTATGGTGACAGCATGTATCGAAGGAGCAAACCTTCTCCACCACTTATACACTAAAGCGTCATGCAGTCTTACTTCTTTCTTACCGTGCGGATGGGGCGGCCATAACAACGCTTGTTGGGATTGTAGATACCATTGTCTGAGCTGTGATAGCTGTTGTTGGTGTATATGCCTGTAGCGTATTGGGAGTTGTTCGGGTTGAGCGATCTTTCTTTCCACAAAGTAATTCAACACATTTTCTCATCCCGCTTCAGATTTAGTCGTATTTGACACAATGTCACTTATTAAGCGTTTTTGCTTACACTTGCATTTTTGACAGGCTTGCGAGAATCGCTTAAAATACTTTCAGCCTTACTTTTGTACCCCAAGACAATTTGACGCGCTTAAAACGAAAGGATTTCAGAACAGGCTCTTTTCCAAGCAGTTACACACAACGGTCAATTATCAATAGTCAATGGTCAATGGTCAAATTGGCAACTGTACCTTGCAAAACCGGCACTTTCGCCTCGTTTTTGCACACTTTTTCGCCTGTGAAGTCTGCAGATTTAACACGGTTAGATTTTAAACTAAGCGTGTTATGTTTGCCAACATAACGTGGAGCGTTGGCCAACGCTCCACGCTAAATCTCCAAATCAGGCGTTTTAAGGCTCATTTTTGCCCACTTTTCAAAGTGTGCAAAAACAGCAAAAAGAAAGCTCATCTGCCAGTTTGATTGCAAACTGTCAAATAGGATTAGGGATTAGAGATTAGGGATTAGGAACTAATTCTTGCGGTCGAAAAGAAAATTCCTTGCCGTCAACCCTCTGTTTTTCATTTTTTATTCGTAATTTTACACCCGCAATAGACGTTTTTGTCATGCACTGAAAAAACGCCATGAAGATATTTGGAATAGGAATGAATTACGCGGCACACAATAAAGAGCTGCAAAATTCGTTATTATATATAGAGAGGCAATCGCTCGACGAAGTCAAGCCTGTGGTCTTCACGAAGGCGGACTCTGCGCTGCTCTCGGGCGGCAAGCCGTTCTTCATCCCGGCATACACGAAGCGCTGCGACTACGAAACGGAGCTTTGCGTACGCATCAACCACCTGGGCAGGAGCATTCCCGAACGCTTTGCACACCGCTACTACGATGAGGTGACGGTGGGCATCGACTTCACAGCCAGGGACTTGCAGGAGGAGCTGCGGCAGAAGGGACTGCCCTGGGACCTCTGCAAAGGCTTCGACGGCAGCGCTGCCATCGGCAAATGGGTGCCGCTCTCGCACTTCGGGAAAGGCGTCCAAGACTTGCACTTCCACTTGCTTCGCAACGGCGAGCAGGTGCAGGCAGGTCACACGGCCGACATGCTCTTCGGAGTGGACAGGCTGGTGAGCTTCATCAGCCAGTACTTCACGCTCAAGACGGGCGACATCATCTTCACGGGAACCCCGGCTGGAGTGGGCCCTGTCAACGTTGAGGACCACCTCGAGGGCTATCTGGAAGGAGAAAAGTTGCTGGAGTTCAACGTAAAATAGAACGCCTCACACCAACCCTCTCCGAAGGAGAAGGAGATAAATAGTAAATCGAAAATAGTCAAAAAGTACATGAAAAGACTTTTCACCATACTGATGCTTGCCGCACTGACGCAAGCAATCATGGCACAGCAACAGCTGGCCTTCACCAGCCTTGACTGGAACGAGATGCCCATCGACTCAGTCCTGCCTGTCTATACAGAAGTCGTACCGCTCGAGACGGACTACCATACACACACCTACACCGTCTCGCTCCTCTATCCCGAGTACGCTCCGCTGAGTGGCAGGGAAGCACAAGTGGCCGAACGCTTCGACAGTCTGCTGAGCGAGACGATAGACGTGGAGACATTCGTCGGCATCGAGCGCGGCAAAGGCCTGCTCGACATCTCGTTCATCCCCATACGTCGTCAAGGCTCGAACTACGAGAAACTCGTCAGCGCACAAATCGTCATAAACGCCTTCCACACAGGCAGGCTCAGCGCTCCCAGGCAGAAAGCCAAGGACAGCCGCTATGCAGCAAACTCCAAACTGGCAAGCGGCAAGTGGGTTAAAGTGAGTATCAAGGAAAGCGGACTCTATCAGTTCTCGCGCTCCTCACTCAAGAAAATGGGCTTCAACAACCCCGACAACGTGCACCTCTACGGCTACGGAGGCTACCTCCTGCCCGAACTCATCCGTGAAGGCACGCACCACGACGACATGATCGAAGTGCCACTCTACTACAACAGCCAGACCGACAGCTGGATCTTCTGGGGAAACGGACTCGTTTACTGGACCGGCGACACACGCACAAGCAATACCTTCGCACGCAACGCCTGCTACTTCCTGACAGAGGAGGGCGCACCGTCCACAATGGAAACACTCTCCTTCGACCCGAACCTCTCCCGACAGGGATACAGCACCACCAGAGCACACACCCTCTACGAGAAAGACGAATTCGCATGGGCCGCCTTCGGACGCCACCTCTTCGACGGTGAAAACTATGCCACAAGCAACTCACACTCCTACTCCATCTCGGCTACAGACCCGGCAGGGAACGGAAAACTCACCGTCGTCTTCACAGGTAACGACCCGACAACAAACGCCATCAACGTCAACGTCAACGGCACCGCACTACCATCCTTCAACGTGCGACCGCCAGGAGACTACGTCTTTGCCACATCCACGACACGCGACTACGACATGACCGAGCAAGGCACACCCGTCACACTCAAAGTCAACATCCGCACCGACGCAGGCAAGAAAGCACACCTCGACTACCTGGCATACCACTATGACCGTAAGCTCAGCACCGCCGCCGACGGCTACATCGACTTCACCCGCACGGCAAATGAACCCGCACGCTTCAGCATCACCGGCAACAACGTGAAAGTCATCCGCACCGGCAGCTTGGAGAAAAAGGACGCACTGGTGCCCGGCACACAAGAAGGCAGCACCTATACCATCAATGTGGACAACGGAGGAGAACACTTCGTAGCATTCAACACAGCCGCTTCCTTCCCGGAACCAACACTCGTGGGGAACATCGAGAACCAAAACCTCCACAGCCTCGACAGCATTGACATGGTCATCATCATACCCGCAAGCGGTAAGTTGCTCTCCGAAGCACAACGCCTGGCAGACGCTCACATCCAGTATGACAGCCTGAGAGTAGCCGTCGTACGAGCCGACCAGATATTCAACGAATTTTCCAGCGGCACGCCCGACCCGACTGCATACCGCCTCTTCATGAAGATGCTCTACGACAAAGCTGCCAGCCAAGACGTGGCTCCACGCTACCTGCTGCTCTTCGGAGACTGTGCATGGGACAACCGAATGCTCTCACCCTCCTGGCGAAACCACAATCCGGACGACTATCTGCTCTGCTTCGAAAGTGAAAACAGCTTCAGCGACACCAAGAGCTACGTGATGGAAGACTACTTCGGACTGCTCGACGACGGCGAGGGATACAACCACCTGCGAGAGAAGAGCGACATCGGCATCGGGCGCTTCCCCGTCTCACAAGCCTCGGCTGCCAAGGTCATGGTGGACAAGAGCATCGCCTACATCAGCAACCAGAACGCTGGCTCATGGAAGAACCTCGTATACATATTGGGGGACGACGGAGACCAAAACGAACACATGAAGTATGCCAACAACGTGGCAGAAAACATCATCTCGAACTACCCGAAGATGGAGGTGCACAAAATCATGTGGGACGCCTTCACGCGTGTCAGCTCCGCAAACAGCAACACGTATCCCGAAGCAGCGAAGCAAATCAAGAAACAAATGGCAGATGGAGCCCTCGTGATGAACTATACGGGACATGCAGGACCTCACACCTTCAGCCATGAATACGTTATCCTAAGAGAAGATTTCGAGAACATAAAGAGCACCAAGCTGCCCCTTTGGGTTACTTGTGCCTGCGATGTCATGCCATTCGACGCATACAACAGCAACATCGGAGAAGCCGCCGTGCTCAACCCGACCGGAGGTGCCCTGGCATTCTACGGAACGACGCGAACCGTGTTTGCCAGCCAGAACTACAACATGAACCGCTACTTCATGCAATATCTCTTCGCCCGTAGCACCACTGGAAAGAAGGAACGCAACCGCATCGGCGACGCCATCAGGATGGCAAAGAACAGCATCATCAGCGACGGACGAGAAGCCGGCTACCTGGAGAACAAACTGCAATATGCCCTGCTCGGTGACCCAGCTCTCACTATGGGCAACCCCCTGCAAAACGTTGTCGTGGACAAGATAAACGACCACGACGTCAACGGCACTCCCATCCCACTCAAAGCCGGCGAACGCGTCAAGCTCTCAGGACATGTGGAGCAGGCCGACGGCACAATCATGACCAACTTCAACGGCATCGTCTACACGCGACTCTTCGATAATATGGAGACCATCGTATGCCGCAACAACGCCGGCGCAAGCGAGGCATTCACATATACCGACCGAAATGGACTGCTCCACGAATCACAGGACAGCGTGCGCGCCGGCCTCTTCAGCGAGGAGTTCATCGTGCCGGTTGACATCAACTTCTCCAACGAAGCAGGCAGATTCGTCTTCTATGCAATAGATGCAGCCAACGGCATCGAAGCCAACGGCTACAATGAAGACATTCCCCTCGGAGGCATAGTGGACAATACGGACTTCGACAAGGAAGGTCCCGAAATCTTTGCCTACCTGAATGACGAGGAGTTCCAAAACGGCGGCAAAGTCAACGCAACACCCCTCTTCGTAGCAAATCTCATGGATGCCAGCGGCATAAGTTCCAGCGGGAACGGCATCGGACATGACCTCTCGCTATGTATCGACGGAAGAAGTGACCTGACATATAACATTAATGAATACTATGCACACGAGTTTGGCGACTTCACACGCGGCTCTGTCGCCTTCAACATACCTGCGCTGGAGAATGGCACACACAGCCTAACCTTCCGTGCATGGGATGCGCTCAACAATACGAGCCAGACTAGCTTGGACTTCGTCGTGGACGACGGCATGGCAACAAACATCGTGCGCCTCATGGCAAGCCAGAACCCGGCTATCACCAGCACGAACTTCATGGTAAGCTACGACTTGCCTGGCAGCGACTGCGACTTCGTTGTCGAAGTGTTCGACTTCTCGGGACGTTGCATTTGGAAGCACGAAGAAAGCAGTTCGGGCGAACGCGGCGTCTATACAGTGACATGGAACCTGACTAATGGTGCTGGTGCAAAAGTGGATACTGGCATCTACCTTTATCGTTGCAGAGTAAGGTGCGGACAGAGCAAATGGACATCGAAGACACAAAAAATCATGGTCTGGAACAATAAATAGACCGCCTGCGCAGTTATTATAGAGTATGAAAGCACAAAGAATCATCCGCATCATGCTGCTTCTCTTCGTATGCAGCACAGAAATTGTCCTTGCGCAGGACAAGCAGAATTTGTTCAACCCGGTACACACTGCTGTGACATCACTGAGCATTGCCCCCGATGCACGTGCAGGTGCAATGGGTGACATTGGTGCAGCTACCGAGGCCGATGTCAACTCGCAATACTGGAATCCGGCGAAGTATCCGTTCAACATTGCTCGTGCCGGTGTAGGCGTCAGCTATACACCTTGGTTGCGCAAGTTGGTGAACGACATCAACCTTGCCAACGTGTCGGGTTTCTACCGCATCGGTGACTACAGTGCCGTGCATGCATCCCTGCGCTACTTCAGCCTTGGCGATGTTTACATCGACGGGTATGACGACAACATGACTATCAGGCCATATGAGATGGCGCTGGATGCAGGCTATAGCCGTATGCTGAGCGAGACGTTCTCCATGGCTGTCAACCTGCGCTTCATTCTCTCCGACATCAAATACGATTACCAGGAAGACAGCAGCCCGGGCAAAGCATTTGCTGCTGACATTGCCCTCTACCGTTTGGGCTACTTCATGGCAGGCAACCGCGAGTGCAGTTTCGGCTGGGGTATCAACATTAGCAACATCGGTTCGAAGATTTCCTATGGCGGTAGCACCGACTCAGAGTTCATTCCGGCAAACCTTCGTATTGGTTGCAACTTTACCATTCCTTTCAATGAATACAATAAGTTCAGCATCGGAGCGGACATGAACAAGCTTCTCGTGCCCACCTATCCTAAGCAAAGAACAGAGGAGGGTGAGACAGAGACCGAGTACACGGATCGTGTGCAGAAGGATTATTACGATGTTTCTTCCATCGCTGGTATCTTCAAGAGCTTCGGCGACGCACCTGGCGGCTTCAAGGAGGAGATGCAGGAAATCCAGTGGAGTCTGGGTGCGGAATACACTTACAACGACCGCTTCATGCTCCGTGCAGGTTATCATCACGAGGCCGAGAACAAGGGTAACCGTAAGTACTTTACCGTCGGTGCAGGTTTCCACATGAGTGTCTTCTCGATTGATGCGGCATATGTCTTCTCTACGGCACAGACTAACCCACTTGACCAGACGATGCGCTTCTCGCTTGGTTTCGATTTGGACGGCATGCGCGACCTTTTCGGAAAGATGAGGAGAAGATAAGAGACATTTACAATTTAGCAATTTACTGTTTACAATTTATTTACGATTGGACTATTTGGCTATTTGCAGGCAGCAAATAACTCAATATAATATATAAGTCAATAAATCGTAAATCGTGAAATCGTAAATAAAATGATAAGGGTCGGGTTTGGTTTCGACGTCCATCAGTTGGTTGAGGGACGTGAGTTGTGGCTTGGCGGCATACGTTTCGAGCATTCGAAGGGGCTGCTGGGACACAGCGATGCCGACGTCCTGATTCATGCCATCTGCGATGCCTTGCTTGGTGCTGCCAATATGCGCGACATCGGCTACCACTTCCCGGACAATAGCGAGGCGTTCCACAACATCGACAGCAAGGTGCTGCTGCGCAAGACGATTGACCTCATCGCTACGAAAGGCTACCGTGTAGGCAACATTGATGCCACGGTATGCGCAGAGCGTCCTAAGCTGAAGGAGCGCATTCCCGAGATGCAGCAATGCCTGGCCGACGTGATGGGCATCGACGCGGACGATGTCTCCATCAAGGCAACCACGACAGAGAAGCTGGGATTTACGGGGCGCGAGGAAGGCATCTCTGCCTACGCTACCGTGCTTATTACTAATTCATAATGCTTGATTCTCGATTCATAATTAAGAAGGTAGCGTCCCGACTGATGTTGCGAGAAGCGATAACGTTGAATTATGAATGGTGAATTGTGAATCATGACTCCCTCCAAGCGCATTGAATACGTTGACCTCGCGAAAGGCATCTGCATTCTGCTTGTCGTCCTCGACCATATCGCCAACGAAGGATACTTTTCTGCCGGGGACTATCTGCTGAACGAAATCTTCGAGCAGATGCGCATGCCGCTCTATTTCATCCTTTCCGGTCTGTTCTTCAAGGACTATGCAGGAGGCATTCTCGAGTTCCTGCTGCGCAAAGTCAACAAGATTCTCGTCCCATATCTCTTCTTCATCTTCCTGCTCAGAGGAAGTGGCTGGATTGTGAGAAACTACACAAGTTTCGCCTCGACAGGTGTCAATTTCGACGACACATGGGGGCCGCTATGGTTCCTTCGCTGCCTGTTCATGATGAATGTCATCTTCGCATTGACCTACTATGGCATTCGCAGAATCACCTCCCACAGGCTGACTCAGGACATTCTGCTGGGCATCTGCATGTTCGCCATCGGCATCGTGGGCTACTACAGCGGCAACCTGCATCTGAACTTAGGTACGGCGATGACCTGCATGCCACTTCTGTGGTCCGGTTTTATCCTGAATCGGAGGCTGAACGTACTGCAGAAGCGGATTCCCTGGTGGTGGGCACTTGTCTCTTCCATCGGGCTCTTCACGATGTTGCACTACACCTACATGGGCGAGCTCTTCTTCTTCAGCAACACTTACAGCAGCCCGCTGCCGACACTTTACCTCGCCGGATTTTCCGGTTCGCTTGCCATACTCCTGCTGAGCAGCGTGATTAATTGGCTACCCATCATATCCTACATCGGACGCTACTCCATTATTGTGCTGTGCACGCACCAAGTGGCCATAACGCTCCTGGTTGCCCTCCGTCATTTCCTGCCCGAACCGTTCCGGCAGACGGGCCACATGGAGAGCCTCATCTTCCTGGCCGTCACCATCGCTTTCTCCATGTTCTGGTGCTGGTTTATGAAGAAGTATTTGCCCTGGTTCGTTGCCCAGAAAGACCTGATTAGCGTGAGTCGTCAACAATCACAGGCAGGGTAGCCTAAAAACGTGGCACGTGATAATTGAATTTTACCCACGTGATAATTGAATTTTACCCACGTGATAAATTCATTTTACCCACGTGATATTTGAAATATTCCACGTGATAATTTGAATTATCCCACGTGACGTTTTCAGCCATCACCTTTCGAGTTCAAAACTCAGGCTGTAGGGAGCGGCCTCTTTCTCTGCCCCCAACTGCTTGTTCGGCTTGTCGGACATCTGCAGAGAGAGTGTTCCTCCGGACGTCAATTCGTTGTAGGTGATGTAGTTGCGCGAGAGAGGCTGGCCGTTCAGGCTGCGACTGTCGACGTACACATTGTCCTTGCTGTTGTCCTTCGCCTCGATGACAAACTTCTTTCCATCTTCCATCGTGATGGTTGCCTTGCGGAAGATAGGACTGCCAAGCACGTACTGGTCGGTGCCGGGAGTAACGGCATAGAGTCCGAGGGCAGAGAGGACGTACCACGACGACATGCCGCCCTGGTCCTCGTCGCCTGGAAAACCGTCGGGCGTGCTGTTGTAAAGGCGGTCCATTATCTGCCGAACCCAGTACTGAGTCCTCCATGGCCGGCCCGCATAGCTGTATAGATACGGCATGTGCTGGATGGGTTGATTGCCGTGGGCATACTGTCCCATGCCTGCTATCTCCATTTCCGTCATCTCGTGAATCTTGTGACCATACCAACCGGGCTTAACCGTGCTGGGTTGCGAAAAGACGCTATCCATCTTCTGACAAAAGGCATCGTCGGAACCGAAAAGGTTGATGAGACCCTGCACATCGTGGAAAACGCTCCAGATGTAGTGCCAAGCATTGCCCTCGGTATACGGTCCGCCCCACACAAGAGGGTCGAAAGGCTCCAGCCACTTGCCGTCGAGTCCTCTGCCGCGGAAGAACTTAGTGTCTGCGTCCCACAGGTTCAAGTAGTTCCGAAGCACGCGTCCGAAGACCTGCTCGTAGAACTTATTGCCACAGCTACGTGCCAAGGTCCACGCGCACCAGTCGTCATAAGCGTATTCCAGCGTTTGCGTGACGCTGCCGTGCGACTCGGGGAAGGTAACATAGCCGAGCTGCCAGTACTCTTTCCAACCGGCGCGTCCGTTGGCGCCACCCATCGGACCTTTGTTCATCGCCTCGTGTGCATATGCCGTCAACGCTGAGTCGGGGTCGAAGGTGCGTATGCCTTTCACCCACGCATCTGCCAGAAGCGAGATACTATGGTTGCCGCACATGCCTCCGGTCTCACCTGGGCAAGACCACGCAGGCAGCCAACCGAACTGCTTTTGCGCGTCGAGGAGAGCTTGCATGTAGCGTCCTTGTTGCGTCGGATGCAGGATATTCGTCAGGGGGAACTGGCTGCGGAAGGTATCCCAAAAGCCGTTGTCGGTCAGCATATAGCCCTCGTAGATTTTCCCATCGTAAGGACTATAGTAATATGGCGTGCCGTCTTGCCTGATTTCATAGAACTTGCGGGAGAAGAGATTGGCCCGGAAGAGGCAACTATAGAAGGTGCGTAGTTGTTCCTCGCTGCCGCCTTCCACTCGGATGCGACTAAGCAAGGCGTTCCACGTCTCGAAACCGCGCTTCTTGGTCTGTTCCAAGTTCTTGTCCGAACCGAGTTCCGAGCGCCAGTTCAGCCAGGCTTGTTCCTCGCTGATGTAGCTTGAAGCAGCCCTCGCCTGCACCTTGCTGCCAGGTTTGAACTTGAGATAACAGCCGTATCGCTTGCCCTTGCCATCCGTCTCATGCGGGAAGGTCTGCTTCTTCTCCCCTTCCCAAATGCCGAAATCGAGTATCGGCTGGTCGAACTGAACGACAAAATAGCAGCGGAAGTTCTCTTTATGATTGACGAAACGCTGATTGTTGACCCAGCCCGTCACCTGTCGCTTCTCCTGATCAACATGGATTTCCGAGTCGGCGGTATAGCCGTCGATGACCAAGTAAGCGTCCTGTTTCTTCGGATACGAAAAGCGAAGATGCACACCTCTCTCAGTAGGCGCCATCTCTGTCGTAATGCCGTTATCGAAGGTGACGCTGTAGTAATGAGGATGCCCGACCTCCTTGCAATGGCAGAAACGCGCGCCTCGTTTGTCGGGATCTACTTCCAAGTCGCCCGTCTCGGGGAAGAAAGAATAGACAGCATAGTCGCTTACCCAGGGCGAAGGCTGGTGGCTTTGACCAAATCCTCTGAGTTGCTCCGACTCGTATAGGTACTTAAAACCGTCGCCGTTCCTGCCCGTCTGAGGTGTCCACATGTGCTGCGCATACGGCATAGCCGTGGCAGGGAAGGTGTTGCCATGCGACAGGCCGAAGTTCGAGAGCGTGCCCTGTAGGGTATTCACATAGCGAACCAAGTCGGGTTGGCTTGCCGCATGAATCGACATAGCACAGAGCAAGAGCCCACAAAGGGTGGAGAGGCATCTCATTATCTATCTGGTTTTACTTTACCAACACTTTTCTTCCGCGAGTGACGACGATGCCTTTGTAGTCTTTATCCACACGTTGACCAGCGAGGTTGTAGGTCGCGCCATTCTCTTTGGAAGCAGAAACGAGGCTAATACCATCGGGGTCTATGCCCGTGGTGAACGTCACCTTGTAGTTGTTGTCATAGCCCGAGTCGCTGATACCATTGGCATATTTATATTGGTTGCCGTTCGCGTCGCCTCCGTCGGCAAAGAATTCCAGGGTCTTTATCAGGTTCTGACTGAGCCATTCACGTTCTATGAGTTCTCTTCCTTCACCCCAGTCGAGTACCCAATGCCCTCCGCCTTGGTTCTCCATGGGTATCCAGTCCCATGCCGTATCGTCGTGTTGCCAGCCATCAGCCGTGTCGTAGATGGTCGAGCAGAAGCCCATGTAGGTCAACGACTCACTCGACTCCACCTCAACTCGCATGAGTTTAATGGAAGAAGTCAGTCCCTCGATAACATGATTCTCCCAGCCCTCGGACGGGAACGACTCGGTGAAGACCTCACCGTCGCAGTTGACGGTCAGCTTGAAACTGCGGATACCTTCTTCGCCACCGCCGTTGCCTGTCGTAAAGTTTATCTTGTAATCCGCTCCGGCATTGTTGTATAGGATGTCGTTCCCTGAGCCATCTTGTCCCTTAACATAGAATTGGAAGGTCTTCGACTTGTTTTTGTTGAGCCATTCCTCCTCTACGATTTCGTATCCTTCTTTACCAAAATCAAGCATCCAATAACCGTTGCTTGACTGATTTAACGGCATTGCGCGCCATTCTTCGCCAGCGGGACCGCCGTTCTCCGTGTTGAACATCGTGCCGACCACATCCACGCCTATTATTCCGTCTGAAGTCCAGACCTCAGCCTTCATTATCTTCAGGGATGTTGTCTGTCCTTCCAGGTTGAGCGGTGCTGCGTTCTCATGGTCGAAATACATTTCGAAAGGTTCACCGTCGTTGTGTTTGAGGGTCAGTATCACGCTGTAAATCTCCTCTTGCGACGTGTTTTCCGTGAGGAAGAAGCGGAACTTGCTGCTTTCCTTATTCTTTCCCAAGAAGATGTATTCCCCGTCAACTACGACCTGATAATTCACCTCGAGGACATAGTCCTTGTTGGGTTCCAAACCGTTTGTCACGTTAATTCCCATCATGTCGGTATAGCAGAACATCTTGTTGCCTTCCTCATTGTCGAGATATGTAGCATCTATTCTGTTCCAGCCACCTTCCGGCTCTTGCCCTTCTTCATAGATTCTGTACTGAAGACTCACATCGTTCGTCTTCACACCATCAGCCGTATAGAACTGCAAAGCGAACTGTTCGATGCAGAGCGAACTGAGTTCTCCAAGCTGATCCTCAGGTACGCGATCTCCGGCACCATTGAAATTATACTCTTTATACGAGTCATCGAGGCTGAAAGTCAAGCCTGCAGTAATTCCGTCGAGGAACTTAATCTTCCAATCAGCCCCGTCGCCTGTGGAGAAAGTCACTTTATAGTTTGCTCCGCCATTGTTGTAGAGGAACTGATTGCCCGAGCCGTTGTAAGCCTGAACATAGAACTCGAAGGTCTTCGTCTTGTTCTGTCCGAGCCAGTCAGCCTCGATGAGATCGATGCCTTCACCCATATCGAGTTCCCACTTGCCGTTTCCCTTGTTCTCCAGAGGCATGGTGCGCCACTCGTTGCTGCCTGAGGGTCCACCTTGCGAGGTGTTGTACATCGTACCTTGGAACATGACAGCCTGCATCGAACCGGACGTCTGGACCTCCACTTTGCTGATAATTAACGAAGTAGTTTGCTCGCCAAGAACGAGCTCTTCCCAGCCCGAAGAGGGGAATTCCTGCGTGAAAGCTGGCCCACCATTATGGCTGATTGTCAGCTTCAGACTCGTGATTTCATCGGCCTTTGCACTCCATGCGAATGCAAACAGCGCCATTAGAAGAGTAAAGAGTTTAGTTTTCATATGCGTCCTGATTTAGTTCGTTGCTAATTTATTCTCGCGACAAAGATACGAAGAAAATCGTAACTCTATTCTTTTTATGTGTTAAATTTGAAAAAAATCTGTGCTTTTTCTTTCGACGATTCAGGCGACGCATAAAAGCAACGCGTGCTTAGTCGTTAAACTAAGCACGCGATGTTTTGGATTTACCCACGTGATAATTTGATTTTACCCACGTAATATTTTAAATATTCCACGTGATAATTTGAATTATCCCACGTGATGTTTTCAGGCACGACACGCCGTCTGAGATTCAGCGACTTGTGAAGTCGCCTTTTTCTACTTGATGTTCGGCTCTTCGAGGCCCAGTCCTTTCTTCTTATCCACGACCTTCAGGACGAAGCCCAGCAGGAGGGCTGCGACGCCCAGGCTGGCCAACATGACAAGCGGAGCTGTGTAGTCGAACTTCGTTGGGTCGTCAACACCGGGATTTGTCTTGTCCAAAACCTTGCCGATGAGCAGGGGGAAGAGCCAGAGACCTATGTTCTGAATCCAGAAGATGAGTGCGTAGGCAGAGCCTATCACCTTGGCATCCACCAGTTTAGGCACGGAGGGCCAAAGGCTTGCAGGCACCAAGGAGAACGACGAACCCAGCACAAGGATGGTGACATAGGCAATCGCGATGCCTCCCACGGCTGAGCCTTTGAACATCGGAAGCACGAAGGCAAACGTCAGATGGCAGAAGATGAGGAGCAGCGAACCCAGTATCAGCATCGT
>JAGCNZ010000105.1 GCA_017645655.1 Bacteroidaceae bacterium | reverse complement strand
GTTCAGGTCGGTCTTGCCATCGATATTCAGGTCGCCAAGATGTTCCCCGATAAGCCAGACTTCGGCCGACGTGTTGAAGTGGAAACGGGAACCTTGCGTGCGAGTCAGCTCACTGCCTACCGAGACGTCGCTCTCCGTGTAGCGCGTCATGCCACCCATCCCATCCATCAGTTGATAGGTGCGCAGCTTGTGTGTGCCGAAAAGGGTGATGCCCATCTGTGCCCATTTGTTAAAACCTTCACGGAGGGCGACGCCAAACGTGTTGCGCACCGAAAGGGCTCGCGACAGGTCGGCCATCTGGTTGCCATCACCATAGTAAAGATTTGTGTAGTAGTCTTTCGTCGTGCTGTGCGACAGGTACTCGTGCTTGAGGTTGCTGACGTCGAAAGTGTGGATGAGACTCGTGACTGGCACAAACTCCTTGGGAATCTCCTGCTTGTCTTTCCATGCTTGCAGGAGCGAATCGACGGTAAGTCTTCGTGCAAGGGTGTCCTCACGCAGCGCAGTCTGTATACTGTCAGGCAGGTCGGAAAGAAGCTCTGATGAGGAAGGCGGCGCAGGTTTCAGCGAATCTGGTACCTCGATGAGCCGCGTGAAGCCGAGATGGTAGCGATGCGTCAGGTAATAGTGTTGCTCGTGATTGCGGTTCCACGTCTGGTCGAGCATCGTCGGTATGTTGCCTGGGCTGTAGGACTGCCCGAGACTCAGTGGGTCCTCAATGTAGCGGTCGTCCTCGATGCCACCATTCTCACCCATCTTCATGTGGTTGATGCCGATGTAGGCATGCAGGTTGTAGCGCTCGCCACGGTAGTAGCCATAGAACGTGCTGCCAAACATGCTGTTGGGCTGGGCATAATAATAGCCGACGCCATAGTTGTAGTCTATCTTGAAGCCCAAGCCTGATATCTTGTTTATGTTGGTGGCAAAGTAAGCTCGGATGCGGTCTTCGCCTGTTTGCCTGTTTCCACAAGAGTGATAGGCAAGATTCGTGATGGGACTCTTCGTGTTCGTAAAGCGGAAGTCTTGCAAGGAACCTCGGAAGAAACTGAATGGCTGCAGGAACAGGAACTCGTCGGACGTGTTGTCTCGGTTGAAGTAGAGACGGCTCAAACGAGGCGAACCGATGTTGGCCAGATAGTTGTATTCGCCCATATAGCCATCGGTAGCATTCCACTTCTGGAAGTCGTGCACGACGGTATCGTTGTTCTCCGCATCGATGACTGTGCCGAGGCGAGGCTCTACGACCCATTGGAACTGTCCGATGGGAATGTTCTTCTTGTTCTTAAACCTCGTCGTGTCTCGTCCCCAGGTAGTACGATTGCCTGCACCGTCAACGTAAGACCCGTTCTCGGGAGCCACGATGTACGTCTCGCCGTCGTCGTAGAGGGCAGCATTGCTACCGTCCTTGTTGACACGGTGCACCTGAGCACTTGCCGCTAAAAAGCAGCAGATGGCGAGAATTAGAATCAGGAGCCTTTCCTTCATTATGCAGTTCTTCGTTGCTTCCTCCACTTTAATGTTTTACCAGATAAAGGGGAGTGACCAATCCGTATATATACATTATATATAATATATAAGAGGAGTATTTCGCTCTGCCGCCATTCTCATTGCGGAGGCAAGGCAAACATTATGCAAATGTAGAAAAAAAACACAAGACATATATGCTCGGCTGCAGAAAAAATCATTAAGAATGTAAAAAGTGCATGAAAAGCGTTCAGTATTGCAGGCAAATCACCAGCGTAGCTCGCCGTTTCCCTTGTATAACGAAATGCAACTAAACCATTGGTACGCCTATCCTTATAAGGGAAGTTACTAATACACGCAACGGAAGCATATTCATCTTGATGTTCTTCCCTTATTGAACGGATTTGTGTAGAAAACCTTTGCAGATAGAGCCAGCAGAGTGTATTTCTGCATATTTGCGTCTGGTTTCTGCATATTTGAGATTATGCGAATGAGTATATTATGGTATCTTTGTGCAGAAATAAAGCAATTTTTTATATCGTTTAACTTATTAACCAAAACATTAAACATGAAGAGAATTCTTTTAGCAGTACTCTTGCTGGCTGGCGTGAGTGCTATGCAGGCTCAGGAGAGCAAGTTCTATGTAGGTGGAACCTTTGGCTTCACGTGGAGCAAAGTGAACATGGGAGGCGACGACATGTCGGGCGCTTCGGTCAAAATTATGCCCGAGTTCGGCTATAATTTGAACGATAAGTTTGCCCTCGGCGTTTCTCTGGGCTATTCTCGCGGCTATGCAGCATTTGGCGGCATCGACTTCAACGACTTCAAGTCTCTGGCTAATACCGTGCTCGGCACTGCGTCGGACGTGGCAAGCGACGATGCGGCAAAGCTCAACAGTTTCCGCTTCGCTCCCTATGTCCGCTACACTTTCTGGCAGCCTGGAAAGCTGAAATTCTTCGTAGAGGGCAGCATGGGCTATGTTCATGTAGGCGTCAGCGGCGACCAGGTGGATGATCAGCTGGGAGGTGAGCCTGCCTTAAACGTCTTCGAACTTAACATCCGGCCGGGTCTGTCCTTCGACGTATCAAAGCACTTCACCCTGCAGGCCAAAGTTGGCAGTCTGGGATACATCTTCGGGAAAGAGAAACAGTCAGAAGCCAAAATTCATCGTTTCGGTTTCGACGTGGATACCTACAACATCCTGCTCGGCATGAACTACAACTTCTGATACTCGTATTAGCATTAGCATGGTGTCTTGCTTTACAACCATTCATCGGTACTGCCGGCGTCTTTTGACGCTGGCAGTGCTGTTCTCTCTCGTAGCATGCAGCGAGAAAGATGAAACTGTACCTCCCCTTGAGCCTCAAGTGCTTGAAGAGGTTGTGAAAACTGAAACAGTTACGCTGCAGGAAATCGTGGATTATCTCTACGGGGACTTTAACATGTCTGCAGAACAGCAGGCTGAATTGGAACAAAACCTGGCTCCCTTGCGTCTGATTGCTTGCAATATGACGGCTCATACAGTACGATATCGCACCACTGCTCCCGATGGCTCGCCAGTGACGGCATCTGGTGTGGTGTATTATCCAAAAAGAAGTACACCGCGAGGAGTCTTGGAAGTGATGCCCATCAACAAAGGCAAGAAAAATTGTGTGTCGCACAACCCCCTTACCATTGAAGCAATCGTGGGCTGCATGGGTTACATTTGCATCATTCCTGACCTGATAGGTTGTGGAGCCTCTGATGATTTGCCCATCAGTTACATGCAGCACGAGAACTCTGCTGTGGTGGCTGCTGACCTGCGTCGTGCTGCAGCAGAACTAATCCGCAATACCTATGGACGGCAGTTGCCTTCCACTTCCTACATTGGTGGCTATTCGCTGGGCGCCAGCATTGCCTGGGCTTTGGCACGTCACTATGCGTTGCACCCGGAACTCGGTGTCACTGTAGAAGAGTTGTGGTGCGGCGGTGGAGCTTACGACCCATCGGTGGCCATCGAAGCCTTCATGACCACACGCTACTCGCAATATCCTATACTGCCTAACATCATTTATTCAATGAACTTCTACGACCATCTGGGGCTTGACTTCACCAAAGTATTTCGTGGCGACTTGCTGGAGCATTACCAAGAGTGGTGCACGGGTGACGTTTCCATAGTAGAGCTCGCTTCGTTGCTTGGCTATAACCTGGAGACATATCTGCAGATGGACTTCTTCTCTCCCGAGAATCCTGACTACCGTTGGTTGATGGAGGTAGTGAAGTCCAAGGCTATTCCTAATGACTGGAAACCTCAGGCACAGGTGCATCTTGTGCATTCTCGAGAGGATACCTATGTGCCTCGAGCTTGCAGCGACCAACTTTACGCCTATCTGAAGTCCATAGGAGTAGATGCCGAGTACACCATGATGGAAGAAGATCACGTCGCTGGTGGTATTCTTTGGGGGCAAATTATTCTTCAGGAGCTGGGCAGGAGGGTTCTCCTCCCTTAAGTAGTGCGCGCAAAATATTCTGCGGGTGAACAGCCCTTGTAGAGTTTGAAATTACGATAGAAAGACGAGGCAGACGTGAAACCACACTTTTGCCAAGTGTCGTCTATGTCGCGCATATCATTTTGTGTGGCGAGGTATATAAAGTGGTCGATGCGTCTGCGGTTTACCAGTTCAGAGAAGGAGACGCCTAGTCCTACATTGACCGCTTGCCAGATATAATTCCTGTTACTCCCCAGATGTAAAGCCAAGTCGCTTATCTTCAGGTTGGGTTGCAAGTAGAGCTTTTCCTCGTCCATTGCTTTTAGGACATCACGCTGCAGTTGTGCAAAGTGGTTTGCCCCGTCGTCCTCATCGTCAGGTTGTGGATTCCCGCCTTGCTCTCGGTCTTCTTTGTCAGCAGATAGACAAGTTTCATCTTTGTTTACCTCGTCTTGCACGGCTGTCACCCTGGGAAGCAGACGAGCCGATTCATAGCCCAGCATGAAGATGAAGACGGAGAAAAGCATCGATGGAACTGTCAGCATGGCTACTGAAGAGAGGAAACGTTCTCGCCCTAACAGGTTAGCGGTAAACGAGGCAAGCGTCGTAAGAAATAGGAAGAGAAGCAGACCTCGCAGGGCACGCAGTGAGTAAGCCTCCGTGTCGGCATAAGATGAGGCCACGGCTGCTTCGTAACTACGCAGCATGCGCCATCCCAGTATCAGTACTAGTACCGCTTGCACGGCAAACACTATCTTTGCGATAACCAGAGTGCCATTCCATATCAGTGATGCTGGCGCAAGCAGGACTGCCGGTGCAAGCCACAAGAGCAACTCTTTGCGGCTCAGACGATGCAACGTCAGCTCACACAGGTAGAAATGCCAAAGGGGAAAGACTGCCAGATTGCAGTAGCGATATAGCATGTCTACAGGCCATGGCGTATGACCTGAAAGGCTGAAGTATATGAAGTGACAAAGGTATAGTCCTGCTGTAGTGAGCATGAAGAAGAGCAACCTCAAAGTGATGCGCTCAGGGTGGGCCATATAGTCCAACCAGAGCCACAGCGACCAGAATGCCGCAACAAAAAGCGGTGCAGAAAGTACTATGTGCTCTGCCATGCTTAGATGATGCGCAATATGAACTCTATAACCTTGAAAACCATACCGGCAGCAATAACGATGAGTGCTGGCACATGATTCTCTCCTCCGAAGAAGTACATAGCAAGTCCGACGGCTGCCAAGATGAGGAACAGTGTGTTGAGCACCATTCTGATGCTGGTGTTGTCGAACTGTTTAGCCCGCTTCTTGCGGATACGCTCCACCTGTTCTTCTAAGGATAACTCTTCGTTCTTCATTTCACGGGCTCGATAACAAAGCCATAACTATAGTTCTTCTCCTGAAGCTCGTACTTAGGTAATGGGCCGGGGCCACAGCTTGCATTGCCAAGACCACGCATGGCAGCATCGAGGTGCAGAATAATCTCTGGGCGATGTATCTTGCTGAGTTCGTGCTTGTACTTCGTCTGCCAAAGCTCTTCATCAGTATAGTGCAGAGCGCTGAAGTCGAATGTGCCGCCTGTGCGGAAGCGTACGCCTTCGCCCTTATCGTCCGTGAATGTCACCCACTTCACGTCGCAACGTTCGCCCATGCTTTGGGGCTTCTCGTATTCCTCGGTCATGCCGTTCACCGTGCCGTCCCATACGCCCATGAAGGCCGAGGTCTTGCGGTCGGGATAGTTCTCATGAGGACCACGGCCAAGCCATTGCACATTGCCCAGACGCGGGTCGAGAACTGCAATGAGACCAAGGCGGCTGAAGTCCTTGTTGCTTTCATTGCCGAAGTTACTCTTGACGCCAATGCTGCCGTCCTTATAGACAGTATAAGTTGTCTCGACGGGTATGCTAGTCTGACCGTCTCTGCCTGACTTGACATCATAGCGAACATTGATGATTGCGTCGCCGTCTTCCAGCTTCAAGGTAACTTTGGGAGCAACGACGTCGCTCTTGAAGTTGTTGCGGCGGTCGTTGCTGATGCTGCGGAAACCATTGAAGGTGAAGTTGCCGAAAGGTATCTTCTCGCCTGTCAAGATGATGGGCTTGCCGTTATATGACAGCTCGGTCACTTCTCCGCTCTGCTTGTTGACGGCAAACGCAAAGCCTTCGCTCCTTACACTTATCTGCTGAGCATTCTCCTCGACCTTAAGCGCACCGCCTACTTTGGCTGCATTCATAAGTGTGGGCTGGCCGTAGCGAAGCAGGAGCTGCTCTGTTGCGACTTCGTGGCCAGCGTTTGCCCAGTTCGTTGCCTCCTTGAGCCTGAGGGAGACATTGAGGTGATAGAGGCCTTGACGTTCGTCGAGCTTTGCTTCTCCATCAGGCAGTTCGCAAGGTAGGTCAATGAAGCAACTGTCGCCAGGCTGTACTTCGGGCAACGATGTGGTGCCGCTCTTTATCATGCGACCATCGCGAAGCAGGCTCCAATGGAATGTGAACTCGCTTAACGGCATGAAGCAATAGCGGTTGCGAATGCGGACCTTCTTGTCGTCGGTCAACTTGAAATCGACATACTGATAGACCTTCTTGACCTCGAGCAACTTGGGTGTGACGTGGCGGTCGGCAGTGATGATGCCGTTGCAGCAGAAGTCATTGTCGTTGGGATAATCGCCGAAGCCGCCGCCGTAGTACATGTTTGTGGTCGGCTCGCCCCACTTGCAGAGGCTCTGGTCCACCCAGTCCCAGATGCAGCCGCCTATCATGCGCTGGCTCTCGAACTCGATGTAGTCCCAATATTCCTGCAGATTGCCGATGGCATTACCCATTGCGTGAGCATATTCGCAGAGATAGAACGGACGTCCCTGCAGGTCGGCCTGCTTGTCGAGACGTATCATGTGGTCTATCCTGGGGTACATGCGGCTGTCCATATCCGCGACTTCGTTCATGCCTTCATAGTGGATGAGGCGGTCGTCGAGCTCCTGAATGGCCTTCTTTGAAGCGACGAAGTTATCGCCGCCGCCGCATTCGTTGCCCATGCTCCAGAAGATGACGCTGGGATGATTGCGGTCACGAAGCACCATACGCACTTGTCTGTCCACATATTGAGCTTCCCATTTCGGGTTCTTCGACAGGCTGTGATTGCCGTGACACTCAACGTCGGCCTCGTCCATCACGTAGATTCCATAGTAATCATACAGGGCGTACATGCGCGGGTCGTTGGGGTAGTGGCTCGTACGAACCGTGTTGAGGTTGTAGCGTTTCATCAATAAGATGTCCTCTATCATGCTTTCCACGGGCACAGCCTTGCCGTAAACGGGGTGAGTGTCGTGTCGGTCGGCACCCTTAAACATTACCCTCTTGCCGTTGATAAACACTTGTCCGTTGCGGTTCTCTATCTTTCGGAAGCCATACTTCTGCGTGTAAACATCGCCTCCGACGCTGATGTTGACGGTGTAGAGATTAGGTTTCTCGGCACTCCACAGCTCGGGGTTCTGCACTTCGAGGTTGAGCTGAGCGTCGCGCTTTCCTGTCTCTATACCGCTTACCTGCAGGATAGCCGTCTGGATGGTCTTGCCTGCGGGATTCACAAGCTCTACGTCAACGCGGGCATCAGCCTTTTTGCCGAGGTTCTGGAGGGCAATGTCGATGGCGAGGAAGGCACGACTGAAGTTGTCTCCACCGCCGCGACGACCGCGTCCGCCCATCCTCGAGGTGAGTTTCACGTCCTGCACATGCAGCTTCTGACGCGCTTCGAGATAGACATCGCGATGTATGCCGCTCAGGCGGAACATGTCCTGATCCTCGATGTACGAGCCGTCGCTCCAGCGATAGACTTCAACACAAACGAGGTTCTCGATGCCCGGTTTGATGTATTTCGTCACGTCGAACTCGGCATCGACGTTGGGAGCCTGTGTGTAGCCGACCTTTTGTCCGTTCACCCAAACATAGGCGGCGCTGTAGATTCCATTGAAGTGGAGATAAATCTCCCTGCCGTTCCAAGAGGTGGGAACCGTGATGGTACGGCGATAGCTGCCTACTGCGTTGGGCTCGTTCACCAGCGTATATCCCTCCTGACCCTTGATGAAAGGCGGCTGATTCCTGAACGGATAGGTGATGTTGGTGTAGATGGGCGTGCCGTATCCCTGCATTTCCATGCACGAGGGCACAGGAATGGTCTTCCACGAGGAAGCATCGAAGTTTGTCTTATAAAAGTCTTTCGGACGGTCTTCGGGTTTCGGAACCCAGTTGAACTGCCACCTGCCGTTCAGCATCAGCCTGAGAGAAGAGTTAGGATAGAGCCAAGGCTGAGCATACGCAGCATCGTTTTTCATCTCTTTCTCGCTGGCATATAGCAACATAGTGGCGCGTCCGGGCTCTTTGTTGATGCCGAAGATGGCCTCGTTCTCCCAGTCGTTCTTGCTGGAGACGCCTTGGTCGCTGGTCTTTATCTCGAGGTTCGTCTTGACGAGTCGCCACTGAAGATACTCGCTTTGGTTCGTTCCGCGGAGCTGCCAGACGTGCCCGCCAGGCTGACAAGTATCGTTGTAACCGAGCTTCAGGCCGCCTGCAGCACAGGTCAGGACGTAGGTCTCGGCTCCAGTCTTCTCGACGAGCCACTGCTGATTGGCGTTTCTTGTCTCGAGCTGCCAAGTGAGAACTTCGCCTTCCTGCGAGCCGTGATTGCCGTTGTCGAGTGCCACCTCGCCGCTCGGGCTGTAGAAGCACCAGTATCCTGGCCTGTCGCTCTTCTGGATGCGCCACACCTGCGTCTGCGATTTCTTGTTGACGGGCGAGAAAGTTATGGTGCCGCTCAGGTTGTCGAGGGCCAGTCCGTCGCCAATCTCAAGGCGGTAACCTTGTTTAGGGTCAAAGTCTTGAGCCATAAGGCAAAACGTGCTTGCGATGAACGCGGCAAGCAAAGCGGAAAAGAGTCTCCTAATCATATTGAAGAATGTTTTAGTGTAAATTTGCTTTGCAAAAGTACAAAAAAATAGAGACAAAACAAAGAAAAGGCCGTAATTTCTTGCAAAAGGACGCGACTCTCCCAGCCACGTTTCAAAACGTCGCGTGGGATGATTGAAATTATTACGTGGGTAAAATGAATTTATCACGTGGAATATTTTAAATATTACGTGGGTAAAATGAATTTATCACGTGGGTAAAATCCAAACATCACGTGTGACGTTTGCTGACCTCATGTGTTGACAGTTTCCACCAGACGTGTAGTCCTTGTTGATTCGACAGTTGGCATCTATAAACCCGAAAGGATGGCAAGGCTACAGGCGGGGGTGTTGACACCCGATTAAAAGTGACGACACAGAAAATGAATCCCGAGGGGGCGACAAATTTCAATCGCCCAATGCATGCCTCTCAGGTTGATTGGCTGTCTTGGAGGGACGTTTAGTTACTAAATTCTTCTGGCGTCCATTCCTCGGGCGACTTGACGACACTCTTGTATTCGCCGTCCTGGAGGCTCTTCCTGGCTGGGGCTGGGGTGCTGCCTGTGCTGTAGCTGCGGGCACTGCCGCGATACTGGTTCCATCGCGTCATGATGAGTCGGACGTATGCTTCCGTTTCGCTGCCACGCATGTAACCGTTCAAAACATCCGGATCTCTGTAGTATTGCGGTTCGGCAAGGCGCAGGATAAAAGGCGCCACTTCCTGCCAAATCTGATGATTTCGCCCGTTCTTTCGGGCCAAAGTCTGTGCGTCCTGGACGTGTCCGACACCCCCATTGTAGGCCGCAAGCGTGAAGCGAATACGCTCCTCGCCGTCCTTGATGTCTGAAAATGACTGGCTTACCTTCCTAATATAACGTGCCGAAGCGGCAATGTTCTGCTCCGGGTCGAAGCGTTTATCCGAGGGAACTCCCATGGCGTCGGCTGTAGCAGGCATCAACTGCATGAGCCCCATTGCTCCCATCGACGAGACAGCCTGGGGGTCGAAACCTGACTCCTGATAGCACATCGCTGCCAGAAGTCGCCAATCCCAGCCGGCTGCCGAGCTGTAGCGGCGAAAGAGGTCGTCGTATGCAGAGATAATCCCGTGCGTTGCATCCTGCATGACGGGACGCATGTGGCGTCGGACGGTGACCGTCACATTGTTGGTAGAACTCTCAATCTGCTTGACGCGTTCGGGTTTCCACCACTCCGTGATGGCCTGCCTCAAGAGCGATTCGCCCTCGCGCGTCTGCCAGGTCGGCATCTCGAGGGCTATGAAGTCAATCTGCCCTTGCTGGAGTTTTTGCAACAGCGTCGTGGTGTCTGGGGAGATTTCCATCTGCAGGACGACTCCGATGCTTTGTGCAAAAGCCTCGGCAAGCTGGTACTGAAGGCCCATTCCCTTGCCGTGGTAATCGTAGTAGGTGTCCGGTCCGCTCAGTGTTCCTGCGATAATCTTGCCGCTGGCCTGTATCTCGTGGAGGTCATAATACTGCAAAGTGTCCGTTTCCTCCGCATCGGTTGCGAAGAGAACGGACGTATCTTTCTCCTGCTTGGCAGTGCAAGCGACAAGGAGAAAAAGGAGTAGGAGATGGGGCTTCAAGGCTTAATCCTATGAATAATGTAGGTCCTCATAATCTCGATGGCTTGCTGGTTGGCTCCGCCTTGCGGGATGATGAGGTCGGCATACCGCTTTGTCGGCTCGATGAACTCTTCGTGCATGGGCTTCAAGACGTCCCGATAGCGGTCGAGCACCATTTGTGTCGTCCTGCCACGCTCAACCGTGTCGCGCTGGATGACGCGGATGAGGCGTTCGTCCGGGTCGGCATCAACGAAGATTTTTAAGTCCATGAGGTCGCGCAACTGCTTCTTCCACAGCGCCATGATGCCTTCGATGATGATGACTTCGCAAGGCTCGACGTGTACCGTCTCGGGCAGTCGGTTGCTGATCAGGTAGCTGTAAGTGGGCTGCTCGATGCTCTTCCCTTGTCGCAAAGCCTGTATCTGTTCGGCCAGAAGCTTCCAATCGAAAGCGTCGGGATGGTCGAAGTTGATGCGTTTGCGCTCCTCGGGAGTGAGATGCGAAGTGTCGTTATAGTAAGAATCCTGTGGAATGAGTGCCACTCTGTCTGTAGGAAGCGTCTCGAGAATCTTTTTAACGACTGTTGTTTTGCCGGAACCTGTGCCTCCAGCGATGCCGATGATATACATCTTCGTAATTTACAATTTGACAATTTACAATTTACTATTTCATTTCCCCTAATGGGGCAAAGGGGGGCACTTCAGTGTGGCCGTCAATATGCAGTCAACTGTTTTGGGCAGTTCGGGCAGGAAGATGCGGTAACCTTCCTTCTCGCGTTTGAACTTCAGCTTGGTGTCGTCTGCAAACATCGTGACCTTCGCGAGCTTATTCTCCGTGAGGGGGAGGAAGATTTGTCCGTCCTCTACATTATTTAATATATGTATGTAGAGCATCTTTCCCTTTTGTGTCGTGACGCCCCAACTTTGTGGAGGAACGCAGCCGCCACGCGTGCCGTAGATGGTCGAGCCGTTGACTTTCATGAACTCGCCAATGTGCTTCAGCCTCTTGACAGCCTGTTCGGGAAGTTTCCCATCGGGTTGCGGGCCGATGTTGAGCAGGAAGTTGGCATTCAAACCTGCCGCCGTAACCAGTCGCCGAATGAGGTCGTCGCCGTCTTTATAGTTGTTGTCGGTGATGTTGTAACCCCATGAGTTGTTCATCGTCATGCATGTTTCCAAAGGGAGCTGTGATATCTTCTGCTCTCCGGAGAAGCCTGCGGTGTTCTGACCCGGCAGATCTTGCTCGAAGAGCTGAAAGTCTTCGACCCCGATAGGCGAGCCATGATGGTTGTTTCCTATGAGGCAAGTGGGTTGCAAACGCTTGATGAGCGCATATTGTTCCTCGAGTCGCCAGTCGAATCCCTGTTCTTTGTGGTCCCACATTCCATCGAACCAAATGGCTCCAATCGGGCCGTAATTGGTCAGGAGTTCAGTCAACTGACGATTCATGAAAGCATAATAGCTCTCCCAATTAAAGGCAGATTCGTCGCGAGGCACTTTGTGAGTCCATCCCGTCGGGTAGTCCGGACGGTACCAATCCAAGTGGCTGTAGTAGAGATGGAGCTTGAGCCCTTGCTCTCTGCAAGCCTCTGCAAGCGCTCCAAGAATGTCGCGTTTGTAGGGAGTGGCATCGACGATGTTGTAAGGAGTTGCTTTCGTTCCCCACATCGAAAAGCCATCATGATGCCTGCTGGTAAAGGTAACGTACTGCGCACCAGCCTCCTTGAAGAGTTGTGTCCATTCGTGAGCATCGAAGAGGGATGGGTAGAAGCCTCCCGCAAGCTTGGAATACTCATTGCAGTCAATGTTGCGGTGATGCATAATCCATTCTCCGTCGGCCATCATGGAGTAGATGCCCCAATGGAGGAAAATGCCGAACTTGCGGTCTTGGAACTCTTCGCGGATTCGTTGAGTATCCTTATCAACCGCGAGACCTTGCGCTCCTGCCGAAACCATCAACAGGAGAAGAGAAAGAGAAGCGAGTAAGCGTTTCATGTACAGGTAATAAAGAGCCCCACCCAAAAGGGTGAGGCTGTCTTTTAGAACATTTGTGCAGGATATTGACCGGCTTCGTGGAGAGCAGCAAGCTTTGCCACTACCTCGGGACGGTCCTCGGGATAAGTCACGCCAAACCACTTGCTGGTCGTGTCAAGGACTTCGCAAGTTGCTTGACCAGTCTTGATAAGATGGTCCACCATCAACGGGATGAAGAACTCGCTCTTGAGGTTCGCCTGGTTCTTCGGGTCGGAGAGGAACTCCTTGAAGAATGCCTCGCTGTGCTCGAAATAGTCAGGAGTGAAGCCCCAGAAGTTCATGCTAACGGGAGTTGTGTCAGGGATGCTGACCCACTCGTCGTTTTCATCGAGGTACTGAACCACGCCGTTGTGGCGCTCTATCTTGGTGCGCTCCACAACTCCGGTGAGGAGATGCGTCTGCTCATCGTTTTCGCAGATGCCGCGACTTACTGTTCCGCTTTCACTCAGAGTGTTGTCCACGCGGAAGCCCACCATGGCGTACTTGCCTGTGCTGCCTTCGGGAAGCTCGCTCAGGAACTTTGCCATCACGCGGAAAGCATCGCGATCATAGAAGTCGTCGCAGTTGAGGACAGCAAACGGCTCCTTGATGACGTCCTTACCCATCAAGACTGCGTGGTTCGTGCCCCACGGCTTCTGACGTCCTTCAGGCACGGTAAAGCCCTCGGGCAGCGCGTCAAGACTCTGGAAGCAAAGCTCGCAAGGGATGTGTCCTTCGTATTTCGCGAGGATTTGTGTGCGGAATTGTTCCTCGAAGTCATGTCTTATAACCCACACGACCTTGCCGAAGCCAGCCTGTATGGCGTCGTATATGCTGTAATCCATAATGCTTTGTCCCTGAGGGCCAAGCGTGTCGAGCTGCTTCAGACCACCATAACGGCTACCCATACCTGCAGCAAGGAGAAATAATGTCGGTTTCATCTTGTAATTTACCATTTAATCATTTACCATTTACCATTTGTCCCCTCAAAAGGGGGCTATGGGTTCCTTACAACGCGTTAGCAGTCAGGATGAGCACGAGCAGGCCGAGGATAGCGTAGAGCTCAGGGAACACGGCCAGCACCATAGTAGTACCGAAGGCATTATGACCGGCACCGATTGCGCTGATGCCGTTTGCGCAGACCTTTGCCTGACGGATAGCGCTGAAGAGAGCCACGAGGCCGAGAGCCAGACCAACGCCGAAGATGGCGCAAGCTGCAGGCATTGCGAGGTCGGGTGTCACTTTGTTGTTGAGCATGAAGAAGCCGACGAAGCCGTACAGACCTTGTGAAGAGGGCAGAGCAGCCAAGCCCATGTAGGAGCCGCTTGCTGTGGGGTTCTTCTTGAAGGCACCAATTGCTGCATTACCACAAATGGTTACGCCGTAAGCACTACCAATTCCAGAGAGGGCTACACAAAGTGCGATGCCCAGATAAGCTAATAAGATTTCCATAAAGTTTTGTGTTTTAATTCATAATTCACAGTTCCTGATTCACAATCACGCGATGCTGGGCGAGGCTTTGCAACCTCATTTAATTATTAATGTACTGTTTTTGCTTCGCTTGCGAGGCTATGAAAAACGAGCTATGTCTTATGAGGGTTTAATAATTATGATTTGTTGTTTATTTAACTTTGAACTTTTATTTCTGAACTCTGAACTTTCCTGAAAGGTGTGTATTCCTTTCCTCCGCCGCTGAAGTCCGCGTTCTTGAAGAACTCGACGAACGTCAGTCGCATCGGATGGACGAATGCACTTATCATGCTCAGCGCGAAGGTGATGCCGTGACCTGCAAGGAGGATGAGCACCATCGGCAGCCAACGGACGTACCACGGCAGGCTGGAAGTGAGGTCGAAGGCAAGCGAGTTGAACACGCCGCCAAGTACACCGCCAGTCAGACCCAGGGCAAAGAGGCGGATGTAACTCAACAAGTCGCCAAGCAAGCCTGTTGCCATGCCGTAAGTTGCCCAGACACCGCCGCCGATATTCAACAGCGGACCGAGTATCGGGTTCTTGTAAGCCGACGGATTATTATAGAGGAATATGCCGACGACGCTTATTGCGATAAGTCCGTAGAGTGCATAGACGAGTCCTTGAGGCAGGCTGACTCCGCAAGCGGGCAAGCCGAAGAGGGCAATTGCAGAGAGTAGCGCCACTACCCACGAGAAGGTGCCGATGGAATAGCCAAAGCCGTAGTTCTTCCACGCTTTACATGCCTTGAGCACCATACCCAAGAGAACTTGCACAAGACCGATAATCACGGAGATGACCATCATTGGTGAGTAGCCAAAGATCGGGCCGACGCCATTGTCGTTGAGGAAGTAGGGCTTAACAGGAGCGAGGAATGCCCATTCCTGTTTCGACAGGTCGATGCCGAAGAAGGTTCCCGTGAGCAGACCACAGATGGTCGTGGCGATGCCGAGCCAAATGCCGAGACGTCCGTATTTCTTGGTCTCCTCGTTGCCCTTCAAGGCGAGATAAATGCCTCCGAGCAGCACGATGAGTCCGTAGCCGCCGTCGCCCAGACAGAGTCCGAAGAAGAGCATAAAGAACGGAGCAAAGAAGAGGCTCGGGTCGATGTCGTGGTAGTTGGGAAGCGAGTACATACGGAGGATGGGCTCGAAGAGGCTGGTGTAGCTGTTGTTGGTTATCTTCACGGGCACATCGTCCTCGTAGGCCGGGTCCTCGAGCTCGTAGTAAACTTGCTTCTCGTCGAGCCATTTGGCGAGTCCTTCAGCCTTTTCCTCGAGCGTCCAACCCACCATGAGTCGGACGGCGCCTTCAGCGATGCTCTCGTCCGAAAGCTGGACTTCCTGCAGTTGTATCTCGCCCTTAGCCTGCTTCAGGCCAGCCTCGAGAGCATCCCGATACTGACGGGCGAACTGGCAGGTTGTGTCGTGATTCTGCTGGAGGGCAGCCTTAGCTTCTTCTGCTTCCTTTTTATATTGTTCGAGCGAACCGCTTGGCAGCTCGAGTCGCTCAGCCTTGATGTCCGGCTCCTCGTTGGAGAAGGCCAGGAAATACGTGCGTTTGCGGTACTCGTCGATAGGTGTGGCGAAGTACTTCTCAGCCCATTCTGCCTGGAACGACTTGGCTGCACAGGCATAGAAATACACCTGCAGGCCCGACTTCTCCTGTAGCTGTTTGATGCTTTCCCAGTCGAAGTTGCCCCAAGGCTCAAGTTTCTGGATGTTCTTCTCTGCCTCGTCTATCTTATGACGCAAGGCAACCTCGTCGGTTTTGAGACGTTCAACCTCCTCGAGAAGCGAGTTTGAATCTTGAATTTCGAGTTTCGAATTACTTTCCGTTTCCTTCTCCCACGCCTTCAGCGAAATGTCGAGATAGTCGATTGCCTGTTGATAGCGGAGTCTTTCGTCGAGAGCTTTTTGCAAAGCCGGGCTGGTCTGTCCCTGCTTCAGCTGTTGGACGTGCACCACTCCCTGCTCCCGCAAGCCAGCGATAAACTCGTCGTATTCCTTCTGAGTCACCAGGAAGGTGAGCTTTTTCATTCTTTCAATCATGCGATCTCCTCCTTTCTCTTCTCCTGAAGTGACTTTAGAATCTTCTGCGACGACTTGGAAAGGTTCTCCTCATCCTCCATGAAACGCTTTATCTTACGCACCGCCTCCTGATAACCAGGGATTTGAACTTTCTCGAAGAGATTAACCTTCTGAGTCGTTTTCTTACGTGCATGATCCAAGAGGTGCAGCTTGGCGAAGACGAATTCACGCTCTACGGCAGTCTTCGCAAGCCCCTGCAGGAGTTTGATACCATCGAAATACCACTTAGGAGCACTGAACAAACCGAAGGGTTTCACCTTGAGGCTGATGTTGTCGAGCACGGGAACTCTGACGCCGGCAATCTTCTTGACGCTCAACTTGACGTCGTCCAGGCTGACGAGCGACGTGTCGAACTCGCCCCATAGGGCATACATCTTCTCGTATCCTTCGATTTGACTTTGCAGTTTTCGCTCGAGTTCGTCGGCTTCTTCCTTGCATTTCTTCACCTCCAGTCGCAGCGCCGTTTCCTTGCTTTTAATGATTGGAAGGGTGCGCTGACGCATCTTCAGAGCCTTCTCAATCTGCTGCAACGAGGTTTTATTATACTGAAATTTTATTGCCATACTTGTCTATTTGCGGGCACAAAGGTACGAAATATTTCTCAAAAAGAGAAGAAATACGTTCTTTTTCTCAGCAAAAAGGTGAACTTGTGCTCCTTGGTGGTGCATCTACCTCCTTTTACCGAAGATGCGAAGCAGGTAAATGAAGAGGTTGACGAAGTCGAGGTAGAGCGTCAGCGCACCCAAAAGTGCCAACTTCTGAGCGGCTTCTCCGGCATCGGGGGCCATCATGAGCATGCGTTTAATCTTCTGCGAGTCCCAAGCCGTCAGTCCTACGAAGATGACGACGCCTGCGTAACTCAGTATCATGGTCAGGCTGTCGCTCTTGATGAATATGTTGACCAAGGTTGCAATTATCAGTCCGACGAGCGCCATCATGAGGATTTTTCCCATCGACGACAGGTCGATTTTGGTGGTGTAGCCTATTAAAGCCATCGTGCCGAACGTTCCGGCTGTGATGAAGAAGACGGTCGCAATCGAACTCATCTCGTAAATGAGGAAGATGGCGGACAGCGTGGCGCCGTTGATGATGGAGTAGAGGATGAAGAGCACCGTGGCTGTCACGACAGACAGGCGGTTGATGGCGGCACTCACGCCGAATACCAATGCCAATTCTGCAATGAGAAGTCCCCAGAACAGCACTTGGTTGCCGAAAATTGCAGCCAGCAGGGTTTCGCTGGATGCCACGTAATATGCCGTCATGCCGGTAATGGCGAGGGCAAGTGTCATCCAGACATACACTTTTCGCATAAGGATGGGAAATGCTTCGGACATCTCCAACTGTTGGTTCGCGGACAGGTCTTGATAGTTGAATTCCTGGTTGCTCATGATGATTTGGCTTTGCGTAGTTAGTTGCTTCGTGTGTTTATTTTTCGTGCAAAGATAGTCAAACTTATTCGTCTGTGCAAGCATTTATATATTTTTAATGTATTGTGTGGTGACGATGGTAATTTGACAAAGTGAAAGCAAAAACGACAAAATGCTTTCTTTGTGCTTTTATGGAAGTGCTCTAAAAACGCCGAATTTGCTCTCGACTGTGGTTTTGCTCACAATTTCGGCGAAAATCAGCGAAAATCGCTTCTCGTTGAAACAGAGCTGGTTACGTGGCGAGCTGCCTGGCTGAACATGCCAAATTGCCAACTCTGCTTAGCAAAAATGCCCCATTTCACCGCTCAAAACAACATTTTTGGCGTGGGAAATCAGTAATTGTAACGTGGAAAAAAATCAAATATCACGTGTGATGTTTTCAATCATCCCCTGTTAAGTTGAAAATTTTAACGAGTGTCGATGCCATTTTTGGCGTTTTTCAACCTATTTTGTCACACTTTACGCTCGTTTCCGGAGTAGCAAAAAGAAAGAAAAAGTCCATGAAGAGTGACATTCTGATTTCTGCAATCTACGTTCTTTCATAAGCCCTCGACCACAGAAAGCGAATGCATGCGAAGTCTTCATCGCAAGATAAAAAGCCAAAGTCTTTGTTTATTCTCTGCTTTTTCGTACCTTTGCAGAGCAAACGCAGATTAATCGAAGTCAAATGCGTGCCTCGTCCATAAAACCCATTTAACCCCAAAGGAATAGCGATGGAACAGAAATCATTGAAGCAAAAGACTGCCGGAGGAATGCTTTGGGGCGGGCTGTCGAACGGCTTGATGCAGTTGATAGGCGCCGTCTTCGGACTGGTTCTGCTTCGTTATCTCACGCCCAACGACTACGGTAAGGTAGCGATGCTGAACATCTTCGCAGCCCTCGGAAGCGCCCTTCAGGAGAGTGGTTTCATGGCAGCGCTTTGCAATCGGCGCGAGCCGACGCACGAAGAATACAACGCCGTCTTTTGGTTCAACCTGCTGGTCAGTGCCTTGCTCTACGTCATCCTATGGTTCTGCGCCCCACTTATCGCGGATTTCTACGAACTGGAGGAGTTGGTTCCGCTTGCCAGAGTGCTTTTCCTGGGCTTCCTCTTCTCGGGTCTCGGCACAGTTCAGCGTGCCTACCTCTTCGGGCACCTGATGGTCAGGCAGACCAGCATCTGCTCTCTGACGGCCATGCTCCTCTCTGGAATCGTCGGCATCGCGATGGCAATCAAGGGCTTTGCCTATTGGGCTATCGTGACGCAGGCAATCTGCTTTGTCCTCGTCACACAGCTGATGGCCTGGTTCTTCTCGCCTTGGAGGCCAACGCTCAACTTCAATCTGGCTCCTGCTTGGAAGATGTTCGGCTTCAGCAGCAAGTTGATGCTCACGAACATCGTCAATATCTGCAACCTCCACGCGTTTTCCGTCTTGC
>JAGCNZ010000104.1 GCA_017645655.1 Bacteroidaceae bacterium | reverse complement strand
AACCTCTTCAAGGAGAGTGGAGTAGTGGAGCGCCTGAGCAAAGCAGCACAGAACGAGCTGAACAACATCGTGGTCATCATGTTGGGCGTTACCGTTGGCGCAACAGCCACGGCCAGTGCCTTCCTCAACTTCCAGACCATCACCATCCTTTGCGTCGGCATCGTTGCCTTCGGCATTGGTAGTGCAGGTGGTGTCTTGATGGCAAAGATTATGAACCTCTTCCTCAAAGAGAAGATTAATCCCCTCATCGGTAGTGCAGGTGTCAGCGCCGTTCCTATGGCAGCTCGCGTGAGCCAGACCGAAGGCCAGAAGGCAGACCCGCGCAACTTCCTGCTGATGCACGCTATGGGTCCAAACGTGGCAGGCGTCATCGGTAGTGCCGTTGCAGCAGGCATCCTGCTCAGCTTCTGCGGATAAAGCGTAAAGCGTCTTATGACAAACATACGGCTGGCAGTCCTCGTGGCTGCCAGTTTTTTTATTTGTTTTAGTATTTTTATTGAGGAAATGTCTCTTTAATATAAATATAATGTGTATCTTTGCATCGTGAAAAGATTCGTGATGCGTATCTTAGTCGTTGCCACGTTGCTATGTGGTTTCCTTGGTTCCAGAATGGGAGTCAGGGCAGAGGGTTTCGTTGGCAATGAACAGAAGAATGAGGAGCAAATCAAACAGTTTGATGGTTGGCTTCGGCAAATAGCAGAAGAGCCGCAAAGTCCTGTTGAAGCAGCATTGCGAACGGCTCCGTCTTCCACTCGTTTGGCTTCATCCCGTCCCACTCGTTTATTACCAACTCATAGCGGCCGGACGAATCATCATGGCCGTTGGGTAGCGGACAGATGTGGCTTCCTCCAAACTTTACCGAGGGAAGGCATCACCAAATCATTACATGCCTCTGGCAGGGCTTTTTCGTCTCCGCGCCTTTATTATGTCATTGCGCTGAGGCGGCTTCTTTGTTAGCGAATGTTTTCCTTATTGAAAGAAAACATGTATCACTAACAAAGATTTTTATGTTCACATACATATTGTACATCGTGATTGGTGCTACACTTGTCCTTGTCGGTGCAGATAAGCTGACCGACGGGGCAGTGGGTTTGGCATCACGATTCGGTATTTCGGAGATGGTCATCGGTCTGACGATTGTAGCTTTTGGCACATCACTCCCAGAGTTCATCGTGAGTCTGTTGGCAAGCCTATCGAACAATACTTCTGCCACAGCACTCAGCGTGAGCAACATCGTGGGCAGCAATCTGTTCAACACATTGGTTATTGCCGGAGCATCTGCTGCCATTTGCCCAATCGCCATTTCCAAGACCACCGTACAGAAGGACATTCCTCTGTGCCTGATGGCAAGTGTCGTCTTATCGTGCTTAGCCCTTGATACTTTTGTGTCGAGCGGCAATACGAACACGCTAACCCGAGGCGAAGGAATTGTCTTGCTCTGTTTCTTCGCTGTATTTATGGCGTATTCATTAAGTCTGGCAAAACAGAAAGAAACTCACAGCATTGTAAGTATGATGTCCCCGACCCGCATAGCATTGTTCATCATGCTAGGGCTGGGAGCATTGATAGGTGGTGGAGAGTTGTTTGTAGAAGGTGCTTGCGGCATTGCAAGGTCAGCTGGTGTGAGTGAGACAGTCATCGGTTTGACACTTGTTGCTGGTGGCACAAGCCTGCCTGAACTTGCCACGAGTATCGTGGCTGCCCGAAAAGGACAGAGCGGACTGGCTATTGGCAATGTCGTGGGCAGCAACATCTTCAATATCTTCTATATCCTTGGGGTTTGCGCAACCGTGAAGCCTCTCTCTATCACAGGACTTACGACTGTAGATTTTGTTGTCCTCACTGCCAGCATCCTGCTCTTCTGGCTGTTCTCTCACAGTAGCTACAAGCTGTCACGCTCAGAAGGATGGGTAATGATTTTTGCCTACGCATTATATTTGTGTTGGCTTATAATTAACAAGAATGTATAAAAAAAAGAAAAAACAATGGCAAATATTAAGAATTTGCAGATGTGGAATGACATCTGTGTCGATGCTCGTATTAGCATCAAAAAGTCACTTTTCGGATTCCGTACCGTTGCACTCTATAATCCGACGGGTAGCATTATCGATGCTCACGTCTTAGAGCTCTCCTCCGACGATGGCGAGCAATTGAAGCATATTCTTTCTGCTCCGCGCGAAGAAATCTCAAAGGCCGTCGCGGGCTTTCGTCCGAAAGCGATAACCAACGGTAACTACTTGGCTGAGGTCTGCACCTCGCGCGATGGTAATTATCTGGCCGTTAATCTTCTTCAGTTCTCCATAATAAATTACGAGCCAGTGACCGACGTCCTCGTCTTTGAGGGCGATGAGGCACGCGCTGTCGGAAAATTGTTCTAAGAATGAGGAGCAGTATCGACAAACTTTATAAACTGGCGGCTCATGTGGCTGCCAGTTTTTTTATTTGTTTTTGTCATTTTATTGAGGAAATGTCTCTTTAATATAAATATAATGTGTATCTTTGCAGACACAAAACCTTTAGCTATGAATAGAAAGAAGTTTTTCCTTTTATGCGTTTCGACGTTGGCCTCGCTGTGTGTTTGGGCCCAAGTACAGTATGCTGACCCCTACTTGAGCGATGATGCGAGACCGAATGCTTCCTTGTGGCTGCCCGAGCCTCCTTCGCAGCTCAGCGGGGAGTTCTACAACGACTATTACTTCTATGTCTGGGGCAAGAGTCAGCGCGAGGCAAGGGGCGAGGAGGCAGTCTGGAATTCAACGGCTTCGCTGAATGAGGTGTTCTCCGAAAGCATGGGCATTGCAATCAGTCCAGAACTCACGCCCGAAATCTGGAAACTTGCTTCAGGAGCTACCAGCGATGCAATGGCCGAAAAGAAAAGGGTGAAGAATCTCTATCAGCGGATTCGTCCGTTTACCACTTTCGGCAAGCCTTCGCTGACACCCGAGACAGACGAGGAGGAAGCCTTTTCGTCGTGTTATCCTTCAGGCCATTCGGTGGCTGGCTGGATGTTTGCACTCGCCCTCTCTACCGTTGCTCCAGAGCGGACAGCAGAGATTCTGGTCTGTGCGCGGGAGTATGCATTGGATCGCGTGATTTGCGGTCATCATTGGAAGAGCGACATCGATGCCGGGATGATGCTCAGTATGGGTGTCTTCTCCAATGTCGTCGTTTCGGAGGCCTATCAGCAGCAACTTGTGAAGGCGCGAGCTGAGTACAAGCGCATCAAAGAGGGTACAGGAGTAGAAGCCCCGAAGGCCGCAAACACTCAGGATGCACCAATGTTCCACCTCGACGGCACTCCTGCCACAGATGTCTCTCGCGGCATCATCGTCACGCAGGGCCAGACTGTCTTAAGAAAGTAAAACAAAATATAGAGGGTGCTGCAGAGCCTTCCTTAACCCATGGATGCAATAAACAACCTCTTCTCGCTGCTCAGCTCTGTGCTTTGGGGCTGGCCGATGGTCATCTTGCTGCTTGGCACGCATGTGTTCCTCACTTTCCGGCTTCGTATTCCACAAAGGCGATTGCTGACTGGTATCCGTCTTTCTGTCAAGAAGGACAAAGGGGCAAAGGGCGATGTATCTCAGTTCGGGGCATTGGCTACGGCTCTGGCTGCTACTATAGGAACTGGTAACATCGTCGGCGTGGCTACTGCGGTGGCTCTTGGCGGACCTGGGGCTGTGCTGTGGTGCTGGTTGACGGGCATCTTTGGTATGTCCACGAAGTACGCTGAAGGCTTGCTTGCCGTGAAATATCGTGTTAGAGGAAGCGACGGCAGAACATACGGAGGTCCCATGTATGCCCTCGAACTCGGGCTTGGCATGAAGTGGTTGGCTCTGACCTTTGCCATCTTCACAGCCCTTGCTAGTTTCGGCATAGGTTGCACCGTGCAAGCCAACTCCATCGCGCTTCTAGCAAACGAGACCTTTGGCATTCCGACTTGGATAGTTGGCGTGTTCATCTGCACGCTAACAGCCCTTGTCATCATGGGTGGCGTGAAGTCCATCGCTCGCGTCTGCACCATACTTGTGCCCTTCATGGCTGCGCTCTATGTGCTTGG
The DNA here is from genome assembly GCA_017645655.1 of Bacteroidaceae bacterium. Lineage (GTDB taxonomy): Bacteria > Bacteroidota > Bacteroidia > Bacteroidales > Bacteroidaceae > Physcousia. The sequence goes on along the minus strand of JAGCNZ010000104.1, from coordinate 70,827 downwards.
CTGTCTGTATATTCTCTATATGAACAGAGGTTTCGTCTGGCCTGCAGTCCAGCTCATCGTCGAGTCAGCCTTCAATCCTACTGCTGCTGGAGGAGGTTTCGTGGGAGCAACGGTGATGATGGCAGCTCGCTACGGAATAGCCCGAGGCTTGTTCTCCAACGAGAGCGGCATGGGCAGCGCTCCCATAGTAGCGGCTGCTGCTCAGACACGCAACCCGGTTCGGCAAGCTTTGGTGTCGAGTACAGGAACTTTTTGGGATACCGTCATCATCTGCGCCCTCACAGGTCTGGTGCTCGTCAGCAGCATCTTGGCTTATCCCGACATCAGCTATGCCGACGGAGCAGCCTTGACAAAGGTGGCTTTCTCCAAGATCCCTTATGTAGGCGCTCCATTGCTTACCTTCGGCATCCTCACGTTTGCCTTCAGCACCATCCTCGGTTGGAGCTATTATGGCGAGAGTGCCGTCAACTATATCGAGCACCAACGCATCAATCGCTTCTATCGCATCCTCTACATCGTGGCGCTCTTCTTCGGCAGCATCATCAGCCTTGACGTCATCTGGAACATTGCCGACACGATGAACGCCCTCATGACCATCCCCAATCTCGTGGCCCTGCTCCTGTTGAGCGGAGTCGCTGCCCGCGAGACCAACAAATACCTTTGGGGAGGCCGTCTTGATGAGGATATGGAGAACATAAATGAGCAATAAATAGGTGAGAAACGATGAACGAAGTACTGACACTTTTCGAGTTGAACAGCCTGGTGCGGGATGTCATCGAGGAGAACTTCGATGAGCAATACTGGGTGACTGGCGAGCTGAGCGATGTCAGTACTCCAGCTTTTGGCGGCCACTTTTACGGAGAGCTTGTTCAGAAAGACGAAGAGAGCGACCGAATTGTGGCAAGAGCAAGGATAACCTGTTGGGCTCGCAACTACAACATGATAAGGCTCCGCTTCCAGAAAGAGGCAGGCGAGACGCTTCGCAAAGGCTTGCAGGTGAAGCTTCTGGTCGAGATTAATTTCCATGAACAATATGGCTACTCGCTCAACGTCGTCGATATTGATTCCACATTTACCCTTGGCGACCTTGCAAAAAGGCGTCGTGAGATTCTGCAGCAATTGGAGAAGGATGGCATCCTGCACGACAATCAGAGCTTGCCCTTGCCTCGATTGCTGAAGCGAATCGCAGTCATCAGTAGCGCAACTGCAGCCGGTTATGGTGACTTCTGCCATCAATTGGAGCAGAATGACTACGGTTTCCACTTCGATGTTCGGCTCTTTCCTGCAGTCATGCAGGGCGAGCAAGTGCCGGAAAGCATTATAGTTGCCCTCGAAGAAGTGCAGAATGCTGACCATTTCGACCTTGTTGTCATCATTCGAGGTGGTGGAGCAAGCAGTGATTTGAGCGACTTCGACAGCTACGAATTGGCAGCCTGCATTGCGCTCTATCCCTTGCCAGTCCTGACTGGAATAGGCCATGAACGCGACGAGACGGTGCTCGACTATGTGGCTCATACGAGAGTCAAAACTCCCACAGCAGCTGCTACTTTTATTATCGAACATCAAGCCGAAGAAGCTGCCTTGCTCGACGACCTCTATCAACGCATCACACATTCTGCAAAGGAAAAAATCCTGAGAGAAAAGCAACGGCTGGAGCATCAAAGAGCCGTCCTGCCTTTGCTCTTTACAAACCTGATTCAAGATAAACAAAGCAGTCTTCGACTTCTTCGTCAAAGACTTTTAACAGCTATTCCTCAGCAGATTGAACGCGAGCATCATCGTCAAGAACTCTTGAAGAAACGGCTGGAAATACTCGACCCAAAGCTTCTTTTGAGGCGCGGCTACACTATCACGACTTGCGGAGGCAGACTTGTTCGCTGCATTGATGACCTTGCCGAAGGTGATGTCCTCACAACACAAACAGATAAAGGAGAAATACTGTCTAAGGTATTGGTATTTAAAATTAATAATATAAAAATACAAAGTACTCCCCCAAGGGGGAGCGTAGAGGGGGCTATATGGAAGAATCAATGAATTACGAGCAAGCGATGCAGAAACTCGAGGAGATGGCATCGCAGATGGAGCAAGGAGAAATAGTCGTCGACGAGTTGGCAGAACGCCTTCGTGAAGCACAAGAGTTGATGAAGTATTGTCACAAAAAGCTCTACGAAGCAGAAAAAAACTGCAAATCCTTGCTTAATGTCGAGGAAAAGGCGTAACTTTGCCACGAAGTTTAATTCACAATTCAATCAAAAGGCTTTCCCATAGATTGGAAGGTCTGAAGGAGGCTATATGAAAGAAATCGATTGGAGTAACCTTTCGTTTGGTTACATGAAGACAGATTACAATGTGCGCTGTTACTATCGTAACGGTGCTTGGGGCGAGATAGAAGTTTGCAGCGAGGAGACCGTTCCTTTGCACATGGCTGCTACCTGCCTGCATTATGGGCAGGAGGCTTTCGAGGGACTGAAGGCATACCGTTGTCCCGATGGAAAGGTGCGCGTGTTCCGCTCTGACGAGAACGCAGCCCGCTTGCAAAGCACTTGTCGCGGCATACTGATGCCTGAGCTTTCTACGGAGAAGTTCAACGAGATGGTGGACAAGGTGGTGCGTCTGAATGAACGTTTCATTCCGCCTTACGAGAGCGGGGCAACCCTCTATATCCGTCCCTTGCTGATTGGCACGAGCGCTCAGGTCGGCGTACATCCTGCCAGCGAGTACCTCTTCCTCATCTTCGTCACACCTGTCGGCCCGTACTTCAAAGGCGGTTTTGCCACGAATCCTTATGTTATCATCCGCGAGTACGACCGCTCAGCTCCTCTTGGTACAGGCATCTACAAGGTGGGCGGCAACTATGCAGCCAGCCTCAGAGCCAACAAGATGGCTCACGACCTCGGCTATAGCTGCGAGTTCTACCTCGACGCGAAGGAGAAGAAGTACATGGACGAGTGCGGTGCTGCCAACTTCTTCGGCATCAAGAATAACACCTATGTCACGCCGAAGAGCAGCAGCATCCTGCCCAGCATCACCAACAAGAGCCTGATGCAGCTTGCTATGGACCTCGGTATGAAGGTGGAGCGCAGGCAGATTCCCGAAGAAGAACTTGCGACCTTCGAAGAGGCTGGTGCTTGCGGAACTGCAGCCGTCATCAGTCCCATCGAGCGAATTGATGACCTCGATACCAAGCAGAGCTTCATCATCAGCAAGGATGGCCAGCCTGGTCCCATCTGCCGCAAGCTCTACGAGAAGCTTCGCAACATCCAGTACGGCATTGAGCCTGACGAACATGGCTGGACAAGAGTCGTGATTGAATAAGAGAATTAGAAAATAAGAAGAGCGCTGCCTGGAAAAGACCAAGGCAGCGCTCCTCTTTTATCTTTAAACTTGAAATTCTAAATCATTCCCAGCCCTTCACCATCTTGATGGCTGTGATGGCACATTCGTCGCCTTTGTTGCCAAGCATGCCACCGCTTCGTTGCTCGGCCTGTTCCATCGTGTTGCAGGTAAGCAAGCCATAGATGACGGGCACTTTACCTTCTTTGTTCAACTCAGCCAGACCTTGTGTGACGCCCTGGCAGATGTAGTCGAAGTGGGGGGTGTCGCCACGAATCACACAACCTATTGCGATGACTGCATCCACGAGACCAGAGCTGGCAAACCGAGCAGAGCCGTAGATTAGCTCGAAACTGCCGGGCACGGTCTTGACGGTAATGTTCTCCTCTTTGACGCCGTGCTTGATGAGTGTTTGGCAGGCACCTTCGAGCAAAGCAGAGGTAATCTTGTCGTTCCACTCGCTCACGACGATACCAACCCTCATGCCTGTTGCGTCGGGCACAGAGTTAATATCATATTCGGAAAGGTTATGAAGAAATGAGGCCATTTGTCAATTCATAATTCATAATGCATAATTCACAATTATCTTCTTCGCGGAAACTTTGGGCGTAGCCTTAATTGTGAATTAAGAATTATGAATTATTATTACTGCTGTGTTGCTTCGATGTACTTGTCAATCTCGTAGTAGAGGCTGCTCTGCTGGTACTTGCTCTTGATTTGTTTGTAGCAGTCCAGGGCCTTGTCGTTTTGGCCGAGAGCGGCGAAGATTTGGCCGGCTTGGAGCAGGCAAGTGGGGCTGATAGTGTTGTTGTCAGCATCCTTTGCTGCCTTCAGCAGAAGTTCGGCAGCCTTCTCGTTGTCGCCCAGCTCAGCATAGCAGTTGCCTTTTAGTGCTGTAGCAGCGGGGCTAATCATGGCGTCGCCGCAACCGCTGAATTTGTTGAGCATGTCGATTGCCTCCTGATACTTCTCTGTAGCAGCATAGCACTTGGCAGCATAGAGGCAAGCTAAGTTGCCGGCCTTCGTGTTCTTGTACTCATTGGCAACAGCGATGAAGCCCATGTTGGCGCCGTCGCCGTTCAGTGCCTTCTCGTAATTACCATCCATGAAAGCCTGTTCAGCATAGAAGATGCTCTCGTTAGCGTGGTTGTTGCGCGGGGTGATGTAAAACTGATGCACAAGGAGTGCGATGATGATGATGGCAAGCAAGCCGCCTCCTCCGTAGAGGATTGCTCTCTTGTACTTCTCGAAAAATGATCTTGAGGCTGCAATGGTTTCGTCGAACTCATTGACTTGCTTTTTTGCGTGTTTCTTAGACATTTTATTATTGTTTAGTTAAAATTTGCGTGCAAAGATATGAAAAAAAATATAAAGAGAAAAGTGAAAGGTGAAAAATTATCTTTTATCTTACATATTTATATATTATGACTTGCAAGTTTTGTGCTCCGGAGAGGTTGGCAGGTGCAAATGGTGGCGAAGGATGATGGATAACGAAAAAGGCCAATGGATGTCTGTCCTCTGTAGTTCGTTGGCAAAAAACAGAACTGTCTTTCCCCTCTTTTGCAATTATTATTCCCTTTCTTTTTCCTTTTTCAATTATATTTTGTACCTTTGCGTGCAAATAGCAAATAAAAGACCTCCTCTAACTCTCCAGAGGGAGAAGTTAAACTCGAACAGGAATGTTAACAAAAAGGCCTTGCCTAAGAAAGGGTTTGGAGAGGGGCTGTAAATCATTAATTGAAAATAAACAAGATGAATCACGGATTTGTCAAAGTGGCTTCGGCCATTCCTTCGGTAAGAGTTGCCGACCCGCAGTACAATGTCGAACAGATTGAGTCGCTCGTCATTCAGGCTGAAGGCAAAGGAATCGAAATCATTTGCTTGCCAGAACTCTCGCTGACAGGTTATTCTTGCGGTGACCTCTTCGGCCAACAACTCCTTCTCGACGAGGCTGAAATGGCGCTCATCCATCTGATGAACAACACACGCAGCCTAAACATCATCAGTATCGTTGGCCTGCCTGTTGCTTATCGTGGCAGCTTGCTCAACTGTGCTGCAGTCGTGCAGCGAGGCAAGATTCTTGGTCTTGTGCCGAAGACCTTCCTGCCCAACTACAGAGAGTTCTACGAGAAGCGCTGGTTCCAGAGCGGTGCCGATGTTCCGGAGGGGACGGTGCTCATTTGCGGACAGCAAGTCACGGTTAGCACGAACATGCTCTTCTCTACGCCTTCGTGCACGTTTGGCGTAGAGATTTGCGAAGACCTTTGGGCTCCCGTTCCGCCAAGTTCGATGCTTGCTGTGCAAGGTGCCGACATCATCTTCAACCTCAGCGCCGACAATGATTTGGTGGGGAAGTACACCTATCTGCAGAACCTGCTTGCCCAGCAGAGTGCCCGATGTATTTGCGGCTACGTTTATAGTTCTTGCGGTTTCGGCGAAAGCACGCAGGATGTGGTCTTCTCCAGCAAAGGTCTTATTTACGAGAATGGTGTACTCATTGCTGAAGCGAAACGCCATCAGTTCGAAGCACAGATGCTCGAAACGGAGATAGATGTAGAGAGGATTCGTGCAGAACGCCGAAGGAACACAACATTCGCAGCATGTCAAGCCGAATCTTCAATGGTCAATGGACAATGGACAATGGTTGACACCGAGCGCGTTCCTGCCCGCCCATTCTCCCTGACAAGAGTCATCGATGCGCATCCTTTCGTACCCTCAGGAGCACGTCTCGACGAACGTTGCCAAGAGATATTCGACATTCAAACTGAAGGTTTGGCAAAGCGCATACAACATACTGGTTCAGAAACTGTTGTTGTAGGTATTAGTGGAGGTCTTGACTCAACTCTTGCCCTGCTTGTTTGCGTCGGAGCATTCGACAGATTAGGCAAGAATCGGCGTGGAATTGTAGGCATCACTATGCCTGGGTTCGGCACGACAGATAGGACTTATACCAACGCTGTGAACCTGATGAAGTTGCTCGGCATCACCATTCGCGAGATAAGCATCAAGGAAGCATGCATCCAGCACTTCAATGACATCGGTCACGACATGCAGAAGCACGACACGACCTATGAGAACGGACAGGCTCGCGAACGCACACAGATACTCATGGACGCTGCCAACCAGATGAATGGCTTCGTGGTAGGCACAGGTGACCTGAGTGAGTTGGCGCTCGGTTGGGCAACTTACAATGGCGACCACATGTCGATGTATGGCGTAAATGCCTCAGTTCCAAAGACATTGGTAAGACATCTCGTCTATTGGGTAGCAGAACGAACGAAGGATGAGAGTACCAAGCAGACGCTTCTCGACATCGTTGACACCCCCATCTCACCCGAGCTTATTCCAGCCGACGGACAAGGCAATATCACTCAGAAAACAGAAGATTTGGTGGGACCTTACGAGTTGCACGACTTCTTCCTCTACTACATGCTTAGATGGGGGTTCCGTCCTGCCAAGATATACCTTTTGGCGCGTCAGGCTTTCGGGCAGAAGTACAACGACGCAACCATCCGCAAGTGGCTCAAGACCTTCTGCCGCCGCTTCTTCTCGCAGCAGTTCAAACGCAGTTGCATGCCAGACGGACCTAAAGTGGGCAGTTGCTCATTGAGTCCTCGAGGCGACTGGAGAATGCCCTCGGATGCAAGTTCCGACGCTTGGCTCAAAGAGTGCGACGAACTGGGGTAATTAAGACAGTAGAACAAAAACTTATAACCATAACCTATCAACTTAATAATGCCATGAATGTAGAAAAAATTATGCAAGGCTTGGAGCAGAAGCATCCAGGTGAAAAAGAGTACCTCCAAGCAGTTCGCGAGGTGCTGGACAGCATTAAAGACGTTTACAACCAACACCCTGAATTTGAGAAAGCGAAGATTGTGGAGCGCATTGTCGAGCCGGAACGCATCATCACTTTCCGTGTGCCTTGGGTGGACGACAAGGGCGAAGTGCAGGTCAACCTGGGCTATCGCGTGCAGTTCAACAGCGCGATTGGTCCGTACAAGGGCGGCCTCCGCTTCCATTCCTCAGTTAACCTGAGCATCCTGAAGTTCCTTGGCTTCGAGCAGACCTTCAAAAATGCCCTCACCACTCTGCCCATGGGCGGTGGTAAAGGCGGCTCTGACTTTTCTCCAAGAGGCAAGAGCGACGCGGAAATCATGCGCTTCTGCCAGGCCTTTATGTCGGAACTCTTCAAGTACATCGGCCCCGATGTGGACGTACCTGCTGGCGATATCGGAGTGGGTGGTAGAGAGATAGGCTACCTCTTTGGCATGTACAAGAAGCTCACCACACAGTTCCATGCTGCCACGCTTACTGGCAAGGGCTTGGAGTGGGGCGGAAGCATCCTTCGTCCTGAGGCGACAGGCTTCGGCGCACTCTACTTTGTCAACCAGATGATGAAGACGCATGACCTCGACATCAAGGGCAAGACGGTGGCTCTTTCAGGCTTCGGCAATGTGGCTTGGGGCGCAGCAAAGAAGGCAACAGAGCTTGGGGCAAAGGTCATTACCATCTCAGGTCCAGATGGTTACATCTACGACCCGGCAGGCCTCGACGATGAGAAGATTGACTACCTGCTTGAACTTCGTGCCAGCGGCAACGACATCTGCCAGCCTTATGCGGAGCAGTTCCCGGGTTCGACCTTCTTCGAGGGCAAGAAGCCGTGGGAGCAGAAAGCCGACATTTATCTGCCCTGTGCCACTCAGAACGAACTGAATGGCGAGGATGCAGACATGATTCTTGCCAACAAACCGCTTTGCGTAGCTGAGGTCAGCAACATGGGTTGCACGGCAGAAGCAGCCGAGAAGTTCATCGCTGCAAAGCACCTCTTCGCTCCTGGTAAGGCCGTGAATGCAGGTGGTGTGGCAACTTCAGGACTTGAGATGACGCAGAACTCGATGCGCATCAGCTGGACGGCCGAGGAGGTTGACAAGCGTTTGCATCAGATCATGTCGGGCATCCACCAGCAATGCGTCAAGTATGGCAAGGAAGGCGACTACGTCAACTACGTCAAAGGTGCCAACATCGCAGGCTTCATGAAGGTCGCCAAAGCTATGATGGCTCAAGGGATAGTCTAAGAACTCGACGAAGCCAAAGATACGAAGAAAAAAGAAAGAAAACCAGCCTTTCGAGAATCAATCTCGGAAGGCTGATTTTTATATCCTCGCGTGCTGCGTTGGCAATCTTAACGTGCTGCGTTTTTTATTCCCCTGCGTTACCGTAGAATTTTTTTCCCTTTGCCGTCTATAGTCTTCATGATGACAATGCCACGATAGTCTGACGAGACTTGCTGACCGCTAAGGTTGACTATGGTCGAACCTTGCTTGTCGGTTGTGCTTTTGAATTTTGGATTATCATTCAGCCCGTCGTCGTCGTCAAGGTCTTCGAGGATGAACTCGCCTGGAGCAGTCTTGTCGGCGTAGATGTAACTGCCAACATTACGTGAGTCAAAACCTACCAGGCGACTGTTCTGCCAGCCACATCGCAAGTATGCATTGCCTCCTTCCAGACGCTCCACTTGAATCCAGCCGTTCTTGTCTGTTGGAGTTGTAGTCGAGGAAATGATGCGCCAGCCTGCACTGCTGTCATACGACATATAATGACCGTCGGCTTTCAGTTTGTAGAACGCTGTAAAACCTTGAACCTTCTCGAATGTGAAGACGTAGGTCGGGTCGTTCTCGTCGAAGTTGCCCAAGCAGAAATGGCCTTCGTTCGAGTTCGTCTGGTAGTGCAGACAAAGCTCTGACTGCTTCTCACGAATCCGATAGCGGTGGTTTGTTTGTATTGCTGAAATCCACCATATTGACATGGGCACCATGGCTTCTGCCTCGACGTAAAGCTCGGCTGCTGATGCATAGCCTCTGCCGTCGTGAGTGGTACGTACGAGGAACTTCATGTAACGTGCCTCTGGCTTCGACGGAATGCTGACTGTTTGCTTGTCGGCAGTGTTGTTGAACGTTCCGCTTGCAGCAGGCTCGCCCCATACATGAGGATTGTTGGTGAAGTAAACTTCGTAGCGCTGCACACGCCCGTTCGAACCGTCGCTGCGTCCCTTGTATGCGAAGGCTGTCACGCGATAGTACTGTTTCATGTCAATCACCAGTTCGTGCGGACAATCAGGCGTCTGAGGGTTGTATTGCGTATGCCATATCGTACTCTCGTTGTCGTCGATGGCATTGGATGCTAATTCGTTTCCACCTTGCTGACTGTCATAGCTATGGATTGTCCATTCGCTCTTATCGACGAAGAAGCCGTATGCCTTTTCGGTGATGATGCTTTGAGCTAAACCTTCTGCCTGAGCATAAGCCCTGAGCAAGCCGCCTTGACGCATATCGAGGGGCTCTGTATAGGGTTGGAAGTCGCTTCCGTCGATACTATAATATATTATGGTACCTGTAGGATTGTTTGAACTGAGGATGGCAAAGCCATGTCCGTCGTCAGAGAAACGAACGGGCTGGCAAACGGGCAGGCCGAGGCTGCCTCTTTGCGTCAGAACGGTGTCCGTTGTCTCCTCATGTATCGGCATAATCATGAAGCAGAAAGGCGTTTGCGCAAGTTTCCGCTCATATTTGTTGAGCACATCAGGTCCGCAACTTGCATTGCCGAGCGCTCTATTCCATGCATCAAGCGAGACGACTGTGGTTCGAGGGAAGGTCACTTCGTAGGGATGGCCTTTACGATTGCCTGGCGACGTGTAAATGTCCTCGGCACGCCAATGTCCGACAGTTGTTGCCATTCCGCTTGGAGAAGCATACATCAGGCCTTTACCAGAATTGTTGGTAACTGCCAGCCAGCGCACATCTTCCTTGTTTCCTGTCTCTTGCGGACGAATGTGGTCGGTCCATTGCTCGGTGACGGTACTATGGTAGATTCCAAGATGCGCGGCATATTTGCGGTCGAGATAGCTGTCGAACGGTCCTCTGCCGAGCCACGTGATATTTTCTGCGGAATAGGGCATCTCGAAGCGGAAACCAAGCTTCGGCAAGACAGAGCCTTCGATGTTGGGTGTAGTAACTGTTGACACACTGATTGTGCCGTCTGGATACACGCGGAACTGTTTGTTGACAGTAAAGACGAGAGCTTGCGTGCTTGTTGTGTAAGTGTCTGTGATTGAGAGTTGAACCCAGCGATTTGCTTCGTCTCGCTCAACCTCCCAAGTGCCAGTTGTCATCGAAAGAGAGCGAACGCCCAAGCTTTCCCAGTTGCCCTCTTGTGCCTTGTCGTTTTCCGTTGGTATGCGGAACGTGTTGAGTTTGATGGGTTGGTTGATAAGGGCTGTGCCTGCGAGGACATATTTCGAGAGCGTCCCGCCGGAGAAGGTTACCGTGAAGTTTACGCCCTTTACAGTCCTTGTTGCTCCCACGCCACTGATGGACAGCGTGTCTGTGCCTTCGTATTGATAGGCGAGCGGAGTCGTTGCCTCGCGAATGACTGCTTCCGAGGCTGCTACCTCGTATCCGGCTTCTGCCCAAGGCGTTTCCTCGCGTTGCGTTGTAGAGAAGCGAATCGTGTAAAGGCTTGAAGGCTTGAAAGTGATGCCTTCGTAGGGGATGGTAATCGTCGTACTATCCCACGGAGCGAGGTCGAGGTCGTCGAGCATTCCGCTCGCAATTTGGATGCCATCTTCGCTTATGATGTACGCAACGTCATAGCCATTAAAGTGCACTTGCTGGAGTTTGTTCTTAACCTTGAACGTTCCTTGCTCTGCATCGATAGGCAAGATGTCGAGTGGCTGATAGACGCCCTTCATGTTGAATGACTTAGCCGTTGGTGTGCAATCTGGCAGCACGACACCGTTGCAGCAGAAGTTTCCGTCGTTCGGATTGTCGCCGAAGTCACCGCCATAAGCCCAGAAGTATTGGTTCGTCTTGTTGGGAACAGGCTTCTTCAGGCCTTGGTCCTTCCAGTCCCAGACAAATTCACCCACCATGGCGGGATACGGCTCGTAGATGTCTCTGTAGTAATCAATCTCGTTACCCATCGAGTTGCCCATCGCGTGGGTGTTCTCGCATTGGATGTGCGGTTTTTGGTTTGTCTTGCCCTTGCGACTTTTTGCCGTGGAGAGCATGTTGTCGTAGCTGCCATACATTGTGCTTGTAACGTCGCTCCATTGGCTGTTTCCTTCATAATGGGTGATGCGCGAGGTGTCGAGAGCCTTGATGGCTTCCATGACGCTTTGGAAGTTGTTGCCTCCGCCGCTCTCGTTTCCTGCGCTCCAACCGAAAATGCAAGCGTGATTGCGAAAAGTCCTGACATGCCGCTCGTTGCGTTCCACCATGGGGTTGCGGAAGAGTTCCACACTGCTCAGCCCTGTGTTTCCGTGACATTCCACATCCGCTTCTGCAAGGACATAAAGCCCGTATTGGTCGCAAAGTTCGTAGAAGTAGGGGGTGTTTGGGTAGTGGCTCGTGCGAACGGCATTGACGTTGAGCCGTTTCATCGTCAACACATCCTGCAACATTTCCTCCCTGCTGACGGTTCGCCCTGTCTCCTGACTGAAGTCGTGACGGTTAACTCCATGAACCACAAGACGTTTGCCGTTGATGAGTAGTGCTCCGTCCGTACGGATGCTGACTGTTCGGAACCCAATCTTACAGGCTCGCAAATCGACCAATTCGTCGTCGGGGGTCAGCAGACGAATGGTTAAATCATATAGTTTTGGATGTTCTGCGCTCCATGCCTCGATGCCCGAAAACGTGATTGTCTGGCTCGAATTGGATGATGTTGAAAGCGTTTTTGTAGTCTCTTTTACGATGTTCTCGCCGTCGCTAATCGTCATCTGCAACTTCATTCCGCTTGTCGAGCCGCCTTCCAAATCGACCGTCAACTTTGCTTGTCCCGAAGTGCCGGCATTGGAGAGCCTTGTCGTCTGGAAAAAGAAGTCGCCGATGCGCGTTTCGGGAGCCGACCAGAGATAAACGTCGCGCGTGATGCCCGTCAGCCGCCAATAGTCCTGACACTCGAGAAATGAGCCGCTCGTGAAGCGGAAGACCTGCACCGAGACGTTGTTCTCGCCCTCGCGAACGAAGCTCGAGATGTCGAAATCGCTTGGCAGATACGAGTCCTCGGCGTATCCTGCGAACTGTCCGTTCACCCATACGTAGTAGCCGTGACCTGCCCCGTTGAAGCGAAGGAAAGTCTTTCTCGCGGTCCAACCTTCGGGAAGCGTGAACGTACGACGATAGCATCCGACCGGATTCTTCATCGATTCGTTGTAGGTGTAATAGTCTGGACGTGAGCCCATTACAGAGAAGTTGTCCGTGTAGGTGAAGGGATAGCGCGTATTGACATAGAGCGGTTTGTCCCAGTTTTTGCTCTTCCGAATGCCATATACCTGCCAAGGCATCGGCACCGTGATGTCGTCCCAACCGCTCAAATCATAATCATCAGCATAGAACCCCGATGGAACCTTGCTTGGCAAAGCACTCCAACGGAACTTCCATGTGCCGTTCAGGTCGAGGTGGTAGGGCGATTCCGACAGGTTCAGCGAGTGCGCCGCCTCGTCATCGTCGAAAGGGATGCTGAGGTCGTGACTCTGGATGCGGTTCAGGCTCGTGACCGTCACGTCGTCCCATTCGGTCATCGTTTGCGGAAAGGCGGCAAGCCATGCCAGGCTCATTAGGGGGAGCAGGAACTTCTTCATAATATATATATAATGGGTATTGATGCTGCAAAGATATGACAAATATATGACGTTTTCAAACCTATGCGGGTAAAATGTTAATTTACTAGTGAATAAATCGCAATTTACTAGTGTGTAAATGCTAATTTACTAGTGAGTAATTCTCGAACTACATGCAAGTGATTGAACATTTATGAAAGAAATCTCTGCTTTTCTTTTGCGCTTCTCTCATTTATTCGTACCTTCTTGCGCTCCTTTGGTGCTCAGTCGCAGGCGGAAGACCTACGGTCGAGCTACGGTCTTCGCTCGGAAATAATAAGAAAAAAACCATTTTTCTTTGTATTTCGCTCGCTTTTTCGTACCTTTGCACGCGCAAATGTAAATAAATATAAGATATGAGCGACAAATTGTTTATTTTCGATACGACGCTTAGAGATGGTGAACAGGTGCCTGGGTGTCAGCTCAACACGGTCGAGAAGATTCAGGTTGCCAAGCAACTCGAGGCGCTCGGCGTCGATGTCATCGAGGCTGGATTCCCCATCAGCAGTCCTGGCGACTTCAATAGCGTGATAGAAATCAGTAAGGCTGTGACTTGGCCTACCATTTGTGCCTTGACCCGAGCTGTCGAGAAGGACATCGATTGTGCTGCCGAGGCGCTGCAATATGCTAAGCACAAACGCATCCATACCGGCATCGGAACAAGCGAGAGCCACATTCGATACAAGTTCAACTCAACGCCCGAGGAGATTATCGAGCGCGCCGTGGCTGCCGTGAAGTATGCCAAGAAGTACGTCGAGGACGTGGAGTTCTATGCCGAAGATGCTGGCAGGACGGACAACGAGTACCTCGCCCGCGTCATAGATGCCGTGACGAAGGCTGGTGCTACGGTCTGCAACATTCCCGACACGACGGGCTTCCGCACGCCTTACGAGTATGGCGAGAAGATAAAGTACCTCTACGAACACGTCGATGCCTTTGCTGCAGGCAAGAGCATTCTCTCGACACATTGCCACAACGACCTCGGCATGGCGACTGCCAACACGGTTGCAGGCGTGCTGAACGGGGCTCGTCAGGCAGAGGTGACCATCAACGGCATTGGCGAACGCGCCGGCAATACTTCCCTCGAAGAGATTGCGATGATTTTCAAGACGCATCCCGACCTTGGCATCGACACGAACATCAACACGACGAAAATCTTCCCGACGAGTCGAATGGTAAGTTCCTTGATGAACATGCCTGTGCAGCCTAACAAGGCAATCGTCGGCAGGAACGCTTTTGCGCATAGCAGCGGCATTCATCAGGACGGCGTGCTGAAGAACGCTTCGACCTACGAAATCATGAATCCGAAGGATGTTGGCATTGACGATAATGCGATTGTGCTGACGGCAAGAAGCGGCAGAGCAGCCTTGAAGCATCGCTTGAGCGTGAATGGCGTGGACATCGATGGCGAGCGCCTCGATAAGGTTTACGAGGAGTTCCTCAAGCTTGCCGACAAGAAGAAGGAGATTACGGACGACGATATCTTGGTGTTGGCTGGTGCCGACCGCACGGCTTCGCATAACGTGAAGCTCGACTATCTGCAGGTTACGACAGGCAAGGGCGTTCGTAGCGTGGCAAGCATTGGTCTCATCATCGCAAACGAGAGGTTCGAGAGTGCTGCTTCGGGTAACGGTCCCGTCGATGCAGCTATCAATGCTCTCAAGAATATCATCAAGCGCAAGATGACGCTTCGCGAGTTCACCATTCAAGCCATTTCGAAGGGTTCCGACGATATGGGCAAGGTCCACATGCAAGTGGAATACGACGGCAAGGTCTATTATGGCTTCGGCGCAAATACGGATATCGTGACAGCTTCGGTGGAAGCGTATATTGATTGTATAAATAAGTTCAAGTCTTAATTCAATATTCTTCATTATACTTTATAGTTATGGGGGTCTCCTTATTTGACAAGATTTGGTCCGCTCATGTTGTTCAGAACGTTGAGGACGGGCCAACACAACTTTATATTGACAGGCTTTATGCTCATGAAGTGACGAGTCCGCAGGCTTTCGACACGCTTCGCGACAAAGGCATCAAGCCTTTCCGTCCCGACCACATCGTCGCTATGCCCGACCACAACACGCCGAGCGATCAGCAAGAACGCATCGACGACCCCGTCGGACGCAAGCAAGTCGAGACGCTTGCCGCGAATTGCAAGGAGTTTGGCATCCGTCATTTTGCGATGGGAACGAAGGACAACGGCATCATTCACGTCGTTGGTCCCGAAAAGGGACTCTCTTTGCCTGGCATGACGATTGTTTGTGGCGACTCGCATACAAGCACGCATGGTGCTGTTGGAGCTATTGCGATGGGAATAGGCACGAGCGAAGTGGCTCAGGTTCTTGCTTCTCAATGCATCCTTCAGCAGAAGCCTAAGACCATGCGCATCAACATCGAAGGCGAGCTGCAGCCAGGCGTGACGGCCAAGGACGTTGCCCTTTACATCATGGCACAAATGACGACAAGCGGTGCGACAGGTTATGCCGTTGAATATGCTGGCAGCACGATTCGCAACATGTCGATGGAAGGCCGACTCACGCTCTCGAATCTCTCCATCGAAATGGGCAGCCGTGCAGGCATTATTGCCCCCGACGAGACGACTTTTGCTTATCTTAAAGGTCGCGAATTTGCTCCGAAAGGCGAGGCTTGGGACAAAGCTGTCGAGGAATGGAAGCAGCTCAAGAGCGACGATGATGCTGTCTTCGATAAGGAAGTAACTTATCGAGCAGAAGACATCAAGCCGCGCATCACTTACGGCACAAATCCGGGTGCTGGCATCGCAATCGATGAATGCATCCCGACGCTCGAAAGCATTCCCGAAGCAGACCAAGCTCAGTTCCTCGCTCAACTCGACTACATGCAGTTCAAGCCTGGACAAAAACTTGAAGGAACGCCTGTAGATTATTGTTTCTTAGGCGCTTGCACGAATGGTCGCATCGAAGATTTCCGTGCCTTTGCCTCTGTTGTGAAGGGCAAGAAGAAGGCAGAGAATGTGGTGGCTTGGCTTGTGCCTGGAAGTTGGCTTGTTCGTCAGCAAATCATAGATGAAGGCATCGACAAGGTGCTGGAAGAAGCAGGCTTTGAACTTCGCTTACCCAGTTGCTCTGCATGTCTCGCGATGAATCCCGATAAGGTTCCTGCAGGAAAGCTCAGCATTTCTACCAGCAACAGAAACTTCGTTGGCCGTCAAGGTCCAGGAGCACGCACCGTTCTCGCTTCTCCGCTTGTAGTGGCGGCAAGTGCCATCACGGGTGTTATTACAGACCCTCGCAAGCTGTAACTTTCCTAACGACCAAACGACTAATTTCCAAAACGACTAATGAAACAGAAATTTGACATCATACAATCAACTTGCTTGCCTATTGAAATAGACAATTGCAACACGGACCTCATCATTCCGGCACGTTATTTGGCAAGCACAACTCGCGACCCGAAGTTCTTTGGTGATGCTTTTATGCACGACCTTCGCTATGATGCGGAAGGTAAGCCTGTCGAGGACTTCGTGATGAATCAGCCTGCTTATAGTGAGGCCCCGAAGAAAGGCATACACGAAATCATCATTGGCGGGCAGAACTGGGGCTCGGGTTCGAGCCGCGAACATGCAGCTTGGGCGATTGCAGGCTATGGCGTTAGAGTGGTGATAAGCAGCAGTTTTGCTGACATCCATCGTAACAACTTGCTCAATTGCTTCGTGCTTCCTGTCGTGGTAAGTCGCGAGTTTCAGCAAGAACTTTTCGTGACGGTGAAGAATAACCCGAAGGCAGAGGTAAAGGTGGACGTGCCCAATCAAACCGTCACCAATCTCACGACAGGCCGGAGCGAGCAGTTCCCCATCAACAGCTACAAGAAGTACTGCCTGATGAACGCTTACGACGACATCGATTTCCTCCTCTCCAACACGGATAAAATAGAAGAATACGAGATGACCCCCTAACCCCCTTTAGGGGGAACAAACAGACTGAAACAATATGTCAAAACCCAAAACTAATATAGAATTCCCCCTTAAGGGGGATAGGGGGTCCATAGAAATAATGGATACTACGCTGCGCGATGGCGAACAGACGAGCGGCGTAAGTTTCATGCCTCACGAGAAGCTGATGATTGCTCGTGCCTTGCTGCAAGACCTTAATGTTGACCGCATCGAGGTGGCAAGCGCGCGTGTCTCGGAAGGCGAGATGGAGGCGGTCAAGAACATCTCTCGTTGGGCAAGTCAGAATGGCAAGCTCGATAGGGTAGAGGTGCTCGGTTTCGTAGATGAAACGAAGAGCGTGGACTGGATAGTCGAGAGCGGTTGCCAGCGCATGAACCTCCTTTGCAAAGGAAGTCGGAAGCATTGTGAAGGTCAACTGCACAAGACACTTGAGGAGCATGCAGACGATATCCGTCGCACAATTGACTACGCGAAGTCGAAAGGCGTCAGCGTTAATGTTTACCTTGAGGACTGGAGCAACGGCATGAAGGATAGTCCCGACTATGTTTTTGCCTTGATGGACAAGCTTAGCGAGATGCCGATAGAGCGCATCATGTTGCCCGACACTCTTGGCATCCTCAATCCGATGGAAGTCACCCAGTTTGTCTGTCAAATGGTAAATGGTAAATGGTCAATGGCAAATGGAATGCGTTTCGACTTCCACGCCCATAATGATTACGACCTTGCCATAAGCAATGTGCTTGCCGCAGTTACTTCCGGTTGCCAAGGCATCCATACAAGCGTGAACGGCTTGGGTGAGAGGGCTGGTAATGCACCCCTTGCCAGCGTGCAAGCCGTCCTGAAAGACCATCTTCATGTCCTCACTCATATTGACGAGAGTCGCTTGGGCGAGGTGTCTCATCTTGTGGAAAGTTACAGCGGCATTGCCATTCCGCCAAACAAACCCATTACTGGCGAGAGCGTCTTTACGCAGGTTGCTGGCGTTCATGCCGACGGCGACAACAAAGCCGGTCTTTATCAGAATGCTCTTCTTCCCGAACGTTTCGGCCGAAAGAGGGAGTATGCACTTGGTAAGAACTCGGGCAAGGCCAACATATTGAGGAACCTTGAAGAGCTTGGGCTTGAGCTTTCGCCGGAGCAGACGAAACGTGTAACCGAGCGCATCATCGAGTTGGGCGACAAGAAGGAACTCGTCACGCAGGAAGACCTTCCCTATATCGTGAGCGATGTCCTGAAGCATGGTGCACCGGAAGAGCACGTCAAGTTGCTCTCTTATGTGGTGACGACTGCTTACGGGCTCAAACCTTTGGCGAGCGTTCGGCTTGAAGTGAATGGCGAGACCTACGAGGAGAGTGCTAAAGGCGACGGCCAGTTCGATGCCTTTGTGCGTGCCATTCGTCACATCTACAAGAACCGTCTCGGGCGTGACTTCCCTTGGTTGACCAACTACACCGTCAGCATTCCTCCTGGAGGCCGCACGGATGCCCTTGTGCAGACTGTCATTACTTGGAACTGGAACGACCGCATCCTCCGTACGCGAGGCCTTGATGCCGACCAGACCGAAGCAGCCATCAAGAGTACCATTAAGATGCTCAACCTACTCGAAGAAGAGCTGCCCCCTATTCCTCGATAGGTTCTTCCACCGTCACTTGGCATTCGGCATATACGCCGCTGTCGTCAATGGCTCGGCAGGTGATGGTGCAGGTGCCGGGAAAGAAAGCTATGACCAAACCATTGCTGTCAACAAAGGCGACCATCTCGTCGCTGCTTTCCCACTTTACATTAGGATAGAATGCATCAGCCGGCTCGACAGTGGCTGTAATGCTTTTCGTTTCGTCGGGCAACAAGCTGAGTGTCATGTCGCTCAGAACAATCTTCGAAACAAGAACACGCGGAATCTTTTCGACGCGGACAGGCCGAACGTTCTCTCCCATGTAGCGGCGGTCAGCTCCCCAGAAGATGCCGCTCCACATGTAGCCCCAATCGTAGGCGTCTCTTGGGGCGTCCTCTCTGAGCGAGCGCGACCAGCAAGAGCCGTAGCTGTCTCTTCGGTAAATTGCGTTGCCGTCCACGTAGCCTGTCGCAGGCAGGAATATCCAGTTGCCGTTCTTTTTGCTCGTTATCATTGTGCCAAGATAGTCGTTGAGTCTCGTCCACTTTGAAGTGGTGAAGAATGTGTCAATCAGTTCCTCCACCTGCGCTATGCTGGGCATTTGCCAGTCGTCGCCCCAAATGGCCGTCGCAGCATCGTCCTCGGGCAGGAGTTCGGTCAGGCCGTCTGTCATGCCGCCTGAGCCAAAGCTGCCGACGGTGCAATACTTCGTCATCATGCCCGAGCCCCTGTTGAACTTGTAGTGGTCGGAATCGTAGATGTCTTTTGTTTCCGTCTCGCCCCAGGAGAAGTAGTCGCCATATTCCTCGGGATTGTCGGAACCGATGTTGCATGTTGCCCAAAGCGTGCCCGATGGTAGCCCGAGGTCAACCCACTCGTGGCTCTCTTCGACGGGGAGGACTTTCTCTTCGAAGACGATGCTGTCCAGCTCCGAGACATCGTACTTGAGGGTTTCGCCGTTTGTCTTGTATAGCGTCACCTTTTGCGCCCAAACGGCCTGTGCGCATGCCATCAGCAGAAGCGCCGCGATGAAGTATCTTTGTTTCATAGTAATTGACAATCGGACTGATTCGACAATTGGACAATATCACAATTCAGCCATTTACGGTGTGGGCTATATTGTTTCCTTCGCTTTTCGCTTGCGAAGCATTTGCTTTTTTCAGCTGCAAAGATACACATTATTATTGTTAACTTCCAAGCATTCCAATGTTTTTTTTATGGCAATGCTGTAAGTTGATTGCGAAGCCCAAAAGAAGTGGCGGCAAGCTTGTTATTATAAGAGCATGCTTGCTTCATATAATGTGTGTGTCCAATACTGACTCATAACTGCTTTTTTACCAATATTTTCTGTTGCGGACAGGAAGATGCTAAAAGGACGCATTTTATTTAGATTGACAAAGGGAATAATCATTTTATTTTATAGTTCATTGACTTTTTCGCAACTAAGATACCATGATTGGCTTTAGCAAATTGTCAGAAAAAAGCTTGATTTGCTTAATTTTGCAATTTTACTGAGTGCTCCAGAATCGCTTAAAATTGCCTGAGACACACTTTTTGACCCCGAAGCAAAAATACGGCCTTAAATCGAAGGGAATTTCAGAACGGCTTCTGTCACAGCGTATTACTGTCAGCCTGCCATTTTTCGCTTTTCATTTTCGATTGTCATTTTGCCATCTCCGATTAGCAAAACGACCCTTCCTGACGTGTTTTTGCACACTTTTTATGTACGCGAAGTCAGCAAACTTCGCATGGGATAATTCCAAACTTCGCGTGCGGCGTTTGCCAACTTCGCGTGCGGCGTTGGAAATCGCTCCACGCGGAATCTCCGAATACAGCGTTTTAAGCCGCCATTTTTGCCACTTTTCATAGTGTGCAATAATAGCAAAAAGAAAGCATGTCTGCCGGTTTGCTTTACAATCTGATAATTCGTTGCTTGGCGTTTTCTTGTACTTTTAGGCTCATTTTTCTCCTTCCGCTTTTCGTTTTTCACTTTATTTTCGTATCTTTGCACTCGATTATAAATGTAAATGGTAAATCGTCAAATCATAAATCAAGCAGATGAAACTTAAAATTGCAGTATTGGCGGGCGACGGTATCGGCCCGGAGATAATGGAACAGGGCGTGGCTGTGCTCAGCGCAGTTGCCGAGAAGTTCGGTCACGAAGTTAGTTACAAGGAAGCGCTTTGCGGCGCTCATGCCATCGACGAGGTGGGCGATCCGTTCCCCGAAGAGACGTTCCAGACGTGCAAGGAGGCCGATGCAGTCCTCTTTGCAAGCGTGGGTGACCCGAAGTTCGATAATAATCCCTCGGCAAAAGTGCGTCCTGAGCAAGGTTTGCTGGCCATGAGAAAGAAGTTGGGACTTTATGCCAACATCCGTCCTGTAGAGACTTTCGATTGCCTGGTGCACAAGTCTCCCCTCAAGGACGAGCTGGTTCGCGGCGCAGACTTTGTTTGCATTCGCGAGCTGACTGGCGGCATGTACTTCGGAAAGAAGCAGGAGCCCTCGGTCAATGCGGAGGGCGTTGAGGATGCCCTCGACACAAACTACTACAGCCGCCCCGAGGTGGAGCGTATCCTGCGGGTAGGTTACCAGTATGCAAGGCAAAGGAGGAAGCACCTGACTGTTGTTGATAAGGCTAATGTCTTGGCATCCAGCCGTCTCTGGCGCAAAGTGGCTCAGGAGATGATGGGCGAGTATCCTGATGTCGAGACGGACTTCATGTATGTGGACAATGCTGCAATGAGGATGATTCAAGACCCTCGCTTCTTCGACGTCATTGTGACAGAGAACACTTTCGGCGACATCCTGACCGACGAAGGCAGTTGCATTACCGGCAGCATGGGGTTGCTTCCGAGCGCTTCTACTGGCAGTTCGACTCCTGTGTTTGAGCCTATTCACGGCAGCTGGCCGCAAGGTAAGGGCCTGAACATAGCCAATCCCTTGGCGCAGATACTGTCCGTGGCCATGCTCTTCGAGTACTTCGACCTGAAGCAGGAAGGTGCCCTCATCCGCGAGGCTGTGAATGCTTCCCTCGACCAGAATGTCCGCACCCCTGAAATACAGGTAGAAAGCGGCGAGAAATACGGCACTAAGGAAGTCGGCGCCTGGATAGTCGATTACATAAAGCGTGCTTAATTGCCAAACGTGGCACGTTAAGTTTCAGCCTTAAAACGTGACAACTGTGTTTTCGACGCGTTATAAGACATCTTTGGCTGTGCTTTTGATGCTTGTCTGTGCTGCTTCGCCCGTTAATGCAGAACAGACAGACGAGTATCAGGAGGGCTTCCTGACTGCCTATCTCAATAGAGGAATAGAGAAAGCGATGGAGGGAGGCGACTCGTTGACTTATGGCAGGCATATCACGAAGTACGTCTCTGCCCCTCAATTCGGCGGTTATCTCGTGGGAACCTACAGCTATTCCAGTCAGGATGATGCCGATAGGAACGGTTTCGAATGCCGATATGTCAGGATGTACGTCTCGGGAACTATTCTCAGGGACTTCAAATACCGCGTCCAACTGGAACTGAAGAACCCCGCGATGCGCGATTATACGCTCGAATGGGTGC
This sequence comes from Bacteroidaceae bacterium, assembly GCA_017645655.1. Taxonomy (GTDB): domain Bacteria; phylum Bacteroidota; class Bacteroidia; order Bacteroidales; family Bacteroidaceae; genus Physcousia. The sequence continues at coordinate 48,721 of JAGCNZ010000104.1, read as the reverse complement.
GCTTCAAGGAGTTTCAGGTAAAGGGAGGACAGTTCAAGCGCATCTTTACGTTCGACAATCCGACACATCCCTGGAACATAGGTCTGGGCAGCTACTCGCAATTGGCAGGGCGTATGACAGCACTCGCTCTCGACGACCCAAGCGGAGAAGCCGCTCAGAATGGCCGCGACATCGGCCTGCAACTTCAAGGCGACCTCTTTCCCATAAGCAAAGACAAGCATCGGCTCCTACGCTATCAGGCCGCAGTCTTTAATGGCAACGGACAAAACAGGAAGGATAATAACAAGCAGAAAGACTGGATGGGCAACATTCAGGTGCAGCCCGTCAAAGGTCTCTACATCGGCCTCTTCGGCTGGACAGGCACTTATACAGGCGCGAATGGCGTCTCGGCAAAGCGCAACAGATGGGCGCTCGGCAGCATCTACGAGCATAAGGATTGGACTTTCCGTGCTGAATATGCACACCATACGGGCAGTAACGTCAACGACCCAAACGCCCCGACAAGAGCTGATGGCTGGTACGTGCTTGCCGGCGTGCCGTTTACCTCTTGGCTGAAGGTTTACGCTCGTTATGATGTCTATCGCATGGATGCAACTTGGGGCACGATGAAAAGCATTTACAGCATTTGCCCGAACTTTGACCTGCATCGCAACCTCAAGTTCCAGGTGCAATATAATTATGTTAACGACCGCACGGCAAACGACCACAACTATCACGAACTATGGGCTCAAGCGTACGTAAGGTTCTGAAAGAGAACGAGAAAAAGAAACCAAAGAAAACAGACAACAAGAGATGGGCTTCGCCTCTCGTGTTTCTGCTTCTCTTCATCGTTTTTTTCGTCTTGCTGGCATGGTACTTCCTCTTTATGAGAAATGCCGATACGATGTATTTCATGCAAGACAGAGGTTGGTGGAACAGCACGTCAATCTTTTGGAAAGACTGCACAAGGCTCCCCGGAGGCTTTCTTGCTTGGGCAGGCGCTTTCTTGACGCAGTTCTTCTATTATCCTGCTCTTGGCACAGCATTGCTCATCGTTCTCTTTCTCCTGAGCTTCTGCCTTGCAAAGTGGTCGTTCAAGGTTCCAGACGAGTGGAGTTTCCTCATCTTTATTCCTTTGACAGCCTTGCTTTGCAGCGACATTCAGTTGGGCTATTGGGTTTACATCCTTCGGGATATAGATTATGTATTCTACCATCCCTTGGGACTCTTTGCAGCCTTGCTCCTTTCGGCGCCTTTCTGGAACTTCCTTCCCGTCAATGAAAAGGCGAAAAGCAGGATAGCATGGGCTTGGATTCCCGTCGTAGCAGCCTTGTTCTATTATCCGCTTGGTGTTTATGCCTTGCTTGCAGCAGCCTTAGTTGCCGTTCGCACATCATGGAAATCTCTTCTAATCCTTGTTCCAACGCTTGGACTTGTTCCTTTGTTGGAGACTTCGGGAACGACTTTGATGCGTCCAGACCAGCCGTGGCTGTATGGCTTCCACAAGTTTATACTCGACGATTTGCGCGACTATTCCCTCGAGATACCCTTTTACATAGTGCTCGTAGCACCTCTTTTCTTTCCTTTCATCAAGTTAATCAAGACGAAGAAGCTTTGGCAAAGTCAAGGCATCATGCTTGGCGTGGCTGCAGCAGTGCTTTCTTGCCTCTTGATTCGCGACTTTACAGATTACAACTTCCATGCAGAACTGCGGATGCAAAGAGGCGTGGAGGAGTGCCGATGGAACGATGTCCTTCGCGAGGCAGCAATGGTGAAAGGGCCTGTCACAAGAGAGATGGTGATGTTTCGCGACATTGCCCTCATCAATCGAGGCGAGTTATGTTCCAAACGATATGCCTACAACAACGAGAGCATCCCACCTGTAACCGTTAGCGACTCCATTCATATCCGCATTTGCGACCAGGCAGGAGACCTCATCTACTACAATTATGGCGAGACCATCTTCGGCATTCGTCGGGCAATAGAGCGTTGCATGCACTATGGTTATTCGTATTATACCTTGCGAGTCCTAACGATGTGTGCCATCGTGAACGGTGAGATGGATAATGCACGCAAGTATCTTCGCCTGTTGAATCGCACGGTCTTTCAGAAGAAATGGGCAAAGGAAATGCAACGCTTCGTTGATGACGAGACCTTGATGCTTACCGACGACCACTTCCGCATGCCTCTCAGACTCTATAACGAAGGCTCCGAACTGGTGGGAGTCGACGATAAATATGTCGAGCTGACCATCATGAACAAGTGGATGTACACGATTACCAACGACCCGGAAGCGCAGGAAGTTGCCCTCGGATGTGCCATGATTATGAGAAACCAGCAATGTTTCTGGTCGCAAGTTCAGCAGTTCTACAACATCAATCCCGGCAAGTACTTCCCCATTCACGTGCAGGAAGCGATGCTCTTCGGCGTGTATGAGTTGAAGATGGAGGGCATCAACCTTTCGTTCGTCAAGTTCGACCAGCGCGTTGTTGACCGCTATCAAGCCTTCTTCGAAAGGTTGAATCAATACTCAAAGCAAGGGTTGAACGAGAAACAGATAGGTGCAGCTCTTCGCCCGGAATTCGGAGATACGTATATGTGGGACTATTGCACGTTGAGAGAAGTGCAGACGAATTGATTCAATCCATAATTCATAATCCATAATTCATCGTTGTGAAAATGCTTAAACGACTGTTCTCCTTTTCATTATTAATATGCATTGTGGCTGCTTGCAGCAAGCACCCTTCCGTGCCTTCAAGTTTTACGGAAACGAATATGCCTGCAAGCATTTTCCCGGATTACGTGGATGTGACGGTTCCGCCAAACATTGCGCCGCTCAACTTCTTGGTCGATGATGTGGATGATGTCGTGGCAGAATTCAAATTTCAAGATTCAAAAGTGCTTTTCGGCGGCAGGGACAACAAGGTTCAGATTGATGAGAAGGAATGGAAGGAACTGCTTTCGTCGGCTCGAGGCAAGAGTCTTTCCGTCAAGGTTTACACGAAGAAGTTCGGGAAATGGCTTGCCTACAATCCCTTCTCCATCCATGTCGCAGAAGAAGAAATCGACCCGTATATCTCGTATCGAGTGCTTCCGCCGACCTTCGTGGGATATGACGAATTGTCTATCCGCCAGCGAAACCTCACGAACTTCGACGAATCGATAATATACAACAATCGCCAAATCTCTCAAGGTCTTGAGGGACAATGCATCAACTGCCACTCCTATCAGAACTACGGAACCGACAACATGATGTTCCACATGCGCATGCAGAACCCGGGCACCATGATTGTCTACAACGGAGAACTCATCTTTGTCAACCTCAAGGACGAGAGCATGATATCGGCAGCCGCGTATAACTCGTGGCATCCCTTCCTTCCCATCATCGCTTTCAGCACCGACCACACCATGCAAAGCTTCCACACACGCGACATTTCAAAGGTTGAGGTGATGGAGTCCGCGAGCGACATCATCATTTATGACGTTAAGCAGAACCGCGTCCAGACTATCCTGAACGACTCTCTTGAACTCGAACTCTTCCCATCATGGAGCCCCGACGGCAAGTGGCTTTACTATTGTTCAGCTCATTATGAATATCAGAAGGGCTACGAGGACACGACTGAGTTGCTCGACCAATATCGTGTGTTGCAATACAACCTCTATCGTCTTTCTTTCGACCTCGAGACAAGGACGTTCGGAGAGCCTGAACTTGTCTATGATGCAGTCAGTCGGAATCGTAGTGCCGTGCAGCCTCGCGTGTCGAAAGACGGCAGGTATTTAGTCTTCGCGGAAGGTCCGAACGGGCTTTTCCACATTTGGCACACGTCTGCAGAGGCGCAGATGCTCGACCTCAAGACAGGCGAACTCGTCGACACAAAAGTGATGAACAGCCCGCTTCCTGAGAGTTATCCTTCTTTTTCGAGCAACGACCGATGGATTATGTTCGAGAGTCGAAGGGACGATGGAAACTACACGCGCACGTATTTCGCCTATTTCGACAAGCAGGGCAAAGTGCATAAGGCATTCGAGGTTCCTGCCGAAGCCCCCGAGTTCTTCCGTCTTTTCCTGCGAAGCTGGAGCCGTCCCGAATTCATGAAAGAGCCCGTCCGCATCACTCCGAGGCAGTTCAGCGAAAAAGCTCTGACGGAGCCCATTCCCGTTTCAAAGTAAAGGTGTTTCATCGTCACGTGTCGCGTTTGCAAACTTAACGTGTGTAGTTTGTAAACTTAACGTGTGTAGTTTGTAAACTATACGTGCATACTTTGCCAATATAAGGTGAAGTTATTTGTCCTTTCATTTGGAAGTATGGATTCTTTTTGCTAAATTTGCAAACAGAATGCAAGAAATGAAAACTAATACCGACATTTTAACCGACACAAATCAGCCATTAGATTGGCTCGTGATGTACAGCAATACAGGCGACATCAGCATCCTCGAAGACTTAGAAATCGCTAAGACGAATAGCCAGAAGACGGGAATTTTAGATTATTTCGTACCGCTCGATGTGACGCGTATCATCGTGGATGACAAGCCTATAGAACGCAAACATCTCATTGCAGGCAACTACATTTTTATCAGAGCTACTAAGGAAAATATCCTCCAACTGCGTCAAGGCCCTCCGTTCGACACAGTACTGAGATTCCTGCATCCCGACTCATCGCCTACCGGATGCATTTATATCGCCGATTCCGAAGTGCAGATGTTGCGTGTTGCTATCGAGAAGATGGATGGCGAGGTGGAATATTTCGTGCCGACGAGCAAGGAGCTGCTGATTGGAGATTGCGTCTGCATCATCGACGGACACTATTCCGGCATCAAGGGAGTCTTGGAGAGTGTGAAAGGTCATGAGGGAGGTCGTGTCATCGTGCCTCTTGGCGACGTCTTGGCTGTCAGGACTCCCAGGATTCCGGCAGACAGCCTTCAGTTGGTTTCACTTGCTACGATTACCGACGGGCAGACGGGTTCTTACACTTCGAGAGCTTACAAGAAAGTTCATGTCCTCATAAACGACAGCGAACGCCTGCTGGCAGAAAAGGAGGCGAATGGCGCCCTGAGTGAGGAGTCGGCAGCAGAAGCCCACCGGCTTGTGGTGCGTTTCTCGCAACTGCAACTTGCTGGGAAAATCCGCTTCATGCATGCTCAGGCCATCTACAATCTGCTCTTCGCCCTCGGAGAAACAGAGAGCGAGCGGTTCCAACACTTTAAGAATATGCTGCCTTAGTGGATTAGAGGTTATCGGATTAAGGCGTGATACGATTTTGTTAAGCTTTTAATCGCAAAACAACAAGACTCTAATCCCTAATCCCTAATCTTTCTTCAGTTCCTGCGGTATTCTGAAGCTTGTATAGAGCTCGAGCACACAGCCGATAGTCAATGCCACAACCCATTCCTGACGGCGGAACGGCCCCCATTGGTGTTGCTGCATGCTCATCATGACCAGCGTAAGCACAAAGCAGCAGCAGGCCAGCAGTTGTTGGCGGCGAAGACGAATCAGAGTGATGTCGCGCCCCAAGTATTCCGCCTGCACTTGCATCAAGGAGAATAGGAGGGTGCCTATGCCGTAGACATACATCCCGACCATAGGAAGCATGATGTATATCGCGGCACCAACGAGCATCAGAACTGCTCCGATGCGGAAACAAGCGTTTTGAAATGGTGTGAGTTCCCTCATGATTCGGCAATTATTCAATTAGACGATAGGCAGACCGGCTCAATCATCCAACTGTTCAATTGTGCTGTTGTCGAACACAAATACGTCCTCGTCGATCCGCTTCATGTGATAACGCTCGCGAGCTATCTTCTCAACGGCTTTCGGATTGTTTTCCAATTCACGAATCTTGCTGTCTGCCTCTTGGTACTGCTGCTTGTAGTTGGCAATCTCTTGCTGCAACATCTCGATGCGGACACGGCGAGGATGGCGATTGAGGAAGCTGTCTTCGTCCACCACACCCACAATCAAGGCCATAATAAGAATGGTAAGGATGTATTTGTGCCTGCACATGAAAAGCCAGGCGGAATGTATTTTGCTCATAAGATGTCTGTGTTATTTGGTGCAAAAGTACAAATAATTTTTCATTTATCATTTTTTACTTTTCACTTTTTTTCGTATCTTTGCACAAAATATATAAGATAATGGAAGAATTTATCGTTTCTGCACTTAAATATCGTCCGCTAAACTTCGATTCTGTTGTAGGTCAGCGTTCGTTGACAACCACGTTGAAGAACGCGATCAGCAGCGGCAAGTTGGCTCATGCCTATCTCTTCTGCGGACCTCGTGGCGTGGGTAAGACCACTTGTGCACGCATCTTTGCAAAAGCCATCAACTGCTTCGACCCGCAAGAGGGCGGGGAACCTTGTGGCAAATGCGAGAGCTGCCAAGCCTTCGACCAACAGCGCTCGATGAACATCCACGAGCTTGATGCTGCCAGCAATAACTCTGTAGATGACATCCGCGAACTTTGCAAGCAGGTGCTCATCCCGCCTCAGACGGGCAAATACAAGGTCTTCATCATCGATGAGGTACACATGCTTTCCCCGTCTGCCTTCAATGCTTTCCTCAAAACCCTCGAGGAACCACCTTCCTATGTTATTTTCATTCTGTGCACCACCGAGAAACATAAGATTCTTCCCACCATCTTGAGTCGCTGTCAAGTGTATGACTTCCAGCGAATGACCACGAAGAATACCATCGAACATCTTGCGTATGTGGCTGAGAAAGAAGGTTATAAGGCGGAACCCGAAGCGCTTGCTCTCATCGCAGAAAAGGCTGATGGTGGTATGCGAGATGCCCTCTCCATCTTCGACCAAATGGTTAGTTTCTCTGGAGGGAACCTTACCTACGATAATGTCTGCCAGAACCTGAACGTCCTCAGCCAGGAATATTACTTCCAGCTCGTCGATTTCTTCCTTGCCTCGAAAGTACCCGACTGCTTGCTTCTCTTGAATGATGTGCTGCAAAAGGGCTTCGACGGAGGAAACTTCGTAGCAGGGCTTGCCACTCACATGCGCAATCTGCTTGTCAGCAAAGATGCTGTGACTTTGCCTTTGCTTGAGATGAGCGAAAAGATGCGCTCGCGTTATCAGGAGCAGGCACAGCGTTGCCCCATCCGTTTCGTGTATAAGGTCTTGAAGCTTACCAATGATTGCGACCAGGCTTATCGTACGAGCCGCAACAAACGGCTGCAGGTCGAGATATGCCTCATCCAATGTGCTCAGGCATCCGAAGCAGAGAATGCGGAAGCTTCTGGGCATAGCCCTGCCGAAACAATTAAGCCAATAAAGAAAGTGGAACAGGCGACGTCTGCCGTTCAACCAGCAGATGCTCCAAAGGCTGACGTGCCAAAGCCTGCGACTCAACCTGCCTCTGCACCAAAAGTCGACGTGCCAAAAACGGCAACACTCCCTGTTAAGTCGGAAGAAACTCCACGTAGTTCTGCCGAATCTTCCACGCTTAAAAAACTGCCCAAAGTTTCCTTCAAGCATTTCGGAGCAGGGAAGAAAGAGGAGGAAACGGTACCCGTTACCCCTTCTGCCGAGGAGGTAAAGTCGGCCGAACCCATCAATCAGGATAAACTTGACGCAGCATGGTACGCTTTTATCGTTTCCTTGCCGCATGAAAGTGTTGCCCTTGCAGGTCGTCTGAAAGGTTTGCAACCTGCTGTAAAAGACGACAATACAGCCGTTCTGCCCGTGAGCAATCCGCAAGTTCAGCAGACTGTGGAGAGCCTGATGCCGCAAATCCTCTCCTTGATGAAACTGGAACTCCGTAATTTCGACTTCCGTCTGGAAACAAAACTTGAAGAGATGCAGGAAGTTGCGAAGAGTTACAGCCCTCAGGAGATGCTGAAAGAGATGCAGAAGCAGAATGCTGATGTAGGCGAACTGGTCAATAAACTGGGGCTTACCTTCGAGTCATAAAAGGTTTATCCTTAGGCTTCTTTGTTAAAAAGCGTCAAGCAAAAGAGGTTTTAAGAGCCGTAATTTGCAGGATTAGAATAATTGTTGTATCTTTGCCGCGCAAATTTAATTTGCAATCGAGCTTAAGAAACAATTTCAATGAAGCATCCTGCTTTCACTCTATATATCATTCTTTTCCTTTCTTCTCTGTGCCTGCAGGCTCAGCAGATAAAGATTGGCAACTACATCTTCCCGGGAGGTGGCGAATATCAGGGCGAGATGTTCAAGGGCAAACCGTATGGAAAAGGCAAGACGGTCTATCCAAATGGCGACTGGCATGAGGGTGAGTATGTCAAAGGAAAGCGTCAGGGCATTGGCGTTTATCAGTTTGCCGACGGCGAGAAATACGAAGGTGAATGGTACGGTGACCAACAACATGGCAAGGGCACCTATTACTTTGCCAACAACAATCGCTACGAGGGCCTCTGGTTCAAAGACTACCAGCAGGGACTTGGCACGATGTACTACTACAACGGCGACACCTACGTTGGTTCCTGGATGCAGGACAAGCGCGAAGGAACCGGCAAATACACATACGCTCAGGGCGGCGCTTTCTACGAAGGACAGTGGAAGAATGACATGAAAGACGGTCAAGGTGTGTTCGATTGGAACGACGGCAACCGCTACGAAGGCTTTTGGAAAGAGAACCAAAAACATGGTAAGGGCACTTTCACATACTCTACAGGTGACTCTTATACAGGCGACTGGGCTGATGACCAGCAGCATGGCAGAGGCATATTCTCTTTTGCCGACGGCAACCGCTATGAGGGACAATATGTGCATGGACAGCGTACGGGAGAGGGTGTCTACACTTTCGCCAACGGAGACAAGTACGCGGGACACTTTACTTCAGGTGAGCAGGATGGAATGGGAACATTCACCTGGCACACAGGCGCCTCGTATGTCGGTCAGTGGAAGCACAACAGGCAGCATGGTACCGGTAAGTACCGCTGGGCAAACGGCGATGAGTATGACGGACACTGGACTGACGGGTTGCTGGATGGTGAAGGCATCTTGCGTCAGGCTGATGGTGTTCGCTTCAAAGGAACGTTCCGCAAAGGTCTCAAGGAAGGCAAAGGCATCCTGGAAGACGTTGATGGCATACGATATGAGGGTAACTTCAGTAACGACAAGAAGAACGGGGAGTTCATAGAAAAAGACAAGAATGGCTTGCTGCTCCGAAAAGTTATCTATCAGGACGGAATCGCAGTTGGAACATGGTAGGGAAAAGAAGGAAAATATGAGGAGTAAGAGAGAGATGGTTCCGACGTCTGGATTGTAAATAGTAAATCGTCAAATAATAAACCGTAATGGCTCGAACAAAGAAGGTTTCCGTAAAGGAAACAAAGAAAACCACAAAGAAGGTAACAACTAAAGAAAAAGGTGAAAAGGTTGTTCAGGAACCTGCAGTGCTGCGTCTCATCAGGAATGACTCAGGATTGCAGGATTTTGCCGATGCTATCAATGGACGTCATGATGAGGCTGTTCGCAAAATGGCCGAAATCACTGGAGGTACCAACAACCTCAGCGAGTTTGCATCTGGCTATCTCTATTTCGGTCTGCACAAGACGGAAGATGGTTATGTACTGCGTGAGTGGGCACCAAATGCTACAGAAATCTATGTAGTAGGTGACTTCAACAAGTGGACCGAAAGCTCTCGCTATGCCATGAAGCGCGTGAAGGGCGGTAATGGCAGCTGGGAAATCAAGATTAAGAACAAATCGTTCAAGCATGGCTCCCTCTATAAGCTCATCGTGCATTGGGAAGGAGGCCAGGGAGAACGCATTCCTGCTTGGGCAACACGTGTCGTTCAGGATGATGAGACACACATCTTCTCTGCACAGGTTTGGAACCCAGCCGAAGCTTATGAGTGGAAAGTGGAGAAGTTCCGTCCAACCACAAATCCCTTGCTCATCTATGAGTGCCACATTGGAATGGCTCAGGACAAGGAGGGCGTGGGTACATACACTGAGTTCCGCGACAATATCCTGCCTCGCATTGCCGCTGATGGGTACAACTGCATACAGATAATGGCCATTCAGGAGCATCCCTACTATGGCAGCTTCGGCTATCACGTCAGCAGCTTCTTCGCTCCGAGTTCTCGCTTTGGCACCCCTGATGAGCTAAAATCGCTTGTGGACAAGGCACATAGTATGGGCATAGCAGTCGTGATGGACATTGTGCACAGCCATGCTGTGAAGAACGAGGTGGAAGGCTTAGGCAACTTTGCGGGCGACCCCTATCAGTATTTCAACCAAGGTAATCGTCGCGAGCATCCTGCTTGGGATAGTCTCTGTTTCGACTATGGCAAGAACGAAGTGCTACACTTCCTTCTCAGTAACTGCAAGTATTGGCTCGAGGAGTTCTGCTTTGATGGATTCCGCTTTGATGGCGTAACCTCAATGCTCTACTATAGTCATGGCCTTGGAGAGTGCTTCATGAGTTATGGAGATTACTACAATGGCCATCAGGATGGCGACGCTATCACCTACCTGACACTTGCCAACGAACTTATTCACAGTGTCAATAAGAATGCTATCACCATTGCCGAGGAAGTCAGTGGCATGCCAGGACTTGCACTCCCCATGAAGGACGGAGGCTATGGCTTCAACTACCGCCTTGCAATGAACATCCCGGACTACTGGATAAAGATAATTAAGGAGTTGCGCGATGAGGATTGGAAGCCAAGCAGCATTCTTTGGGAACTCACCAATCGCCGCCGCGACGAGAAAACCATCTCCTATTGTGAGAGTCACGACCAGGCACTGGTAGGCGACAAGACAATCATCTTCCGTCTCATTGACAGTGATATGTACTGGCACTTCAAGAAGGGCGACGAGAATTCCAACGTGAACCGTGGTATCGCTCTGCACAAGATGATTCGTCTTGCCACGCTTGGTACGATTAATGGTGGTTATCTCAACTTCATGGGCAATGAGTTTGGACATCCTGAATGGGTAGACTTCCCCCGTGAGGGTAATGGTTGGAGCTATAAGTATGCGCGCCGCCAATGGAATCTCGTAGACAATAAGGAACTCTGCTACCATTATCTGGGCGACTTTGACCAGGCAATGATTAAGTTGCTGAAGAAGCACAAGAGCTTCGAGAAGCAAGCAGTGGTTGAAATATGGCACAACGACGGCGACCAAGTGTTTGCATTCCGTCGTGGAGATTTGCTGTTCTTCTTTAACTTCAGTCCCAATAATTCCTACACTGGATATGGTTTCATGGTAGAGCAGGGTGCCTACGAGTACATCCTCAACACCGATAATGTTGACTTCGGAGGCAATGGATTCAATGACGACAAGATGATTCACTACACCGTCTATGATCACCATTTGGCTCGCGACAACAAAGGTTGGCTCAAGCTTTATCTGCCTACACGTACCGCTTGCGTGCTGAGGAAGATGAAAGAATAAGAAATGTAAATAATTAGATAGAGCCTCCTGCCAAGCAGGAGGCTCTATCTATATATCTTGTTTCTTCAGATGATTTCGTTGGAAAGTCTTGTGGCAACAATGGCAAGGAGCTGATTTAAGTTCTCTTTGTTGTTAGCTGCGAGCACTCCTGAAGGCTTTGTGTGGTCGAGGGGATTGCCCTTGAGGTCGCAGAGCACGCCCCCGGCTTCTTCGAGGATGAGCGACGCTGCCGCAAAATCCCATGGCGAGAGTATGTACTCGAAGTAAAGCTCGAACAGACCCATCGCCAAGTAGCATTGCTCCGAAGCTGCAGAGCCGAAGCGACGGATATCGTTACACTGCATATAGGTGTCGAAAATGATATCGTGACAAACCTTCGCATGTTCTTTATGATAAAGCGAAAGGGCAGTACACATGATGCCATCCGAGAAGGGACGTTTCGAAACGTGAAGTTGCTCGGAAGGTTTGCCCGACTGTGGATGCTGCAGGAATGCACCTTTGCCACGTTCGGCGACAAATAATTCGTCTGCTCTCGGCAGATAAACGGCTGCAAGCTCCATTTGGGAATTGTGCCTCAAGCCTACGCATATGCCACATTCGCGAATGCCGCGGGCGTAGTTGGCTGTGCCGTCGATGGGGTCGACAATCCAGATGTATTCGTGTGCGAGGTCGTGCCTGTCCTCTTCCTCGCAGAGAAAGCCGCAGTCGGGTAGGAGGGAGGCGAGACGGCTGCGCAGAAATTCCTGCACCGCGATGTCGGAAGAAGTGACGATGTTGGCCACTCCTTCTTTCTCTGTGATTTGAAAATCATCCGTAAGCATCATGCTTGACGCTTCGATGACGATGTCGATTAATTTGTTAAGCATATTCATTTTGTCCATACGCGATAAGCTGTGTCATTGCATCTGTTTGCTATCATGTAGAAGGGGATGGCGGTGATTTCGCCATCCGTGCTGCGAAGCGGCGTGACGCCCATGATGGGATGTCTGGCATCGAGGTTATACTGTCGCTCTGCAAGGTTCAGATTATCCCAAACGGCTTCGTTGTCTATCTTCTCGGCGCAATAGACGAACGGACCACTGGCCAGGGAGCAGAGCTCGCGAAGCTGTCGCACGCGGTCGTCGGCCTTGACAATCCGAGGAGACACATTGAGGGTAAGCTGTATGTCGTCCTTCGGATTCTTGAACGTCAGATAGCCGCTCTTTTCTTGCTCAGTTATCGAGAGATTGCTGCTGTAAAGCCCGAGTGGCAGTTCCTGACCGCTTTGCCAGCAGGGGATGCGGACATGGAGGCGCAGCTTCTTTGACTTTTCGGAACGGACCTGGATGGCGACCTTGCCTGTGTTCCAATCCACTTGTTGACTTATCTCGACGTCTCCTACACCCGGAACCTGCAACGTGGACGTGCTGCCGATAAAGAGATTGACATAGATGTTGCTGCCGCTCACGGCATATATCATGGATGGGAGCATTCCAGTGAACTTCAGCAGCATAGGCGGACAGCAAGGGCAGTCGTGCCAAGGCCAGCGGTTCATTTTGTCGGCATTCAGCGGGTTCTGGTAGGTGTAGTTCGTTCCGTCCATAGAAACGGCAGTGGGAATGCTGTTGAAGATGATTCGTTCGAGCACGTCCATGTACTTCGCATCGCCCGTAAGTTCGTTCATGCGCCAAGAGAAGAGTCCGGCTCCAATGGCAGCACAAGTCTCCAGATACGCCTCGGTAGGCAGGAAATAGTCTGGACCAAACTTCTCGTCCTCGTGGATTGCTCCTACGCCACCGGTAATGAACATCCGTCGCCCCACCATATTGTCCCAAATGCGCTTTGCAGCAGAGCAGTATTGTTCGTCGTGACTTGCCAGTGCAATATCAGCAACACCTGTCCAGAAAAGAGTCGCGCGAACAGCATGCCCCTCAATTGTCTTAGCTTCGAAAATGGTTTCAGCATCTTGTGCATATGCTTCGAGTGGTCTTCGTCCATCGGTTTTGCCACGTTGGTCAACCCAGAACTTTGCAAGTTTCAGGTAGTTGTCGGGCTTTACGGGTACAGAAATACTTTTTTCAAGCGAAGGCTCTGACTTGTAAAGATAATAGAGTTGAATGAGGGCATCCTCCGGAAGAGCATGGCCGGGAACTACATTATGGTTCGCTCCAGCCATGTAGTCGTACATGTAGTTTGCCAATCTTGTAGCCACTTCAAGGAGTTGCGTCTTGCCCGTTGCTTTATAATAATGTACGCCGGCTTCAACAAGGCAACCGCTATTATAGACATCATGTTGCCAACGCAAGTTTCCGCCGTTCTCTCCCCAGCGGTGATTGTTTTCCATAAGCGTCGTGTACGTGTTGATGTATCCATTCGGGTCGGCTTTTTGAGCAGTCTCAATACGGCGAATGTACTGGTCGAGACGTTGCTCCATTGCAGGGTCGGGATGTTGAAGCAGATAATCGGAGATGCCGGTTATTGTTTCATATATCAGTCCGTCGAACCAAGGGAAGCCAAAGTGTCCGCCATCAGCCACATGACCTTCTGCCACCAACTCGAAGTTTCGGAGCGTGTTATGGGAGCGTTCTTTTGATTCTTCTCCTGCAACTCTTCCTCTATCAGGCGACCAGAAATTGTCTGCATCCTGTGCCACATGGTCAATATGGCGTCCCTCAAACTTGTCGAGCACATCGGGAATGGTGACGGTTCGGGTGCGTTCGAGTATGGGACTCCACATTCTGTCCGTTATCTTTACCTGGTTTGGCGAGGGATAGGACATGCTTTTAGGTTGAGCGCTTGCCGTACAGGCACAAAAGAAGACCAAGAGAGAAACTAAAACGTAATTGGAAAGTTGTTTCGCTGAAATCATAACGTTTGGTTGATTGTTTTGTAGTGCAAAAGTAAGAATAATATCCCCTCGAACAAAGAAATATGTGGTAAAAAAAGAGAGAAAAGCATTAAAAACGTACCTGAGCGTACCAGTTGTGAAGATTTTTATATATCTTTGCAGCATGAAAGGGACGATTTTCAGCATAGAAGAATTTGCAATAAACGATGGTCCGGGCATCAGGACGACAGTCTTTTTGAAAGGTTGTCCGCTGAGATGCGAATGGTGTCACAACCCGGAGGGGCTTAGCTCGAAGCCGCAAGTCATGAAGAAAAAGGATGAGACAGTCGTGAGTGGTACAGTAATTGAATCTGACGAGTTGGCGGAAAGACTACTTCGCGACGAGAAAATCTTCAAGCTTAACAATGGTGGAGTGACTTTTACAGGGGGCGAACCCCTGTTGCAGGCTGAGTTTCTTTGTCAAGTGCTTGGTAAGATTCGACCTCAAATACATTGCGCGATAGAGACGAGCGGCTACGCAAACGAGGCGGTGTTCGAAAATGTGCTAAACAATGTGGATTTCGTCTTGTTTGACTGCAAGCACACAAACGACGTGTTGCACAAGAGATATACGCAAGTTAGCAATCGCCAGATTCTTCGTAACTTACAGATTCTCAAAGAGAGTGGTAGGGATTTTATCCTTCGTGTACCGCTCATCCCGGGCGTAAACGACACGAAAGAAAACATGCTGGCTATAAGAGATTTGATTCTTGACGCAACCGGACTGAAAAGGGTCGAGTTGCTTCGCTACAATAAACTTGCCGGAGCAAAGTACGGCATGATAGGTCTGGACTATAAACCTAGTTTTGATACTGAAGCAGAGCCGCGATGTTATACGGAAGTCCTCGCAGAAGCAGGGATCGAGGTTCTGGTGCTTTAGATGAGTTTTCCGGTATAAAACTAGGCGTGTCTAATTGAGTAACTAGGCGTGTCTAATTGAGTAACTAGGCGTGCCTGGTTGAGCAACTTGATGTGTCTCGTTTGGCGACTTTTGCTTTTTGTCAGCTTTTTTTGCTAAATGGAGGAACGAATGTTTAGGCACCAAGGGTTTCGTATTGCCTCGATGCCGGGCTTGCCTAATAACGATGCCATTGTCTGTCCCATTTGGCGGAAGTCGGTGGAAAGCGTCGTGATTCCTCCGCAAAGCACTTCCTTGAGTGGCGTCTCGTTATAAGATATTATGCCAAAATCCTTGCCAGGAATGAAGTTTTGCCTTGCAGCCTGTTTGATGATGGTAACAAGGTCGCGGTCGTTCACGAGAATAAATACATCGCCTTCGTGTATCCTGCGATTCTCGATGCTGTTCATGTATTTGCATTCGAAGCTGAATTCCTGGCAGAAACGTTTCAGCCCGTAGTAGCGTTCGTAAGGCTCCTTTGCCTCGTTCTGCACCATGATAAAGCGTTTGTAACGCTTGAGTTGTTCGATGCCAGAGCAGAGCGCGTCGTAAGTGTCCATCTCAAAGTCCTGTGCCACAGCAGAATACTTCCCGAATAATTCCTTGTCATAATGGTCGAGAAGATAGACGCGTCCGCCCAGGGAATTGAGCAAATCTTCGGTGCCAAGGAACTTGCCTGTCATGACTATGTATGTCGTGTATTTCCCTTTTGCCCCGGAAAGAAGCTGATTGAAGACACTTCGATTGTAGTTGTGGAACTGCAGGTTGACAGAATTCCTGTTGTCGATGCTCTCCATGAAAGCATTGAAAAGCTCCTCTTTGAACTCATTCAACTCGTTGAAAAGCAGGAAGATGTTGTACTCCGACTGGAAGTTTGTGCTGTCCACAAAGTATCCTTTCCCCTGTTTGGAGGCAATGATACCCCTCGATTTCAGTTCCGTAATTCCTGAAAAGACTGTGTCTCTCGACAGGTTGAACATGTGCCGGAAGTCGTTGATGGAAGGAATCCAATCCCCTTTGTGCAGCCTGCCGGAGGTGATACCTTCCTGAACGTACCTTACAATCAGTTTGTATTTAGAATCGTTGTATTGCATACCTTTTTTCTGGCTTAGCGTGTGCAAAGGTACAAAAAATTGAAGAATGAATAATGAAGTATGAGGATTTATTTAACGAGAAAGGCTGTATGTTATATAACATGTAAAAAAGTTGCCAACTGATACGAGCTGGTACGGAAAATTTTCCTAACTTTGCAGCGGAAATCTATATTTTTATAATGTAAATGATATGAATGAAAGGATAAAACGTCTCAGGGAATATATCTTCGACAAGCATCATCATTCACTTCGTCGGACAGCCGAAGAGGTTGGTTTTGCCAGCATGGCAGAGGAGATGAAGGCAGCAGGAATGAGTTATCAGGTGCGTGCCGCTGTCAGGTTGAAGCGGATGCTCGAAGCAGAAACCCCTGTGATCTTGCCTGAAGAGCGCATCGTTGTCACTCGAACCATTAAAGATATTCCAAGTTTTTATACAGAAGAAGAATGGAACGAGATAGCTCGAACGAAGTATCTTCACGAGAAGGGTGACCTCTGCAACATCTCTCCTAACTACGAGGCAATGCTTAGGAAAGGTTTAGGCGAAATGCTTGATGAGGTGACAAAACGTCAGAAGGATGCCGCTTTAACAGCGGAGCAGAAGGAGTTTCTCGAGTCGGAAGTCATTTGTCTCAAAGCTATACAAGACTTCATCCTACGTTATGCCTCAAAAGCAGAGACGGAAGGAGACACGGTATTGGCAGAGGTACTGAAGAACATCAGCAGCCAAGCTCCCCAGACCTTGAGGGAAGCCTTGCAACTATTGCGCATCATGCACTTCTGCTTATGGGAAGCCGGACACTACCACAACACTCTTGGCCGTTTCGACCAATATATATATATATATTATGTACGCGATGTAGAGAGCGGCCAGCTTACCCGAGAAGAGGCGAAGGAACTGATTGAAGAGTTCTTCCTGATGTGCAATAAGGACAGCGACCTCTATCCAGGTATGCAGCAAGGCGACAACGGACAAAGCATCGTGCTTGCAGGAAGAAGCGCAAACGGCGAGTACCTCTTCAACGAAGTCTCAAAGATTTGCCTTGAGGCAAGCTATGAACTCGAATTGATTGACCCAAAGATAAACCTTCGCGTCGATGCCGAGACACCTGAAGAAGTGTTTACTCTTGGTTCTCGTCTGACGCAGCTCGGGCTTGGTTTCCCACAATACAGCAACGACGATGTTGTCATTCCTGGACTTATTCGCTTGGGTTATAGTCCTGAAGATGCAAGGAATTATGTCGTTGCAGCCTGCTGGGAATTCATCGTTCCTGGTACTGCTGTGGATATTCCCAACATTGATGCCGTTCCTTTGGCAGAGTGCGTGAAAAATGTCACACGTGAACTCAGGCAACTTCACACGTTTAATGAGCTACTTTCACGTGTGAAGTTTGAGATTCAAGCACGTGTCGATGAACTATGTGCCAAGGAGCATGACCTCTATATAGTGCCTGCGCCGATGATGTCGCTTATGATGGATGGCTGCGTCGAAAGGGCAAAGGATGCCTCGTTAGGCGGTAAGTACAACAATTTTGGCTTCCACGGAACAGGTGTCGCAACGGCAGTCGATTCGTTGGCAGTCCTGAAGAAACACTACTTTGACGAGAAAAGTGTCACAGCCGACGAGATTCTTGATGCTATCCAAAACGACTTCAAAGGTCATGAAGCATTAGACGAAAAGTTTCGCAAAGAGACAGAGAAGTTCGGACAGGACGTTGATTGGGTTGACGACATTGCCACTCAATTGCTCGACATCTTCCAAAGTACACTCGAAGGCAAGGTAAACGAACGAGGAGGCATCTATCGTGCCGGCACAGGAACTGCGATGTATTACATCTGGCATGCAACCGAATTGGGCGCCACACCCGACGGTCGCAAGAGCAGCGAAATGATTCCCGCCAACTATTCGCCTTCGTTGTTCATTCGCGAGAAAGGTCCTCTTTCTGTCATCAAGTCGTTTGCCAAGCCACATCTGGAGAAGGTGATAAACGGCGGACCGTTGACTTTGGAGTTCGACCAAGGCATCTTCCGCAACGAGGAAGCCGTCGTGAAGCTTGGACAACTTGTCCGCACCTTCATAGTTCTTGGCGGTCATCAGTTACAACTCAACACCATAAGCCTCGAGAAACTGTTGGATGCCAAGAAACATCCAGAGAAATATCGCAACCTCATCGTGCGCGTTTGGGGCTGGAGCGGCTATTTCGTCGAGCTTGACGAGTGTTATCAAGACCATGTTATCAACAGAATAAGATTTAAGAATTGATATGAAGAAGTTTATGTTCTATGTGGCTTTCGTGGCCTCACTTGGCGGTCTCCTCTTTGGATTCGACACCGCTGTGATATCAGGAGCAGAGAAAGACATACAAGATGTCTATGGTTTGAGCGACTTTCTGCATGGCTTTACGATGTCGTCGGCACTAATCGGTACCATTATCGGCGCTTTGTTCAGCACAAGTCCAGTCGAGAAGTACGGCCGACAGAAGAGTCTGATTGTGATTGCTTTGATGTATCTTCTGTCCGCTATCGGCAGCGCACTTGCTCCAGACAATGCCTGGTGGCTGTTCATCTTCTCGCGTTTCTTGGGAGGATTGGCAGTCGGCGCCTCTTCGGTAGCAGGTCCTCTCTACATAGCCGAAGTGTCTCCTTCGAATTGGCGAGGCAGGTTTGTGGCTTTCTTCCAGTTCAATATCGTGCTGGGCATCGTGCTGGCCTACTTTAGCAATTACCTTATCGACGGCTTCGACAATGATTGGCGCTGGATGCTAGGCGTGGAATCCATTCCCGCTTTGCTCTTTGCCATTCTGCTCTTCACCATTCCCGAGAGCCCTCGTTGGCTGATGGGACAGGGTAGGGAACAGGAAGCTCGTCGCGTCTTGGCATTGGTTGATGATACAAACCTCGAGCAGCAAGTCGCAGAGATTCGTCAGTCGTTGGCCGAAGACTGCAGGGAAGGCGAGCCACTCTTCCAGCGTAAATACTGGAAACCTATCTTGATAGCGTTCCTCATCGCAACCTTCAACCAGCTTGCAGGCATTAACGCCATCCTTTATTACGCACCTCGCATCTTCGAGATGAGTGGTGTGGCACGCGAAGGCTCGTTGCTGCAGAGCATCATCATCGGCTTGACCAACCTGACTTTCACCATGATAGGCATGGTTTTGATTGATAAAGTCGGACGAAAGAAACTGCTGTATATCGGCTCTTTAGGAATGACATTGGCTCTCGGAACTGCCAGCTACGGCTTCTACAACGAGTTGACGACGGGCTATCTCCTGCTCATCTGCGTGATGGTATTCATTGCTTTCTTCGCAGTTTCGCTGGGAGCTTGCATCTGGGTGGTCATCGCGGAGGTCTTCCCGAACAGCGTTCGCGGCAAGGGTCAAGTGCTTGGCAGCATGACGCATTGGTTCTGGTCGGCCCTCTTGACGTGGACCTTCCCCGTATTCCTCGGCACAGGAAGCTCTGGAGGAGGTCTCATCTTCTGCATCTTCGCTGTGATGAGCGCCCTGAGCATCGTGTTTGCCTGGAAACTTCCCGAGACGAAGAACAAATCCCTGGAACAGATACAGAACGAACTCGTCTGCGAATAACGTCAAAGACAATATATGATGATACCTTCCACGACCATAAGGATTGCCCAATTTAGCGAGTCAAGTTGATTGCACGTACATGTATGTGCAATTGCATCTACATGTATGTGCAATTGATTTTACATGTACGTGCAATGAACAACCCTCGTTTAGTTGACAAACTAATGCTGTTAAAATATAAAACTAATGCTGTTATGTTGAAGATTTTCCCACGTGTAGTTTTGACTCTTTTCGCAGTTGCTGCAATCAGCCTTCATGCCTCTGCACAGACCTTGACGGTTGATGCAAGCAAAGTCCTCTGCAGAATCGAGCCGCTCATCTACGGTGCTGGAGCCGAAGACGTGAACCACGAAATCTATGGCGGCCTGTATGACCAGAAGATTTTCGGTGAAGGATTTGAAGAACCTGCGTTCTGCGACATCAAGGGTTTCAAGGCATACGATGAGCGATGGGGCATCTCGTCGGGGATGGCTGTGTTGCAAACCTCCAATCACGGCAAACTGATTTATGAGGGAAAGCAGTTGACGAGCGGTTCCGTAGAAGTGGAATTTCGCATGGACGATGTGAATGCCATAGCCGGACTTATCGTCAATGTGTCTGGCGCAGGCAATGGTGCTGATGCCTTCAATGGCTATGAAGTGGCGCTCAACGCACGCCTCGGCTCCTTCGTTCTCGGCAAGCATCAGCAGAACTGGCAGCCCATCTCGGACACGCCGACGAGCTTCAATCCCTTGGGTAACTGGAATAAACTCCGTGTAAACATCAACAAAGCGAAGCTCACAATATACCTCAACGGCACAAAAATCAAGACATACGAGGACACGAACAGCCCTTTGACGTCGGGTTTCATAGGTTTGCGTTCCTATGGCGGCTCGGCAACTTTCCGAAACCTCAAGGTTGCAGGGCAGAGCATCGCGTTCGAAAGCGACAGCCCCAACGTGTCTGGCATGTGGACACCTCTCGGCGAAGGAACCTTCGACCATGATTCTTCTGAGCCTTTTACCGGCAAGTACTCGCAGAAGATTAGTGGAGGACAGGGTACAGGCATCTATAATATGGGCCTAAACCGCTGGGGTATCGGCATCAGTAAGGATGAGACGCTTAAGACTTCTCTTTATCTAAAAGGCTTTGGAAAAGTGCAGATTGCCCTTCAATCGGAAGATGGAAGCAAAGAGTATGCCCGTCAGGAGATAGATGGAATCACGGAGAACTGGCAGCGCTTCAACGCTGAGATGACTCCCAACGACAGCGATCCGAAGGGTCGTTTCGTGCTGCAACTCGCAGAAGAGGGTAATGTGTGGATTGACCAGGTGTTGCTTTGCACCGATTCTTATCCGTTCCGTTCAGACATTACAGAGGCTTTCCGTCAGCAGCATCTTACCTTCCTGCGTTATGGCGGCACGATGGTCAATGCTGCGGAATACATGACGAAGAACATGACGGGCAGTCGCCTCGAGCGTCAACCCTATTATGGGCATTGGTATCGATACGCCACGAATGGCTTCGCAATACCCGAATTTGTGGAGTTTGCCAGGCTTATCGATACAGAACCTTGTTTTGCAATCAACATCGAGGATAATCCCGACGATGTTATCACCCTGCTTCGTGACATTGAATCTTACGGATTGAAATATATCGAGATTGGCAACGAAGAGAACCTTTTCAGTGCAGCCAGACACGACTATGAACATTATGTTGAGCGATATCTCGTGCTTTACGAGGCCATTCATGCAGCCTATCCAGAGCTTTTATTCATAAATGCGGCATGGTGGAGGCCGGATGAAGTGGAAACGATGAAGTACGTCTTTCAGTCCCTCGACGGCAAATGTGACCTCTGGGATTATCATCCTTGGACAGAGACGCCGCAGCAGGCAAAAGCCATCGAAGCAGAGATTGCTCAGATGCGTCAGTTCTTCCTCGAATGGAACCCTGGGTCAGCCATGCGTTGTGCCATCCTCGAAGAGAACGGCAACACGCATGATATGGCTCGCGCTCTGGCTCATGCAGTCATGCTCAACGTGGTTCGTCGCTCGGCAGGCTTTGTTCCTCTTGACAGTCCGGCTAATGCCTTGCAGCCATACAGGCAGAATGATAACGGTTGGGACCAAGGGCAAATTTTCTTCTCGCCGTCCCAAGTCTGGATGCAACCTCCGTTCTATGCCCAGCAAATGGCAGCGACAAACCATCAGCCCCTGCTTGTGGAAAGCACTTGCTCCACGAATAACAACCTCGATTATACTGCTACCCGAAACGAAGCAGGCGATACCATTGTTCTGCACATCGTGAACTATAGCTCAACAAATCGAGGTCTGACACTCAACCTCACAGGTTTTGGAGAAATTAGAAGCATAACATCCCTATCGCTTAGCGGTGCCTTGAACGGCGAAAACACGCCCGAACGGCCGACGCGTTTTGTGCCTGTTGGGTCAACTGTTACGCCTGGAGGAAGGCTTATCCTTAAGGCAAACAGCTATACCGTCTTTGTGATTGCATCGGAAAATGCTGGCACGAAAGTTCAAGCAGCGCGTGAAAGACTAACCGACGGCAGATGTTATGACCTGAGTGGACGTGTTTTGACGGATAAACCGGAAGGAATCTATATTCAAGATGGCATCAAATGGCTAAGATAACACAATTATATAATACAACAAACATTATGAAAACAAGATTCTTTACACTTTTGACGGCATTAGCCTTTACTAGTTTAGGCTATGCACAAGACCCGGCATCTGTCAGGGATTCTCTCTACAATTTGGCAGAAACTGCATCGCTCGAGGAACCTCTCGACATGACTCTGCTTATCGTTAATCCCAATTATGATGGCGACAGTCGCGAGGGTTGGGAAGGCACAAGCGCAACACAAGTATCTTGGGGAACGTGGGAAAACTGGAATCATCCCTTCGACCATTACCAGAATCTTGGTTCCGATCTTCCCAATGGCGTGTACGAACTGAATGCTTCAGCCCTGCATCGCGTGGGTAATTACTGGGATCCCTGGTATCTTTCTGGTGTTCTTGCCGACGACACTCCACGCACTTCTGTCCTTTATGGCAAGAGTGGAGGCATCGATCTCTATGCTCCCGTAATGGACTTGGCTGCCTGTGCCACCTATGAACCCGCTTCAGAATATGGCACGGCACAGCTTGCTAACGGCACTTTCATTCCTGACAACCCCGAATCTTTCCACTTTTATACGCTCGGAGGCTATTATGGAGAGAACAGTACCTACATAGTTGTTGCCGATGGAAACCTTACAATCGGCTTCCGCGACCTGGAGTATATCGAAAGTCAATGGAGTATCGTTGATAATTGGCAGTTGTATTATCTTGGTTCTTCAAATGATGCATATGTCATGATGAAGGAGCAGCAAACCGAACTTATCCAAAATCTCTCGTCTCTTTTTGCAATGGATGCTCTCCATAGTGCCTATAATGCTGCTGTAGAAGCCTTCAAGGGTGCAGAGACGCCACAGGAGATACTTGCCACTTACAGCAAGATGGATTCTCTTCGACTCGCTCTGAAAGCCAATGCTGATGCTTATGCTCAGTATAAAGCTAAGCATGATGAATTGCTGGAACAAATGTATGAAAATGAGATCTACGGTGAATTCAGGGAGATCTTGGAAGCATATCTGACGGAATATGAAGAGGGAAGCGAGACCTATCCAAGGGGAACCTACGATTATATCATTGAGGCAAAGGAACTGGATACCGAGGAGGTTTTGGAAGAGATAGCCTTCATGGAGGCTCTCTACACGACTGCCGTCGAGAATGGCCTCGGCAATGGCACCAACATTACTTATATGGTAAAGAACGCCGACTTCAATCTGTCGAATTTCGAGGGCTGGGAGTGGTCGCGTACAAACAGTGGCAACTTCTACTCCCGCACAGGTGGTAAGGGCGACAACTGGCAACAGTATTCTGAGATCTGGCTCGGCGAGGCATGGAACTGCTCGTTCGATTTCCACCAGACAATCGAGAATGAGTTGCCAGATGGCATCTACGAGTTGGACTTTTACGGCCTTTATCGTCCCGGACAGAACCCGTACTTCCCTGCCGAGAAACTGCCTGTGGAAGTTTACATGAATGACTACACCACAACGGTTCAGCACATCATCAGCGATGGAGTGCAGCAAGCAGATGCCCAGAACCATGTGAATTGTTGGATAGATAATGTGGGCAACTGGCCGCAAGACGACTATAGCGACGAATATGGCTACATGCCAAACAGCAGTCATGGCGCTTCGATTGCATTCAACGGCGGGCGTTATAAACAAAAGGCATACGCGATTGTTACGGATGGCAAACTGACGCTTGGCATGCGCCACACTCGCAAACCCTATTTCGATAACGACTGGTGCGTCTGGGCTGACTTCCAACTTATCTTCCGCGCTCATGATGAAGAAGCCATGAACGGTATGTTAACAAACATGGAAGAACGTGCCAATATGCTCTCTTCCATGACCGAGACATATTTCTACCGCGGTCATATTGATGCTCTCAACAATGCAATTAGCACAGCCAAAGCGTCGGAAGATAATGAGGAGAAGTTTGCTATGCTGGCCGACATCAATACATTTATAAATAATGTATATAAGGGCATCGAGTGCTACGACACATTGATTACGGCTGTGGAGTATATGTCTGATATCGTATTCACTGGTAATCCAACCGTTTCAGATGAGCGATATGTTGAACTCGAGAACCTCTATAATACATATTGGGAGAATATCTTGGAAGGTATATATACAGACGAGGAGGCCCTCACCCTCGCTCATAGCATCTATCGGTTGCCCGAACTCGATGCCATCTATTGCTATGGTGATATGGTCGATGGTGACTGGAACCAGCTTTGCATGCTCTATCCGCTTTCTCGTCAGGAGAATGGTCATTATAGCGGAAGAATATCCCTTCAGGACAGGAGCGAAGGTTGGGGCGGACGTGCCAGCATATATTTTGTCTACCAAGGGCAGAGTTTCGGTCGTGAGGCAGGCAGCTTGGACCGCTTCTTCACGCCTGCTCATTCCTCGAAGAAGTTGGGACTGCTCAGCAATCGCGACGACGATTGCTTCAATACGACAGGTGGTGATTTTGACGTAGATATTGACCTTGAGAACATGACCATCGAAATGCGTCCCGTCGGCGAGTTCCCGTGGCCTTCAAATGTTTATCTTGCAGGTACGCTGCCTACAGGTCATTGGCAACGCAACGATGCTTGTCCTCTTGCACACCTTGGCAATGGTATTTATGAAGGCATCGTTACGCTCGAAGACTTTGATAATGGCAGGGCAGGCGTCACGCTCTTTGCTTGCCGTGACCCATACGACTGGAATCATGCTCGCTATGGTAATGCAGGCTATACAAACGATGCTGTGAAGGACGTCATTTATGAAGACCTCAATCGCTACCGTGGTGACACGAAATGGCTCATTCCCGTGGGTGAATACTGTATCAGTTTTGATATGAACCGCGAGAGAATCATCTTCTGCGACCCAGACGTTTCGGGTGCCGACGGCATAGGAAACATCGACGGAACCATCTCTCTCAGCGGAAAGGTGAAAGTCTATACGATGGACGGCCTGCTTGTTTTCGAGGGAGAAGGCTCTGCATTCCATCCCGCAGCAAAAGCCGTCTATATCATCAAGTCGGCCAATGGCAATGTCAAGAAAGCATACAAATAAAACTTTTAAACTTTATAAGATTATGAACAAAACGATTTTTACAGGATTGCTGATGGGACTGGTTTGTTCGGCGTTGCATGCTGAAAACGAGATTCCTACGGGAGACTATTTCTTCCGTAACAATGCTACAGGTATGTTCCTGAAGGCTGGACACGACTGGGGCGTAATGGCCGCTATGGGAAAGCACGGCAAGCGCTTCACCTACGAGCAGGTCGATGGTGTTTATAAACTTAACACAAACCTTTCGGGTGACAACATGAGCGAGCATTGGTTCCGTGGCGACTGCTGGATTGACAATGGCGGTTCGCCTCTGCAAATCAGCTGGGTGGACGAGGCAAAGCATCTCGCTCGTGTTAAGAACACAGAAAACGGGCAGGAACTCTGTCAGAACTATCCTTGGGAAACCGATAGAGGCCGCTTTTCTGATAACTATAATGATTGGAACGAACAGAATCGCGACTATGTGTTCCTGTGGCAAGTGTTGACGAAGGAAGACTTGCTTGCAGAACTTACTGATGCTTCTCTCTATAACGCCTATCCCAAAGACGCCACTTTCATGATAGAATGCTGGGACTTCCCTCGTCACGATGACGGTCCTGCTACTCTTTGGAAAGGTCTGTTCGAAGAGGGACAGAATCCTCGTGACATCCTCGATTGGGGAAGCAACAGAAGCAATTATGTCGGTCAGAAAAGCGGCGTGACGAACTATGACATCCATCAGACTCTCGAAGGTCTGCCGAATGGTGTTTACCAACTGCGTGCTCAAGGATTCTACAAGGCAGGTGGAAGCGAAGGCGTCGTGGCAAAACTTTATGCCGGCAGTGCTGAGGTTTCCCTGAAAAACATCACCGACGAAAGCAGCAATCCCGCAAACTGCGAGGCTGCAGGTAATGCCTTCAACAATGGCGAGTACAAGAATGCCGTTACAGTCGAGGTGACCGACGGCACACTTCGAATCGGCATCAAAGCCAACGGAGCAGATACAAATGGTTGGTGTGTGTTCGACAACTTCGAACTTTACTACTATGGCACTGAGACAACTGTGGCTGCAGTTGAGGCAGATACACCTATTGTTCCAGACGGAACTTACTTGTTGAGAAACGTCAAGACAGGCTTGTATATCTCGCAAGGACACGATTGGGGTACGCAACTTGCCACAAATGCATATAACGGACTTAACGTGAAAACTACCTATCAGGGCAATGGCTTCTATACGCTCGACAGCCAAGTATTCGAGAATGAAGGAAGCCACTTTATTGGAACAAATGGCTATGTAGATACAGGCGCCTTTAATTATACGCTTCGCAAAGTAGCAGATGGCAAATATGCCATAAAGATAGATGACCTGGAAGCAAAAGTCATTCAGGATAACGGCGATAGTCGAAGCGGCTTACAGTTCCTCGGTTTGCTTACAGACCCAGAGATTGCTCAATGGGAACTTGTCACTCCCGAACAGATAAAGGCCGAGATGGCTGAGGCGTCTTCTACTAATCCAGTAAATGCCACGCCACTTGTCAAAGGCTCTTATTTCGGCCGTCACGACAAGACGAATGAAGCTTGGCAAGGCACCGTAATTGTTCAGAATCAAGAATACAACAACGCAAACTATGTTGGTCAAAGCTGGGAAGCAAACATTGATGCGTATCAAATCCTCACAGACATGCCAAATGGTCAGTATAAAGTTCAGGCCCAGGCTTTCGTCAAGAATGCTACTGGCGTGCTCTATGCCAACGATGAAGAAGTCTCGCTTGAGGCTGCCACTTATGATGACACACGTCTTGCAGCCGAAGCTTTCAACGATGGACTTTATGTCACCAGCGTTGATGTTTGGGTTTCCGACGGCACGCTGCGCCTTGGTGTTCGTGCAGAACAGACAGCAGCTGAGCAGTGGTGTGTGTTCGACAACTTTGTACTTACCTATTACGGTACCGACTTGATTCTTGAAGACGGACAAGCAATGCCTGAAGTCAACGCCGACATGCAAGTGGCAAGCGTAAGCTACGACCGCAATGTGGAGGCCGACCGAATGATTAGTTTCATCTTGCCTGTAGCAGTTCCTGTGGAGAACCTTAATGGTACAGCCTACGAGTTGAGTTCGGTAAATGGCGATATCTTGAGCTTCACTGAAGTGTCTGGCACAACAGAAGCAAACAAGCCATACATCTTGGTTCCTGCTGCTGATGGCAAGATGCTGACCGATGTGACGGACGTTTTGCTCCCTGCAACACCAGCCTCTCTCTCAGTTACAGTTGCTGGTGTCGAGTTCTTTGGCACCTATACGACTCAAAGTGTAAGTGGCGTATATGGCCTTTCGGAAGGCAAGTTTGTTGGTGTAAACTCTGGAACGTTAAGGCCTTATCGTGCGGCAATTCGTGTTGCGTCTGGCGTTAAGGCATATACCATAAATCTGGATGACAGCGCCACAGGCATTAACAACCTTAAGGCTAACTTCGATCAGAATGATGCAATCTATAACGTTGCAGGCCAGCGACTGCATCAGGTCCAGAAGGGAGTCAACATTATTAACGGTAAGAAAATCATCAAGTAGCCTTATGAAACGAGAGATATACATAGCTCCTGTTCTGTCTGTCGTGCGGACAGAACCACAGGCCGTCATTGCAATGTCAATCGACACGAGCAAAGTTGAATGGGAAGACGATGTTGATTTGGAAGTTAAAGAGCAATCAAACTTCGACAACATTTGGGATACAGAGTGGTAATATGTTAGTTGGGTGGACGCGCTTTGGCGCGTCTGCTTTTTTATTACATATATTATATGTGTTGTCAAATATCAAATTATTTCGTATCTTTGCAAGCAGAATCAACAAAATAGTATATGAGAATCAAGTTTTTAATGAGCATTTGCCTGCTCTGCCTTTGTGGTGGGGCGATGGCGACAGGTGAGATTAAGCAGGTGCCGTTTACCGATGTGCAAGTAAGCGACCTGTTCTGGAAGCAGAGGCTGGACGTGATGCGCAACACGACCATTCGTTATGCTTTTCAAAAGGTGTCTGACGCTGGTCAGATACGCAACTTCGAGTACGCAGGCAAGATTGTGAGCGGCGAGGCTCAGGTGGGCGACTTGACTTTTCAGTCGGGTCAGCCCTATGACGATGCCGAGGTATACAAGGTGCTGGAGGGCGCTGCTTATGTCCTGACGACACAGCCCAATGCCAGCCTTGAGGAGTATTGCGATGGTGTCATCGATAAGATATGCTCTGCTCAGGAACCCGACGGTTACATACAGACCAACTTTACTATCCACAATCCCCTGCATCCGTGGTATGGCGGACAGAAATGGGCGAACGACTGGAACCTTTCGCACGAGACATTCAATGTGGCTGAGTTGGTGGAAGCGGGCATTGCCTACTACTTGGCTACCGGCAAGGACAAACTGCTGAACTGTGCGAAGAAGGCTGCCGACAATATGCTGGATGTCTTCAACGACGAGGGTATCAAGATGGCTCCTGGTCATGCGGTGGTCGAGATGGCATTAGTGCGCCTTTATGAACTGACGCGAGAAGAGCGTTATCTGCAGGGCTGCAAGTTCTTCCTGGACTGTCGTGGCATTCGCCAGTTTGACCCAACGAGTGCCGACCAGCGCGTGAACGGCAAATATTGGCAAGACCATCTGCCTGCCGTCGAGCAGCGAACTGCAGAGGGACATGCTGTCAGGGCGATGTACTTCTACAGCGGTATGGCCGATTGGGTGCGCTATAGTGGTGATGGGGGCTACGAGACTGCTGTCACTGCCATTTGGGATAACATTGCGAGCAAGAAGTTCTACATCACTGGAGGCTTTGGGGCGCGCGACAACAACGAGGCATTCGGCGAGGATTACGAACTGCCCAATGCTTCGGCATATTGCGAGACATGTGCTTCCGTGGCTGGCAGCATGTTCAATTTGCGCATGTTCCGCCTGCATGGCGAGGGCAAATACATCGATATGCTGGAACGTGCTCTCTACAACACCGTCCTCGATGGTTACGGCATTGCGGGCAAGACGTTCTACTATCCGAACCGCCTGGCTTCCTCCAGTCGCGGGGATGCTCGTTCGGAATGGTTCGGCACGAGTTGCTGTCCGACGAACCTCTGCCGACTCATTCCCTCGGTGCCCGGCTATATTTATGCAGTCGATGATGATGCTCTCTACTGGAACCTCTTTGTGGCAAGCACGGCAACCGCAACTGTGGGCGATGTGACGTTTGGTATAACCGTCAGTGGCTCATATCCTTATAAAGGGGAGATGAAGTTGACGTTGAGTAGCGTGGAAGGCGATGCAAGCAGCAAGATGCTGAAGGTTCGCGTGCCAGGTTGGGCGGTGAACAAGCCTGTGGAGAGTGACCTCTACGCTTTCACAAATCCTACAACCACGCCTGTAGTCATCAAGGTAAATGGTGAGGAAATAGAGTATGCTGTGCAGGATGGATATGCCATTTTGCAGAAGGACTGGCAAGCAGGTGACGAGGTGAGCCTGTCGCTGCCCATGGATATCCATCAGGTCGTTTCGAATGCGAATCTGAAGAGCAATGAAGGGCTGTGTGCCTATGAGCGCGGGCCCCTTGTTTACTGCGCAGAAGGTATCGATAATGGTGGCAACATGGACAATCTCTTTATAGAAGTGGGAGCAAGCGGCGTATCGGGCGCAGCTCCTTCGACTATGACATCCCTTTTCAAGGGCGGCATGCAGAGGATTCGCATGACGGGAAAGGCTGCAACGCTGAATGGCGATGAGGTGACGACAACCAACAAGAACATCTTCCTCATCCCATATTTCGCCCGTGCTCACCGCGCTGCCTCATCCATGTTGGTGTGGATTCCGACGGATGCAAGCAAGATTCAGCGTCCCATTGACTTTATCGACGAGGTGAAGGTCTGCAACAGCACCAGCGAGAGCTCCCACAATCTGCAGGGCAGCAATATGCGCACAGGAAGCGACTTGGGCTGGCGCGATGCCCCTGGTGGCTGGATTAGTTATGACATGAAGGTTGACTCGTTGCGTCCGATGGACTTCATTACCAAGCAGTGGGGCAGCGATGGAGGCAACCGCAGATACGACATCTATTGCGACGGAACTGTGTTCGCCTATGACGAACTCAATGGTTTCTGCCCCAACGAGTACTATTACATGCGTCACCCGATTCCCTTCGAACTGACGAAAGGCAAGGAGAAAGTGACGATTAAGATGCAGGCCATCAATGCCGACAATACCGTCGGAGGCATCTTCGGCGCATATACAGCGCTCTCCGAGGGTGTGCCTGAAGGTACTGTTCCTGTGGATTACTTCTGGACTTCCCAGGCATCTTCCCGCTCTCGCCATCATTACAGCAGCAACGGCAGCAGAGGCGATTTCAGAAACAGGACTTGGCTGGATGGCTCAGGCACGGTTGGACAAAAGTGGACGATGAAGGTAAATAAGACGAACCGCAACTATCTCATGCTCCTGTATTGGGGAGATGAGGGCGACATCCGCAACTTCGACATTATGTGCGACGATGTTTATGTGGCAAGCGAAAGCCTTTGCCACAACGACCCGGGGCGCTTTATGATGCGCTGTTACCCGATTCCAGAGGAGGCGACAAGTGACAAGGAGACTGTCCAAATACACCTCACATCGCCGACTGGCACCAGAACAGGCGGACTGTTCTACGCCTATATGATGTCGGCAAAAGAGGATGCGACGGGCATCGACATGATTGAAAGCCAGAAGGAGCAGGCTGGACGCCTCATTTACAAGCAAGGCTCAACGATAGTTAACCTGTCAGGCCAACTCCTTTCCATGCCACGACCGGGCATTAACATCGTTGCTGGAAGGAAAGTGGTATATTGAGAAATCAGACGCTACAGGGCAGAGTTTTCAACGTCGCCTGTGATCTCGCTCAACTTAACATGGGTAAAATGAAAATATTACGTGTAATATTTCAAATATCACGTGGGTAAAATGAAATTATCACGTGGGTAAATTGCAAACTTAACACGTGATGTCTGACGAGTAGGCACGCGTCGTTTTCAAACGCAGCATTCCCAATCTGATTTCGCCACGTTGCTCCAAAGTGACCCAGTGCCGGAGCATCTTTTGACACAGCACATTAGCACAAAAAGAAACCCTCTTCCCAAAACTCGGGAGGAGGGTTTCTTCGTTTGTCGAGAATCAGAGTAATTCTGAGTCCTATGTGCTTTTAGCAAAGTTTCCTTGAGCCGTCGCCAATGACGACATCAATGACGATTGGCTTCTTGCCGTACTTCTTCTGGAACTTCTCGACCACTACTTTCTTGAAGTTAGCAGCCAACTCATCGGCAACGAGGTTGATGGTGCAACCGCCAAAGCCGCCGCCCATGATGCGGGAACCAGTCACGCCTTCTTCCTTCGCGATTTCGTTGAGGAAGTCAAGCTCTTCGCAGCTCACCTCGTATTCCTTTGAGAGGCCATAGTGGGTCTCGTACATCATCTTGCCGACTGTCTCGTAGTCGTCTTGCTTCAGAGCATCACAGACTGTAAGCACGCGGACAACTTCGCCAATGACATAGCGGGCGCGCTTGTACTCGTCTTCTGTAATCTGGCTCTTCACCTCCTCGAGCATGTCGTAGTTTGCATCGCGCAGGCTCTTCACCTCGGGATGAGTCTTGCCAATGACTTCAGCCACATGTTCGCATTGCAGGCGACGCTCGTTGTAGGGAGAGCCCTTCAGTTCGTGCTTCACGCAGCTGTTGACGAGGATAAGCTGGTAGCCCTTCGGATTCCAGGGGAAGTACTCGTACTCACCACTACGGCAGTCGAGACGCAGCAGGCTGCCTTTCTTGCCAAGGACACTGATGGCCTGGTCCATGATGCCGCAGTTCACGCCAACGTACTTGTGCTCTGTGCGCTGACCAACCTTCGCGAGCTCCATCTTCTCGATTTTGTTGTCGCCCCAAAGGTCGTTGAGAGCAAAAGCATACGTGCTCTCGAGAGCTGCGCTGGAACTCATGCCTGCGCCAAGAGGCACGTCACCTGCAAAGGCTGTATTGAAACCCTCAACGGGAACACCCAATGCCATCATCTCACGGCAAACGCCAAAGATGTAGCGAGCCCAGGTTGCGGAGGGACCCTTCTCGTCGTCGAGAGAGAACTCCGTATAGTCCTTGAGGTCAATGGAATAAGCACGCACGTTGCGAGTGCCGTTGGGCTTTATCTCGGCAATGATGCCCTGCTCAACAGCTCCAGGGAAGACGAAGCCGTTGTTGTAATCTGTGTGTTCGCCAATAAGGTTGATGCGGCCGGGAGATGCATAAACAGAGCCCGTGCTGCCGTCGAAATGCTTGATGAAACGACTTCTTACGTCGTCGATAGTTAATCTCATTATTGATATAAGTTAAAGGTTATATGTTAAAAATGATAGGTTCAGGATGTTACTCTGTCGAGGTCTTGCTTACGCGACTGCCAACAAGGGCATAGAAGAGGATGTAAGCGGCGCATGCCAGAGGAACGAAGTAGCTGGTCAGGTAGCTGCCGGAAGCGTCGACAACCCAGGCCTGAACTGCAACCATAACTGCACAGCCGAAGACCATCGTCATGAAGATTCCGGAAGCTGCAGCTGTATATTTGCCGAGGCCTTCTACTGCCATATTAAAGATGCCGCCCCACATCACGCTTGTGCAGAAGCCTACACATATGAATGCAGCAACACCGACTGGAACTTGCGTCCAGATGACCTTCAGGTTAGCCCAGTCAACACCAGGAACATTAGCTGTTATCGTTTCGGGAGCGAACATGCCGAACGCAATCAGAGCAACGGCAACAGCTGCTGTGGTGGCTACCATGGTACGGCTGCTGACCTTGCCACCGATTGAACCACCTACTGAACGACCGATGAACATGGCAAACCAGTAAACTGCTGCGATGAGAGATGCAACACCTGCAGTCACGCCGCAATCGCTGATGAGGTACTTAATCATATATGTCGGTGTACCAACCTCTACGCTCATATAAAGGAAGATTGCGAGAGCGCCAAGCGTGAAGTGACGGAAACTGAGAGCACCCTTGATGAGTTCCATCTTGACGGGTTCCTGCTCGGGTTCTTCAATCTTGGTGAGGAACATTACGAAGAGAGCAAGCAGGAAGATAGCCAGTGCAATATACATGGCAGGAGCGGCATCGGTAATGGCCGTGTCCTTCGTAACTTCGCCAATGAGGGCACCGAGGATAATGTAAACAGCCACAGCTGCACAGGAGTTGAAAGCGCCTCCAATCTGGATGAGCTGGTTGCCTTGATTGCCACCGCCGCCGAGGAGGTTCAGAAGAGGATTAACTACGCAATTGAGCATACACATACAGAAACCGCTGATGAAAGCGCCTGCAAGATAAACCCACATGCTTTCCATCGAACCGGAAAGGAGTTCGAGCACCATGCCGATGATACCGACGATGAGAGCCAGAATGGCTGTCTTCTTGTAGCCGTACTTCACAATAAGCATACCGCTTGGGATACCCATTACGAGATAAGCGATAAAGTTGGCGTAGTTGCCGATTTGTGATTGAAGTTCAGATGCTCCGAACTGGTTCTGTACGATAACTGCCATAGGTGAACAAAGGTTTGTCACGAAGGCAATCATAGCGAAGAGCGCAATCATCATGATGATTGCAGCCCACTGTTTTGATTTTTGTGCCATTTAATTAAAAGGTTATTGGTTATTGATTATTGAAATTGTTTATCTATTGTCTATTCGATTCCAAACTTATAGATTGTTTTTTGCCTGTAGATGTCGCCAGCCTTCAGGATAGTGCTGGGGAAGTACGGACGATTGGGAGAGTCGGGGAAGTGCTGAGCCTCGAAACAGAGAGCCGAGTACTTCGGATAGGTTGCGCCCTGATTGCCCGTGAAGCCGCTGTGCCAGTTGCTTGAATAGAACTGCACGCCCGGCTCTGTTGTCCACATCTCCATCTTGCGGCCACTATTTGGCTCGACGCACTTCACGGCATACGACAGTTCTCCCGGCTCGCGCTTGTTCAGCACGTAGCAATGGTCGTAGCCCGTGCCGTTTACAATCTGCTGATTGCTCGTATCGCCGATGCGTTCACCCACAGCATGGGGCGTGCGGAAGTCGAACGGCGTGCCTTCCACCTTCAGGATTTCGCCCGTCGGAATGCTAGTCTCGTCGATAGGGATAAAGAAATCCGCATTGATGGTAAGGATATTGTTCAGAGCCTCGGGCGTCGGGTTAGCAATACCGGCAAGCGAGAAGAAGCCGTGACTCGTCATGTTGACGATAGTCTTCTTGTTCGTCGTGCCGCGATAGTCGATGATGAGCTCATCGTCTTCCGTCAGGCTGTACTTCACATTCATGTGAAGCTCGCCCGGGAAACCCTCCTCGTAATAAGCCGAGATGTATCGCAGCACCAGCTCGTGTTCGTTGATTTGCTCAGCATCCCAGACGCGAGCGTGAAAACCCGTCGGACCGCCGTGCAGGTGGTTCGGGCCATTGTTGACGGCGAGGCTATATTCCTTGCCGTTCATCGTGAAGCGTCCTCGCGCAATGCGGTTGCCGTAGCGACCCACGAGCGTGCTGAGGAACGGTTCGGGACTGCCGACCATGTTCTGTATGGAGTCATGTCCCTGAATAACATTGGCCATCTTGCCCTCCCTGTCGGGAACCATGATGGCCATTATGGCACCGCCGTAATTGGTGATGCTGACTTCCATGCCGCCGGAGTTTGTCAGAGTGTAGAGGTCAGTCTCTTTGCCCTGAATGACGGCTTGGAAGTTCTCTCTTTTGAGACCGGAAATAAGTACTTTGTCCATAGGCTTATGATAAATTATGATTTCACATTTTGCCTTGCAAATATATAAAAAAAAACCTTCGCTTCAAAGGAAACGAAGGAATTTTCGCTTACAATATGTTTTAGAGCATATCTTCGCTTTTATTCTTGCTTCAGTGTGTCTTTGCATGGCGTGTCATCTGGTGATTTACATAGTGTCGCCAAACATCACACGTTAAGTCGCTAAACATCACACGTTAAGTTGGGCAACTTGACACATTATCTTCTCCAACTATTCGTGTGATGATTGTTCACTTGGCTTGGATGCTTCTCAGCAGGTCAGCCACTATGAAGGTTGAACCGCCTATGAAGATGAGGTCCTCATCTGCGGCATTTGCCTTGGCTGTGAGGTAGGCGGTCTCGACATCCGCGAACTTGTTGCCATGGAGTTGATGCTTGCTTGCTATGTCTGCGAGTTCTTCTGCTGGCATTGCTCGCTTGACGGTGGCTTGGGTAAAGTAGTATGCGGCATCTTTCGGCAATAGGGAGAGGACGGTGTTGACGTCTTTGTCACTCACCATTCCAATGATGATGTGCAGGCGTTTGTGGGGCGTCTGCTGCAATTGTTTTGTAATGTATTGCAACCCGCCAACGTTGTGCCCGGTATCGCAGATGGTGAGGGGCTTAGTCGAGATTGTCTGCCAGCGCCCCATGAGACCTGTCATCGTGACTACTTCCTTGAAACCACGTCTAATGGCTTCGTCGCTTATCTCAATGCCTCTTTCCCGAAGCAAACGAACAGCAGTGAGGATGGTGCGGGTGTTCTTCTCTTGGCATGAACCTTGCAAGGCCCTTTCGAGTTTGCCGTTTGACCATTTGTCCTTAGACGCTTCCCCGTCTTCCTCCGCAAAGTAGAGTTCGGTGTTTACGGCTTTTGCCGCGTTCTCGAACACCGCCCTAACGTCATCCTCACCTGCTTCTCCGATAACAGCAGGAATGCCTGTCTTGATGATGCCTGCCTTTTCCGATGCAATCTTCGGAAGGGTGTCGCCGAGCAGTTGAACGTGGTCGAAACTTATGTTCGTGATGACCGAGAGCTCGGACTGAATGATGTTGGTGCAGTCGAGCCTGCCTCCCAAGCCGACCTCGATGACGGCAAAATCCACCTTTCGTTCTGAGAAATACTGAAAAGCAAGAGCTGTCGCGAGTTCGAAGAAAGAATAGCCTCCCTTCAAAGCTCCTTCAGAGAGGGATGCTTTCAGTTCTTTTACAAACTCAACGACTCTCTTCTTGCTTATCATCTTACCGTTGACTCGAATCCTTTCTCTGAAGTCAACGAGGTGAGGGCTCGTGTAAAGTCCTACGCGATAACCTTGCGACTGAAGAATCGCTGCAAGCGTGTGGCAGACAGAACCCTTGCCGTTCGTGCCGCCGACATGTATCGTGCGATACTGGCGATGCGGATGTCCGAAGTGTTCATCAAGCTCAAGTGTGCCTCCGAGGCCCTCCTTATACGCTGCTGCCCCTACATTCTGGAACATAGGAGCAGAATCGAACAGATATTGAACTGCTTGATTATAGGTCATTCAAACATCTTTTTGAATCTGTTGAAGAAGTTGCTCTTTGCTGTTGCTCCGGGTTTCATATTCTCGCTTGTGCGTAGTTTCTCGAAGGTTTCCTTCTCTTCGCGTGACAGGTTCTCGGGGATGTAGACGCCTATCTGCACGATGAGGTCGCCTGTGCCATAGCCGTAACCTTGTACGACAGGAAGTCCCTTGCCCCTGAGGCGCATGGTCTTGCCAGGCTGAGTGCCTGGGTCTATCTTTATCTTGACCTTTCCGTCGATGGTTGGAACCTCGGCACTTCCACCAAGAATGGCTGTGGGAACGTCGAGCAGGAGCTGATATTGCAGGTTTTGTCCGTCGCGAAGAAGTTCGGGATGAGGTTCTTCTTCGATATAAACATGAATATCTCCCGGCACACCATTCCAGCGGGCGGCATTGCCTTTACCATTGGCGTTGACCACCATTCCCTCTTGAACGCCAGCGGGAATCTTGATTTCAACAATTTCTTCACCTTTGACGATGCCTGTGCCACTGCAGTGCTTACACTTGTTGCGGATGACAGAACCTGTGCCGCCGCAAGCGTCACATTGTGTTTGCGTCTGCATGTGGCCGAACATAGTGTTCATTGTTCGATAGGTCGTGCCACTGCCGTTGCACTTCGAACACGTTTCCTTCTTGCCGTCTTCGCTGCCGCTTCCGTTGCAATGAGGACAGGTGACGTATTTGTTTATCTTGAACTTCTTGGTAACGCCAGTAGCGACCTCCTTCAAGTTGACACGAACTTTGAGACGAAGGTCTGCGCCTTTCTCCACATGCTTGCTGCCGCCTCCACCGAAGCCACCAAAGCCGCTGAAGCCACCAAAGCCGCCACCAAAGCTTCCGCCGCCGAAGATGTCGCCGAACATGCTGAAGATGTCATCCATTGACATACTTGCGCCGCCGCCGAAGCCGCCCTGACCATTCATGCCGGCAAAGCCGAACTGGTCGTAACGCTGGCGCTTCTCAGGGTCGTGAAGCACATCGTAAGCCTCAGCAGCCTCCTTGAACTTTTCCTCGGCCTCTTTGTTGCCAGGGTTTCGGTCAGGGTGGTACTTGATGGCCATCTTCTTGTAGGCGGCCTTTATCTCGGCATCTGTGGCATTCTTGCTGACGCCAAGGACTTCGTAATAATCTCTCTTATCCATCGTTTTTTAATTCATAATTCATAATTCATAATTAGGCTACGCCCTGCAAACAAGTGAAGTGAACAATTATGAATTATGAATTGATAATTATGAATTGATTCAAACTCCTACCACAACTTGAGCATGGCGGATGACCTTCTCGTTGAGTTTGTAACCGGTTAACGTGCAATCCATCACCTTACCTTTTAGTTCTGGTGTTGGAGCCGGCAGTTGTGCCACGGCTTCATGCACGTCGACGTCAAAGTCAGCCTCTTTCGTCTCAATCACACTGACACCTTGCTTAGCAAGTATATCCATGAATTTCTTATAGATAAGCTCGACACCTTCAAGCACGGCATTAACGTCGTCGGCGTTCCTCATGTTTCGGAGAGCGCGTTCCATATCGTCGATGACGGGCAGTATGGTGATGATGGTTTTCTCGCCACCGTTGAGTATGAGGTCGGTCTTCTCTTTGATGGTGCGCTTGCGGTAGTTGTCGAACTCTGCTATCTTGCGCAGGAGTTGGTCTTTGAGGCTGGCAATCTCGGCATTGGCTGCTTCAAGTTGTTCCTCAACTGTGAGTTCCTTTTCTTCTTTCTGAACGTTCTGTTCGGTTTCAGAAGTTGTTTCTTCAACTGCTTCTTGCTGTGTTTCTTTCAATTCTTCGTCTTTCTTTTCCTCTTTCATCATGATAAGGTTTTGTTTTGCTGCTTAAATAGCTACAAGAAACGTGCCAATCGATGTTTTGTCAGTTGGCTGTGCCGTACATTCTCTCTTTTTGTTCGTGGATGGCATCACTGCTGATGTAGTCGTCATAGTCCATGAGTTTGTCGATGATGCCTGTTGGAGTGAGTTCGATGATGCGGGTTGCAACCGTCTGAATGAACTCGTGGTCGTGGCTGGCGAACAGGATGTTGCCCTTGAAGAGCTTGAGGTTGTTGTTGAAAGCCTGGATGCTCTCGAGGTCGAGGTGGTTCGTGGGTGTGTCCAGAATGAGGCAATTCGCGTTCTTTAGCTGCATTCGGGCGATCATGCAACGCATCTTCTCGCCTCCTGAAAGCACGTTGACTTTCTTCAGCACCTCTTCGCCCGAGAAGAGCATCCTGCCCAGGAATGCCTTGAAATACACCTCATTGCCCTCTCCAAACTGGCTGAGCCAGTCCACGAGGTTGAGGTTGCTCTGGAAGAATTCAGTGTTGTCGAGCGGGAGGTAAGCGGTTGTGATGGTGATGCCCCAGTTGAAGGTGCCTGCTTGGGGCTGCCTGTTGCCGTTGATTATCTCGAAGAGCGCTGTCATGGCCCTTGGGTCGCGACTCAGGAAGACCACCTTGTCGCCCTTTTCGACCGTAAAGCTGACGTTGTCGAAGAGCAGTGTTCCGTCCTCGCTGACTGCCTTAAGTCCTTCTACCTCAAGGATTTGATTGCCGGGTTCGCGGTCCATCTGGAAGATGATGCCAGGGTATTTGCGTGTAGAGGGCTTGATTTCCTCGATGTTTAGCTTCTCGAGCATCTTCTTGCGGCTTGTGGTCTGCTTGCTCTTTGCCACGTTGGCAGAGAAACGACGTATAAACTCCTCGAGTTCTTTCTTCTTTTCCTCGGCCTTTGCCTTCTGGTTTTGAGCCTGACGGAGGGCAAGCTGGGAGCTTTGATACCAGAAGCTGTAGTTGCCGGCAAACATGGTGACTTTGCCGAAGTCTATGTCGACAGTGTGTGTGCAGACACAGTCCAGGAAGTGGCGGTCGTGGCTGACTACGAGCACGGTATGCTCGAACTCGCTGAGGTACTGCTCCAGCCATTGCACGGTATCCAGGTCGAGGTCGTTGGTGGGCTCGTCGAGGAGGAGGTTGTCGGGGTTTCCGAAGAGTGCTTTTGCCAGCATGACACGTACTTTTTCCTTGCCCGAGAGCTCGCCCATGAGCTGGTAATGTTTCGCTTCCTTGATGCCAAGTCCGGAGAGCAGGGCAGCGGCATCGCTTTCTGCCTCGTAGCCTCCCATCTCGGCAAACTTTTCTTCAAGTTCGGCCACGCGAATGCCGTCTTCGTCCGAGAACTCCTCTTTCGAGTAGAGAGCCTCGCGTTCCTTCATGATGTCCCACATTGTGGTGTGTCCCATCAGCACGGTGTTGAGCACAGTTTCCTGGTCGTACTGGAAGTGGTCCTGCGAGAGGACGGAGAGTCTTTCACCCGGTCCGAGCTCGACAGTGCCTTTGCTTGGCTCGAGCTCACCGCTTATGGCTTTCAGAAGTGTTGATTTGCCGGCACCGTTTGCCCCGATGATTCCGTAGATGTTGCCGCTTGTGAATTTCATGTTGACGTCCTTGTAGAGGACGCGTTTGCCGAATTGAACGGCGATATTGGACAGTGTAATCATTTATGGTTTGTGATAGATGTATTGATGTGTCTGGTTGTTATTTCAAACGTCACGTGGGTAAAATGAAAATATTACGTGTAATATTTCAAATATCACGTGGGTAAAATGAAATTATCACGTGGGTAAAATGAAATTATCACGTGGATAGTTCATTATCTTATCCTGAGAATCTCTCCAACCTCGACTGCATGGGGCTCGTCCCAACCGTTCAGTTTGCATAGAGATTCCAGGCGAATGCCATAGAGTTGGGCAATGTCGTGAAGGCTCTGATTGACCTCGACTATGTGGATTGGGCTTTTCTTGAAGTCCTTGCTGGCAGAGTTGCGTTTCTTCTTCAGGTAGAGGATGTCCCCCTGTGTCGGCGCAAAGTCGCGAGGCAGGTCGTTGTACTTGTACAACTTGTGCAGGCTCAGTCCCGTCTTCTTGCTGATGGTGGCCATGTCGTCGCCTATCTCCACGATGATGAAGAAGTTCTTGTTGTTCTTGTAGATGACATGTCGCTGCCAGAATTCATCAACCGCAGCCGTCGGCGCAGCACTTGTGGCAGGCTTAGCAGAGCGGAACTTTCCGGTGTCGAACTGGTGCAAGTTGTACATCTCGATGACTCGAATCAGGGCTTCTGCGTAGGCAGGATTGGTGGCATAGCCAGCCGCCTTCAGTCCCTTTGCCCATCCCTTGTAGTCGGTCGGGCTGAGTTGGAAGAGGCCTTGATAGCGTCTTTGCTGCAGGAACTTAGAGTGGTCGATGAAACTTTCCCTGGCACTCTTGTACTTGCGGAAGCGGTCGTCGGGCCTGTCGTCGCTTTGCACGATGTAGGGACCCGTCCATGAGCCGCCCACTTTGATGCCGAAGTGATTGTTCGCTTGGGTTGCCAACCGGCTTCTTCCCGCATTGCTCTCGAGCAGACCTTGTGCCAAAGTGATGCTCGCAGGGATATGATACTGGTGCATTTGCTCGATGGCCCAGTCCTTGTATCTGTCGATGTAAGTCCAGTATGCCTGATTGGTTCTTTGCCCCAAAGTGGTGAGACAAATCAGTAGAAGTAGGAGAGTAAGAATATGTTTTTTCATAATAAAGCGGCGCAAAATTAGTCAAAAGTTGCCACATTACGAAAAAAATGCCTAACTTTGTGGCGTTAAATACATTTCTTTTATGAAAGAGCACAAGATTGAAGCGATTGTCCACATCTGTGAACTGGCAGAATTGAGCGAAGAAGACCAGCAACTCGTCGAGGCCGCCAAGAAAGCAACGGAGGGAAGCTATGCTCCGTATAGCAAGTTCCTTGTGGGTGCGGCGGCTCGTCTGCAGGACGGAACCATCGTGACCGGTGCTAACCAGGAGAATGCAGCATACCCATCTGGCCTTTGTGCCGAGCGAACAGCGCTCTTTGCTGCAGGAGCCCAGCATCCCGACCAGCCTGTCGTGGCCCTCGCCATCGCGGCTCGCAAGGGCAGACAGTTCCTGGCTCGTCCCATCTCGCCTTGTGGCGCTTGTCGACAAGTCATTTCAGGTGTGGAGGACAGATATGGCGTGCCCATTCGCATCATGCTCTACGGAACTGAAGGCATCTTGGTCTCAGACGGCATCAGCCCATTGCTTCCGCTCAGGTTTGTTGACGAAGATATGCGCTGAACCGTGGCTTTCGGCCTAACAACCGCCGAAAGCAACATCTTCGAAAGCAAGGGTAGGGATGATATCCGTTTCCCACGGGTCGGCATCATTGCAGGTGTGGCTCAATCTCTGCCAGACGTCAAGCATGTTTCCCGTAATGTTCATGCCGCTCACAGGTTGTGTGATGATGCCTTTTTCGATGAGAAAACCCTCGATGCCGTACGAGAAGTTGCCCGTCACAGGGTCGCAATTGCCTCCGTTAAAGTCGGTTACAAGGATGGCTCGGCTCGAGTCGGCTGTCAACTCCTCTTTGCTCATCGTCCCTTGTTCCATGATGAGATGGTGAGTGCCCTGTGTCGTGGGAGCCATCCCGAGCTTTTTGCTCATCGGAGTATCAATGAAATAAGTCATGAGACGACCTTCCGAGAAGAGTTCCCTCCGCTGGGTTGCCACCCCGTCATAGTCGAAGAGCGAGGCGCCTCGGGTGCCTGGGATTAGTGGGTCGTCTGCGATATTTACAATAGGCGACACGACTTGTTCGCCCAGTTTGCCTGCGAGGAACGATGTCCTCTGCTGCAAAGCCTGCCCATTCATTGCATAGAGAATGGGCTGCAGGAAGTTTCCGGCACATGGCGACTCCAGTATCATGCGGTATCGACCGCTGGGAGCAGGCCTTTGCCCTATCTTTTGAAGTGTGCGTTTTAATGCGGTTGGAGCAATGCCTCGGCGTGGCATCTGATGGAAGAAGAGACGCGATTCGCCCCAACCATCCATGGGATGCTGACCGCCTTCGCCTTCCACGGAGATGATGCTCGTCAGGGTGCAATAACTGTTTTCCTCGTAGCCGTCGAAGCCGTTGCTGATGAGGTAATGCGCCTGATGCTGGCGATCGGTGTAGCGTGTCTGCATGCTGATGATGCGATTGTCTGTCCCCTCCACCTCCTTCGCTGTTTCCTGCAGCAACTTTATCTTCTCCTGCGGGTCTATTTCGGCGAGCGATGCATCGAAGTTCTGCAGGTCCGGACCGCCACCTTTGTAGTATCTGTCGGGGTCTGCAAGCGTTCGTGTCTCGTCAGGCTCCAGCAGTCGAGTGGTCTCGAAGGCTTCCTTGATGAACGCGCTGACGCTTTCCGGTCGCAAGTCATTCGTGTAGAAAAAGCCGTCGCGACCGTCGAGATAGAGGTTGATGGCGAGTGAAAGCGACGTCGCTCGCAGCATCTTCTCCACTTTGTGATCGCGCAAAATGATGCTGTCCTCGTGGTTCTTCAACAATACAAGCTTGTAGTCGAGCTTCGCAGGAAGCTTCAGGATGTCCTGCTCGGCGAGATAAATTATTGATTGACCATTGTCCATTGAACGTTAACCATTTAGGGCGGTAGCAAATTCTTCACTCTTCACTCTTCATTCTTCACTTCTTCTATCCAACGATTAACTTGTCAATCAATACCGTTGGCAAGCCCTGGCTGACTGCTGCTTTCTGTCCTTCCTTGCCGCACATGCTGGCGCTGTGGTCGATGCGGAGATTGTCGCCGACCATGCTGATGCGCCGAAGCGCCTCCGGACCGTTGCCGATGATGTTAAGGTCGCGCAGAGGTCGGGTCAGTTTGCCGTCCTCGATGAGGTAGCCTGTCTTCATGAAGAAGGTGAAGTCGCCTGCTCCAATCTGTACCTGACCGTTTGTGAACGACTGCGCATATATGCCGCGCTTGACGCTTCGAATGATGTCTTCCTCCTTCGCTTTACCCGGCAGCATGTAGGTTGACCGCATTCGCGGGATGGGCATGCAGCGGAAACTCTCCCGCCTGCCGTTGCCCGTCGGCTCAACACCAAAGTGCTTCGCGCTGATTCGGTCGTAGAGAAAGCTGTTCAACCTGCCGTTCTCGACGAGGACAGTCCTTTGTCCCGGGATGCCTTCATCGTCGAAGCGAAGCATTCCGGCGTCGTTGGGGAGCGTTCCATCATCGACAATGCTGATGCTTTGGTTGCATATCTGCTTGCCCAACTGCCCCGTGAAGATGCTGTCACCCGTGCGAATGAAGTCAGCCTCGAAGGCGTGGCCTATTGCCTCATGCAGCAGGATGCCACTACTACCAGCAGCCATCACGACGGGCATCTCGCCTCCCTCTATCTGCGAGGCTGCGAAGAGGAAGTCCGTTCGCATGATTGCCTCGCTGACAACCTCTTCTATGAGTGCGTCCGTAAAGAATTCCGCACCCATTTGCATCATGCGTGTCGCATAGCCCATCTGTGTTTGCCCACCTCTTTCCATAACGATACTCACGGAGAGAGACGTGCGAGGGCGGAAATCATGAAATGCTGTGCCGTCGCTGCCGGCAAACTGAACTTCCTGCATTCGCTGGGAGACATAGGCTTTTACCTTAATGACGGAAGCATCCAAGGAGTGTGCTTTCTCCTCGACTTGCAGAAGAAGTTGGCGGACTTGGGCAGGAGGAAGGGATGTCACAGCCTCCCCAGTTCTCTCCATAGGACGTGTGAACTTCGGCAGATTTGCTGCTTCTCCTTGGGAGGGGGCTTTGCCGGCGAACCTCGCAGCCTGCAGCATGGCCTTCTCACTCAAGTCCATCGTGTATGCATAGCCTGTCTCTGTGTCTTTCACAGCACGGATGCCGGCTCCATAAAGGCAGACTTGCTGAGCTTGACTGACTGCACTATCTTGCAGCACCATGCTGCTGATGCGCGTGTCTTCAACAAATATGTCGGCATAGTCGCTGCCGCCGGAGAGGGCAGCAGCGAC
The DNA here is from genome assembly GCA_017645655.1 of Bacteroidaceae bacterium. Classification (GTDB taxonomy): domain Bacteria; phylum Bacteroidota; class Bacteroidia; order Bacteroidales; family Bacteroidaceae; genus Physcousia. The sequence continues at coordinate 4,041 of JAGCNZ010000104.1, read as the reverse complement.
TATGCCGAAAAGTTGTTTGTCAGAGAGGGGAGCCATCTAATCCCTAATCTCTAATCCCTAATCCTTATTTATCAAGGTACTCTGCCAGCGTCTTGCCGAGTTCTTCGCCTCGGAGGTTGGCCTTGATGACCTTTCCGTCGGGGCCGAAAAGCAGGGTTGCAGGGATGGCTTTAATGTTGTAGAGGTCGCTTGCGGCACATTGCCAGCCCTTCAGGTCGCTGATTTGAGGCCAAGTGATGCCAAGGTCTTTGACACTCTTCTCCCATGCTGCCTTGTCGTTATCAAAGGAGATGCCGACAATTTCAAAGCCTTTGTCCTTATACTTCTCGTAGTTCGCCTTCACATTAGGCATTTCTGCTTTGCAAGGACCACACCAAGAAGCCCAGAAGTCGACGAGGACATATTTGCCTTTTCCCACGTAATCTGTGAGGTGGCACTCTTTGTCGTTGAGGTCTTTACCCACGAAATCCACGACGGGAGCACCTGGTTGCTTGTTCTTCTCGCCACTGATTGAAGCCACAACAGGCTCGAGTGCCTTGATGTCCTTGTACTTGTAATCTTTGAGGAAGCTTTCGATAAACTCCACTCCAAACGAGTCACCACCGGTACGAAGGAAGTAAACGGGAACCAAGTTGTTCTTGTTCTCCTGGATAATCTGCTTTTGAGTAGCGGTGATTTCAGCAGAAATCTCGTCGTATCTCTTGTCGAAACCATCCATCATCTCCTTGGGAATGTCTTCGCCATACTTCTCTCGAGCCTCGCTGTAGTCCTTCATCAGTTGCTCCATCGGGCTGCTTGCCATATTCACACGCTCCATTGCTTCTACCAGACGCATGTTGCTCTCCGAGCCTTTCGTCACTTCGCCCTTGCCGTCTGTGATGGTTACCTCGATTGGTTCACCGTCGATGATGACGGTACAAACTGGCTGACGACGGTCGGCGCTGCGTCCGATAACAGCAATTGTGGGCTCAACCGTGTCCACATTGAATGTGACAAATCCGTCTGCAACCTGTCCTTCGGCAATGGATTCGCGACCGAACATGTTGTGGAGGAACGTGGGTTTCGGGTCGCCGAGGTCGCCTACAACCTTGATTTCATACTTTGTCTCTGCGCATGCTGCCAGGCAAATTGCTGCCAGCAGGGTCATTAAGAAATTTCTTTTCATTGTGATGTTTTTATCAGTTAATGTTTTGTTGCGTTCAATACATTGCATCTGCAAAAGTACGCTTTCTTTTCAAATCTGCCAAGATTTAAGGCATAAAATGTTCAGAGAGGCAAGGAAAAAGGTTAACTTGGCTGCCGTTTTTGATTGTCGTCGCCTATCATACAATAAAACTTCACAGGCGAGGTTCGTTGAACGTTCATGATGATTCAATTGAATGTTCATGATGATTCAAACTATTTCCCCTGCGAAGTCTGCTGACTCGTCATAAGAAAAAGCCTCAAAAGCCGAAGTATCTTTTGGCGTTGAAGTAGGAGATATCCTCCACAATTTGTGCGATGAAGGACATTTCTTCTGCGGGGAGCTTGCCGTCCTCCACGTCCTGGCCGATGAGGTCGCACAGGATGCGGCGGAAGTACTCGTGGCGAGGGTAGGAGAGGAACGAGCGGCTGTCGGTCAGCATGCCTACAAAACGGCTCAGCAGGCCGAGCACCGAGAGGCAGTTCATCTGGCGTTCCATGCCGTCGAGCTGGTCGTTGAACCACCATCCGCTGCCGAACTGTATCTTGCCTGGCGTGGGACCTTCCTGGAAGTTGCCTATCATCGTGGCAATCATCTCGTTGTCCGAGGGGTTGATGGGGTAGAGGATGGTCTTTGCGAGGTTGCCTTCGCTGTCCAGCTTGTCGAGGAAACGGGAGAGGCTTTCGCTGGTGTTCCAGGTGCCGATGCTGTCGTAACCCGCATCAGGACCGAGTTTTCGGAACATCTTCGAGTTGTTGTTTCGCATCGGACCATAGTGGAACTGCTGCGTCCAACCTGCCTTCGCATCCATCCGTCCCCCTTCGAGCATGAGGGCGGAACGGAACTTGCTGACCTCCTCGACACTCGTTTGCTTGCCGTCCATCACTTTGCGGAAGATGCCGTTCAGTTCCGCTTCGGTAAAGTCGTCTGCATAAAATTCGTTGACACCGTGGTCGGAAAGGCGACAACCTACTGAAGCGAAGAAGTCGTGACGCTGTTGAAGGACATCGAGCAGGTCGGTATAAGTTCGGATTTCCTGCTTCGCGATGGCTCCCAAAGCTTGGATGTAAGCCCGATACGAAACGGGATTGTCGATGGCCATTGCTTTGTCGGGGCGCCAGGTGGGCAGAACTTTTACCTCAAAACCGCTGCGACGAGTGGTGATGTGATGCTCCAAAGTATCCGCAGGATCGTCGGTTGTGCAGACGACCTCCACGTTGTACCTACGCATCAAACCACGTGCCGAGAACTCAGGAGACTGCAGTTTCTCGTTGCATTCATCATAGATCTCGCGTGCCGTGGCAGCATTCAGGAGCTTGTTTATGCCGAAGGCCGTTCGGAGTTCTAAGTGCGTCCAATGATACAAGGGGTTCCGCATGCAGTAAGGCATCGTTTCAGCCCACTTCTGGAACTTCTCCCAATCGCTCGCATCGCCAGTAATAAACCGCTCCTCAACCCCGTTGCTCCGCATCGCACGCCACTTGTAGTGGTCTCCTCCAAGCCAGAGTTCCGTGATGTTCGAAAAGCGATGATCCTCCGCAACCTCCTTTGGATTGAGGTGACAATGGTAGTCGATAATGGGCAGATGGGCAGCGTGGTTATGATAAAGAGCCTGTGCCGTCGGCGACTGCAACAGGAAATCTTTGTCCATGAAAGCTTTCATAACGATGGAGCTAATGGGTTAAATGGGTTTATTGGGCGTTATAGGTTAATGCTTTTCGCGATTCCCATCTCCAGGCCTCGCAGTTCAGCCAGGCCTCTGAGACGGCCGATGCAACTGTATCCGGGGTTTGTCTTCTTCTTCAGGTCGTCGCACATCTGGTGCCCGTGGTCAGGTCGCATGACGATGCTCTTGTGTCGCTTCTGTTGAATCTCCAGGAAGGCTTTCATCACTTCATACATCGGGACGTCGCCCTCGAGGTGGTTCGCCTCGTGGAAGTTGCCTTCTGCATCGCGCTGAGTGCTACGGAGATGAACGAAGTCGATGCGGTCCCAGAAGCGGCGCATCATGGCTGGCAGGTCGTTCTTTGCGCTCACGCCAAACGAACCCGTGCAGAGGCAAAGGCCGTTAGCAGGGCTTGGCACGGCATCGATGAGCGCCTGGAAGTCCTCGGCTGTACTGAGGATGCGGGGCAGTCCAAGTATCGACATGGGCGGGTCGTCGGGGTGAATCACCAGTCTTACCCCGGCTCTCTCGGCTGCGGGGCACACCTCTTTGAGGAAATAGATGAGGTTCGCGCGAAGCTTCTCCGGCGTGATGTCCTTGTAGCGGTCAAGTTCCTTTTGGAATTGCTCCAACGTGAAGCTCTCCTCAGAACCGGGCAGGCCGGCAATCATGTTGCGTGTGATGAGCTGCTTCTCCGCGTCGTCCATCTGCTCGTAACGTGCCTTTGCCTTCGCTTTCTCTGCTTCGGAGTAGTCTTTCTCCGCGCCAGGTCTCTTGAGGATGAACAAGTCGAAAGCCACGAAGGCTACCCTTTCGAACCGAAGAGCACGGCTGCCGTCGGGCATTTCGTATGCCAAGTTGGTCCGTGTCCAGTCGAGAACCGGCATGAAGTTATAGGTTACGACGTCCACGCCGCACTCGCCCAGGTTCAGAAGGCTCTGCTTGTAGTTGTCGATGTAACGTTGGAAGTCGCCCGTTTGGGTCTTGATATGTTCGTGAACAGGCACGCTCTCCACGGCTGCCCAACGCAGTCCGGCATCTTCTATGACTTGTTTGCGCTTGAGGATCTCTTCTTTTGTCCACACCTCGCCATTAGGAATGTGATGCAACGCGGTGACGATACCTGTGGCACCAGCCTGCCTGATGTCCTGCAGGCTTACAGGGTCGTTGGGGCCATACCAACGGAAACTTT
>JAGCNZ010000103.1 GCA_017645655.1 Bacteroidaceae bacterium | reverse complement strand
TAAAGGGGGATGGGGGGTCGATTATTTCAGGTGGTTATAGTGGCGGGGTTCCACCTCTTCCCATTCCGAACAGAGAAGTTAAGCCCGCCCGCGCCGATGGTACTGCACACCCGTGGGAGAGTAGGTAGCCGCCGTTTTATTTTGCCGAAGCCCTTCGAGAGGAATCTCGAGGGGCTTTGTTTTTATGGGGCTAATGAGTTTTATGGGTCTAATGGGCAAAGGATAACAAAAAAGGTTCTTGTTTGTTTGGCAGAAAGGAGGAATTGTTGTAACTTTGTGGCAGAATTAACAACTATATATATAAGGTATTATGAAAGCAAAGAGTTTTGTTTGTGCCTTGCTGCTGATGGCGGCGGGGTCGCAGTTGGCTTCTGCTCAGGAGGCTATGAAGGTGTATAGTGGCGGCAGAGTCACTGTGTATCGCATTGAGTATGTTGACCAGGTTGCGTTTGTCAAGTTGGTGAGCGAGATTCAGTTGTCGCAGACTTCTGTTGAGATTGAGAAGGGCGAGACGCTTCAGCTGACGGCGACTGTGCTTCCCGAGGATGCCGACGACAAAGGCGTGACGTGGGAGAGCACCAATAATTATGCTGCTACTGTTGACGAGAATGGTCTGGTTACAGCAAAGCAGAGAGGCTTGACCAATATCATCTGTCGTGCTGCTGATGGCAGCGATGTCCAGGCTGTTTGCGAAGTCAAGGTGAATGCCGAGATTGTTCCAGGTACTCATGAATATGTTGACATGGGCTTCCCGAGCGGTACGCTTTGGGCTACGACGAACCTTGGGGCGGACCTTCCCGAGGAGGTTGGCTTCTACTATGCCTGGGGCGAGACGGAGCCGAAGGATAACTATGATTGGGCTACTTACAAGTGGATGACACCAGGAGAATCTTCATGGACATATATCACCAAGTACACCTCTCCTGATAATCAGACAGGTGGCATCTGGTATGATGATGATTGCAACTTCATTGGCGATGGCGTGACAGAACTGCTTCCTGAGGATGATGCTGCTACAGTGAACTGGGGCAGCGAATGGCAGACACCGAGTATGGCACAATTCCAAGAGTTGCTTGACTATTCAGACAGAGAGGATATTGTAGGCGATAATGGTTTACCTGTGGGGTTTGTATTTACCAGTCAAATTAACAGCAACAGCATCTTCCTGCCTGTTTCTGGATATTACGATGAATGGTCTCAATATGATACCGTCTCTGCTTATTATTGGTCGCGTAATATCCAAGAATATTGTTCTGATTATGGTTGGTTCTATAATGACTCTATGAGTGGTACGTCTCGTCGTAGAGGTATGCAAATTCGCCCTGTAAGGAAATAGTGGAAGAGCATAAGCAATGCGGCAGGTTTGCTATCGTGGCAGGCCTGCCGTTTTTTTGTGCCATGGTGTGTTTGAAAACTTCACGTGGGTAAAATGAAATTATTACGTGGAATATTTGAAATATTACGTGGGTAAAATGAATTTATCACGTGGAATGTTTGAAACGTTGTCGTTGTGTGTCTTTTTGCCTGCTACGTTTTGCGTTGTGGAGGAAAATCTGTAAATTTGCATCGTCAATGTAGAAGTATATGGCTGCTCACAATGATTTGGGACATAGGGGCGAGGACTTGGCTGCGGAGTATCTGCAAGAGCAGGGCTATTGCATCTTGGAGCGCAACTGGACGAACAGGGGTCGCAAGGAGCTGGATATTGTTGCGACGAAGGATGATGTGGTTGTCTTTGTGGAGGTTAAGACGCGCAAGGTAGGTTCCGCCACTACGCCTATTTCCGCTGTGAATGCCAGCAAGCAGCATCGTGTCGTGCTGGCTGCGGACTCTTATCTGAAGGCTCATCATATTGACTTTCGCTGCCGTTTTGACGTGATTGGCATCATTTACAATGAGTACGGAAGCAGGATAGAACACTATGAGGATGCTTTTAAGCCTCGTCCGAGGTTCTACAGATGATGCAAAATGGGTGTTTTTGCCTTCTCTCTCAAAAGTTTGTTGCTTTTCGCTTGCGTATCTTTCAGAAAAATCCTACCTTTGTGGGATAAATGACCTCAAAGCTTAAAACTGATGATTGACGAAGGACAAGAGACAAACGACAATGTACAAGAGACGACGGACGAAGGCCAACTGACTGCTGACAGCGGACAAGAGACGACGGACTGCGGACCGCAGGCTCCTGAACTTGGGCAATGGACTGGTGATGGCATCACGCATCACTTGAACAAGATGTACCAGAATTGGTTTCTGGATTATGCTTCGTATGTAATCCTGGAGCGTGCCGTGCCGCACATTGCCGATGGCTTCAAGCCTGTGCAGCGCCGCATCATGCACTCTATGAAGAGGATGGACGACGGCAAGTACAATAAGGTGGCTAACATTGTTGGTCACACGATGCAGTTCCACCCTCATGGTGATGCCAGTATCAAGGACGCGCTTGTGCAGCTTGGTCAGAAGGACTTGCTTGTTGACTGCCAGGGCAACTGGGGCAACATCATTACTGGTGATGATGCCGCTGCTGGTCGTTATATTGAGGCACGCCTGTCTAAGTTTGCGCTGGATGTGGTGTTCAATCCAAAGACGACTGAATGGAAGTGGAGCTATGATGGCAGGAACAAGGAGCCGGTTGCGCTGCCTGTTAAGTTCCCGTTGCTGCTTGCTCAGGGTGCTGAAGGTATTGCCGTTGGCTTGAACTGCAAGATACTTCCGCACAACCTGGTCGAGATTTGCGATGCTGCCATCAGCTACCTACATGGCGAGGAGTTCCATCTCTACCCAGACTTTCCGACGGGAGGCAGCATAGATGTCTCGAAGTACAACGACGGGCAGAGAGGTGGTTCTGTGCGTGTTCGTGCAAAGATAGAGAAGCGCGACAATAAGACGCTGGCTATTACTGAGATACCTTATGGCAAGACAACTGGCACGGCAAGCAAGCCGAGCACTTTCATAGACAGCATTCTGAAGGCCAACGAGCGTGGCAAGATTAAGATTAGGAATGTTGAGGACTTGACGGCTGCAAGTGCTGAGATACTCATCCATTTGACTCCTGGTGCCTCGAGCGACAAGACGATTGATGCGCTGTATGCCTGCACGGATTGCGAGATAAGCATTTCGCCGAACTGCTGTGTCATTCAGGACAGGAAGCCGCAGTTCCTGTCGGTGAGCGATGTGCTGCGCTCCAGTGTGGACAACACCTTGGCATTATTGCGACAGGAAAGGCTCATCCGCAGAGGTGAGTTGATGGAGAGTCTGCACTTTGCCACACTCGAACAGATATTCATCGAGGAACGCATCTACAAGGACAAAGAGTTCGAGCAGGCCAAGACGATGGATGCCGCCTGCGAATGGATTGACGAGCGCCTGACGCCTTACTATCCCAAGATGGTGCGCGAGGTGACTAAGGACGACATCCTCCGCCTGATGGACATCAAGATGGCGCGCATCCTGAAGTTCAACAAGGATAAGGCTGAGCAGAACATCGCCGCCATCAAGAGCGAAATAAAGCAGATAGACAAGGAGTTGAAGAACATGGTGGAGGTGACTTGCGAATGGTTCCGCTTCATCAAGGATAAGTACGGCAATGACCATCCGCGCCTCACTGAGGTTCGCAACTTCGACACCATTGCAGCGGCTAAGGTGGTGGAGGCCAACGAGAAGCTCTACATCAACAGAGAAGATGGCTTCATCGGCACCTCGTTGAAGAAGGACGAGTTCGTCAGCAACTGCTCTGACATTGACGATGTCATAGTCTTCTATCGCGACGGCACCTTCAAGATTGTTCGCATAGCAGACAAGCTCTTCATCGGCGAGACGGAACGCAGCAAGAAGGAGAAGAAGAAGGCTGAAGTCATTCACATAGCCGTCTTCCGCAAGAATGACGAGCGCACCATCTACAATGCTGTTTACCGTGACGGCAAGACTGGTGTGAGCTATATCAAGCGCTTCAATGTGACAGCCGTGATACGCGACAAGGAGTATGACCTGACACAAGGCAATGCTGGTTCTAAAGTGCTGTATTTCACGGCGAATCCCAATGGCGAAGCAGAAGTGGTGAAGGTTGCCTTGAAGCCCAATCCGAAGCTCAAGAAGGTGTTCTTCGACAAGGATTTCAGCGAGATTGCCATCAAGGGCAGAGGCACCAAGGGCAATATGCTGACCAAGATAGAAGTGAGCAAGGTGACGCTCAAGAGTCAGGGTACCAGCACTTTGGGTGGCCGCAAGGTTTGGTTTGATACAGACATCAAGCGCCTCAACTATGACGGACAAGGCAAGTTCCTCGGTGAGTTCGACGGCAACGACCAGATACTTGTCATGCTCAAGGACGGACGCTACTACCTGACAAACATCGACCTGAACAACCACTACGAAGAAGACATCTTCCGCATCGAGAAGTATGATGCGAATAAAGTCTGGACGTGCATCTACTTCAATGATGCGCAGAGTAACTTCCTCTACATCAAGCGCTTCCAGCTGGAGGCGACGGTTCGCATACAGAGCTTCATGAACGAGATGCCAGCCGAGAACATAGTGCTTGTGACGGACACCGTCTATCCACGTGTGCTTGTGACGATGGGCGGAGTTGATGAGTTCCGCGACCCAATTGAGCTGGACGTGGAGGCATTCATTGCCGTGAAGGGCTACAAGGCCATAGGCAAGCGTATCACTACGCTGCACATCGCTAAGGTTGAAGAGCTTGAGCCAACAAGGTTTCCTTCTACTTATCGGGATGTCCCCCTTCCCGCTCCCGACCTCTCTGCCGAAAGTGGAGAAAATGATGAGCCTGAAGTGCCAGAAAGTGAAGAACCTGAAAAGACTCAGGATGATTCCAATGGTCAGCTGAGCTTTGATTTCTAAGCTATGAAGGAGTTGGAAAGAAGATATGTGGCTTTAAGCCAAGAAGATAGAGGACGATACAATTGGCTGAGACTATTGATTTTAATTTTCTTCTGTCTTTCGTCTTCTGTCTCCTTGTACGCTGAGGATTATGAGCCTGTCGCTCAAAGACAACCTACTGCCAGGACATTCCTCGTTGGCATAGGCAAGACGAACCAGCTGGACACTTACCTCTCGCCGATGGAATACCAGGGCTTGCAGGTGAGTTTCCTGACGCAGAGTGAGCGGATGACGCATCTTGCAAAGCGACATATCTCCTTCCAGAGCACTTTCCACGGGGTCTTTACTTCTGCCGACAATCCGGCCGAGACAGCCAGTTACACAGGTGCTCGCCTGGCCTACGATGCTGGTTGGCATTATCACTATTCTCCTCTGAAGAACCTCGACCTGAAGGGCGGAGCGCTGATTGGCACTGACCTTGGTTTCCTCTATAACAGCAGGAATGGCAACAATCCAGCGCAGGGACATTTCAGTGTTGGCCTCTCGCTTTCGGCTGGTGCGGCTTATGCTTTCCGCCTCTGGAAACTGCCAATGAAAGCCAGCTACCAGGCCGACCTGCCGATGCTGGGCATGATGTTCTGCCCGGAGTTTGGCGAGAGTTACTACGAGATTTCGCAAAGGGGAGTAGGGCACGACATTCTGTGTGCTCATCCAGGCAATGCACTAAGCTTCAGGCAGTTGCTGGCTGTTGACTTCTGCCTCAAGCGTATCACCCTGAGGGCTGGCTACCTCTGCGACATCAGGCAAATGAATGCCCACAGCCTCAAGTATCACGACTACAGCCACAGCTTCATGTTTGGCGTCGTACGTCACTTCCAAATGATGAAAAGAAAATGAAACGTCTTCTCCTTTCGCTACTTGCCTCTTGCGCTTTGCTCTTTTCTTGCCAGAAGAGTGACTTTGCGTATGATGATACGCCGCAGGGCAACCTGGATGCGCTTTGGCAGCTTATCGACCAGCGCTATTGCTTCCTGACTTACAAGGAGAAGGAGCTGGGCTTCAAGTGGCAGGAGATGCATGCGAAGTATAGTGGGAAGTTGAACGAGAAGATGAGTCGCGTGCAGCTGTTTGAGGTGCTGTGTGAGATGGTGAGTGAGCTGAAGGACGGCCACGTGAACATCTCCACGAGCCTTGACCTGGGCAGGAACTGGTCGTGGAAGGAGGACTATCCTGAGAACCTTGACAGGGAGCTTAGGGATAAATACTTGGGAACGGATTACCATATTGGCAGCGGACTGAAGTACACTGTCTTGCCTGACAACATTGCCTACGTGGTGTATGAGAGTTTCGCGGACGGCATCGGCGATGGCAACCTGAGCGACATGCTCACTTATCTGAGTGTTTGCAACGGCATGATTCTTGACATCCGAGGCAATGGCGGGGGTGAACTGACCAATGCCGAGAAGTTAGCAAGGCGTTTTACAAATGAGAAGGTCCTGGTCGGCTACATGTGCCATAAGACGGGCAAGGGGCACGATGACTTTTCTTCTCCGGTGGCTGAATATGTTGAGCCGAGCAAGTATATAAGGTGGCAGAAGCCAGTGGTGGTGCTTGTCAATCGCAGTTGTTTCAGTGCGGCGAACATTTTTGTGAGGAACATGAAGGAGATGCCTTTGGTGACGGTGATGGGCGACCAGACTGGCGGTGGCTCTGGACTGCCTTTCAGCAGCGAGTTGCCGATTGGCTGGAGTGTCCGTTTCAGTGCGAGCCCCAGCTTTGATGCCCGTATGCAGCAGATTGAGTTTGGCATACAGCCGGACCTTTATGTGTCTCTGGATGAGGGGCTTGCAGCAGAAGGCAAGGACTCGATGATTGAGGCGGCAAGAGAGGGGCTGAGAAGTGAGAGGTAAGAAGTGAGAGGTGAGAGGGAAGAAGTATGAAGTATGAGGTTTGAAGTATGATTTATCCGTTTAATCCGAGTCATCGAGCAGTATATCAAGTGTATACGTCGTCCCTCGATGGTTGAAGGCGCCTTCGCAGCCATGTCAAACATCTTCAGTCGCCAGCAGTTTTACGCTTTTCGTCATAAGCAAAACGGCTGCACGTCGAAAGAAGAAATGCAGAAATGCAACGGCGCCTCGAAACACAACTTCCAAGCCCTCGAAAAGGCAGGCAGAATAGAAAGGCTCTCGAATCATCAGTTCAAGAAACTCTGACACCTGGGGAACGGGAAACGGGATTTCCCGCGAAGAAAAGAGAAGGGTCTGGCAACGCGCAGGCTTTTTTTTTTGTCTGCCGAAGATAAATTATGAATTATAAATTATGTTTTATGAATTATATTTCGTACCTTTGCATAAAGTTTAACCCCAAAAACACATGATTATGAAAAAGACTCATTTGACAATTCTTGCAGCCATCTCTCTCCTGCTTTCGAGCTGCTTTGGCGCAGGAGGCTATGGTAACGGCGGTTATGGCACTGCAAACACAGCCTCAACAGGCAATGTGTGGGGCAGTGTGTTAGGCAGCGTATTGAGCAGTGTATTGCTCGGTGGCGGCTATGGCTACGACCAGTCGGGCATCTTAGGTAGCTGGAACTACAACGCCCCCAGTGCTGCCTTCACCACGGAGAAAGCTCTCACAAATGCCGGCGGCACAGCTGCCGTCTCCAACATCAAGTCGTCGCTGGCAAGCAATTACAGCAGCATTGGCATCAATCGCGCGAACACCTCTTTCTCTTTCCAGGAAGGCAACAAGTTCACAGCCAAGGTGAATGGCATACCCTTCAGCGGCACCTATGCCTTCAATGCGCAGAACGGCGAAATCTCCCTCCAGACAGCCTCTGAGACCCTGAAAGGTAACGTTACCAAGACCGAGAAAGGAATGGGCTTGATGTTCGACTCAGCTCAGATGGTCAATCTGCTCAAGAAAGAGTGTAAGGTCAGCAACACTGCTGCTATCCAGGCTGTCAGCAAACTCGCCAAGAGTGCAAATGGCGCACGTGTGGGCTTTGAACTAACAAAGTAACATTTGTGGACAATCCTATTTACGCTCACGATACACTTGAGTTTGTCCAAGTAGCTGCCCAGTACTGTGCCCTGCTCGAGAAGAACGAGCAGCAGACGGAAGGCGCTCTGGTCGGCACTCTGCTCAAACTGCTGCCGCTCATCTACATGAAGCAGCAACTCCTGCCGGAAGTCGATTCGGAAGGTGCCTTTGTGCCCGACGGACAGGTGACTGAAGATGATTACAACTTCGTCCGCGACAACCTCTTTCGCCTGCTGCACAAGCATGATGAATATGAAGTGCTCGTGTGGGACGAAGACATGCAAACCGAGGAAAGCCAATGGCGCTCGCTGAGTGAAGGCTTGGCCGACATCTATCAGGCGCTCCGCAACTTTGTGGCTGTCTATCAGCGGCGTCTCGAGCCATGCATGCCTGATGCGCTATGGCAACTCAAGGAAAACTTCGAGCTGTATTGGGGGCAGACGCTGCTGGATACGCTCAGACAACTGCACCGCCTTCGCTATTCAATGGACTTCAAAGCCGATGAAGAAGATATTCAGCAAGATTGAAAAAGAGCAGATTGCTGACTTGCCACGGATTCTCTTCAGCGGAAGAGTGGAAGTCATTGTCAGTCAGAAGAATGCAGAACAGGCAGTGAAGTTTCTCCTGAAGCAACCTCTGCTTGGGTTCGACACGGAGACAAGGCCCTCGTTCAAAAAAGGATTGCTGTACAAAGTGTCGCTCCTGCAAGTGTGTAGCGGCGATGTGTGCTTCCTCTTTCGCCTCAACAGGATAGACCTGCCGGACTGTCTCGTCAAGTTGCTTAGCGACAAGAAGATAAAGAAGATTGGACTCAGCTGGCACGACGACCTTCACGGTTTGCTGGCACGCAGGCAGTTCCAGCCAGGCACCTTCATCGACTTGCAAGACATCGCAGCCAAGATGGGTATAGAAGACATGAGTCTGCAAAAACTCTATGCCAACATCCTGGGCGGCAAGATAGCAAAAGGTCAGCAACTCTCGAACTGGGAAGCAGACAGCCTCACAGAAGCCCAGATGCAATATGCAGCCACAGATGCATGGGCATGCATACAGCTCTACAACGAAATGATGCGGCTGCAAAAGGAAGGTTTTGAGCTTACGCAAAATGAAGAAATGAAAGAATGAAGACAATCATACTAAGAAAGGGTAAGGAAGAAAGCCTCGGACGCTTCCACCCCTGGATATTCTCGGGTGCGATTCATCATACAGAAGGCGACAAGTTGGAAGAAGGTGACATTGTGGAAGTGCTGTCTTCTGATGGGCGTTTCCTTGCCATTGGGCACTGGCAGATAGGCAGCATTGCAGTGCGTGTGCTCACATTCCACCGCCAACCCATCAATCAGGCTTTCTGGCAGAAACGTCTTGCCGCAGCACTCGATGTGCGCAGGGCTATTGGAGTTGCTGAAAGAGAAGATAACGACATATTTCGCCTTGTTCATGGAGAAGGTGACAACCTGCCTGGACTGGTCATCGACGTGTATGGCTCAACAGCCGTCATGCAGGCACATAGTGTGGGTATGCACGTCTGTCGACATGAGTTGGCACAAGCGCTTAAGGAAGTCATGGGCGAAAACTTGAAGTCCATCTACTACAAGAGCGAGACGACACTCCCCTTCAAGGCTCAGCTTGGGCAGGAAAACGGCTTCCTCTATAAAGAAGCAATTGGGGAAGAAATCGTAAATAGTAAATCGTCAAATAGTAAATGTGATGATGTGGCTCGCGAGAATGGACTGAAGTTCCATATTGACTGGCTGAAAGGGCAGAAGACAGGCTTCTTTGTGGACCAGCGCGACAATCGTTCTCTTGTGGAACACTATGCTAAGGGGCGCAAGGTGCTCAACATGTTCTGCTACACAGGTGGCTTCAGCGTCTATGCCATGAGGGGCGGGGCAGAGTTGGTGCATTCTGTGGATAGCAGCGCAAAAGCAGTAGAGCTTGTGGATGCCAACATTGAACTGAACTTCCCAGGCGACAACCGCCATGAGGCCTTCGCAGAAGATGCTTTCAAGTTCCTGGAACAGATGCAGGAGAAGTACGATTTAATCATTCTCGACCCGCCCGCATTCGCCAAGCACAAAGACGCTCTTCGCAATGCCCTGAGGGGTTACACAAAACTCAACTGCAAGGCTTTCGAAATGATACAGCCAGGTGGCATACTCTTCACTTTCAGCTGCTCGCAAGCCGTCAACAAAGACCAGTTCCGCATGGCTGTCTTCACCGCCGCAGCAATGGCAAAGAGGAAGGTTCGCATCCTGCATCAGCTGCACCAGCCTGCCGACCATCCCGTCAACATCTATCACCCCGAAGGCGAATACCTGAAGGGACTGGTGCTTTATGTGGAATAAGGGCCCCTCTCTAACTCCACTAAGGTTTGAAGACAGGGAAGCGGGATGTCCCGATAATAGTAAATAGATAAATTACTAAATAGTAAATAAATAGTAAATAGTAAATATCATGTTGAACTTAAAACTTCGTCTTACTTTACTCAATTTCGTTGAGTTTGCCGTCTGGGGCGCTTACCTGACCTCTATGGGCACTTATCTTGCAGGTGTGGGGCTTGGCAGTCACATCGGCTGGTTCTATTCCGTGCAAGGCATCGTGAGCATCTTCATGCCAGCCTTAATGGGCATTCTTGCCGACCGTTGGATGGAAGGCCAAAGAGTCTTGAGCCTTTGCCATTTCCTGGCAGGCCTGTTCATGATTGGCGCTTCTTGGTATGGCTATCAGGCTGGCGATGCTGTCCAGTTCGGCACTCTGTTCACGCTCTATTCACTTTCCGTAGCCTTCTTCATGCCTACCATCGCACTCAGTTACTCTGTGGCTTATTCTGCACTTGAGAAAGCAGGTCTCGATACCGTGAAAGCCTTCCCACCAATCCGTGTATGGGGAACCGTAGGCTTCATTGTGACGATGTGGGTTGTTGACCTATGCGGCTTGCAAGCAACACCTGGCCAGTGGATGGTAAGTGGCTGCCTGAGTCTCGTCATGGCTGCCTACTCGTTGACAATGCCTCGCATGCCTATCAAGAATGATGAAAGCCAACAAAAGACTCTGTTTGAGGCGCTTGGACTCAATGCCTTCAAGCTCTTCCTCAATCCTCGCATGGCTGTCTTCATGGCGTTTGCAATGCTGTTAGGTTTCTGCCTGCAAATCTCAAACGGCTATGCTAATCCTTTCATTACGAGCTTCGGCAGCATACCAGAATATGCCGATACCTTTGGCGTGCAGCATGCCAATATCCTCATCTCGCTTTCCCAGATGAGTGAGACGCTTTGCATCCTGCTCATTCCCTTCTTCCTCTCGCGATTTGGCATCAAGAAGGTTGTGCTCATTGCCTTGCTTGGTTGGGTGCTGCGTTTTGCTTTCTTCGGCTTAGGCAACCCAGGCAACGGTGTTTGGCTCTTCCTGCTTTCGATGATTGTGTATGGTGTCGCCTTTGATTTCTTCAATATCTCAGGTTCGCTGTTCATCAATCAGGAGACAGACGACAGCATCCGCAGCAGTGCTCAGGGCCTGTTCATGATGATGACAAACGGCCTTGGAGCATTCATCGGAACACTTGTGGCTCAGGCAGTTATCAATAATTACGTCTTCACGCCTCAAGCAGCAGGTGCCACGGGAACAGAAGTCGTGGCTGGTTGGCAGACATGTTGGTACATCTTTGCCGCCTATGCCCTTGTCGTTGCTGTCTTGTTTGCAATACTCTTTCGATACAAGCACGTCAGAAAGTAATGAAGGAGATTCGATACTTTTACGCTCCAGATGCGGCAAACACCACTGAATTGCCTGCCGAAGAAGCTGGACATGCTTTGCGAGTGCTCCGCCTTAAGGCTGGCGACGACATTCTCCTTGTCGATGGAAAAGGTTGCTTCTATGGTGCTGTCATCACGGCTGCAACAGGTCATCGCTGCTCCTATCGTATCGAGAAGACCATACCCCAGGAGTCCGATTGGCAGGGACATTTGCATCTCGCCTTGGCGCCAACCAAACTGATAGATCGTGTGGAGTGGTTTGCAGAGAAAGCCACCGAGATTGGTTTCGACGAGTTGTCTTTCCTCGACTGCCAGTTCAGCGAACGTCATGTCGTCAAGGATGAGCGCATCGACAAGATACTTGTTTCAGCCATGAAGCAAAGCCACAAGGCTTGGAAACCACAGTTGAATGGCATGCAGAAGTTCTGCGACTTCATCAAGCAGGAGCGCAAGGGCGACAAGTTCATCTGCCATTGCTATCTCCCCCTAAAAGAAGAAGATAGCACCAAACCATTCCTCTTCGACGTGCTTCAGACAGGTGTTCCAACGACTGTGCTTATCGGTCCTGAAGGCGATTTCAGTATAGATGAAGTACGACTTGCCCTGCAAAACGGCTACAGGAGCGTTACCCTTGGTCGCAGCAGACTTCGTACTGAAACCGCTGCCCTGGTTGCCGTCCACATGATGCAACTCAAGAATGCGTTGAAATAGGAGCACGTCTAAATTTCAAACACGGCACGCATAATTGCTAAACATAACACGCCTAGTTGAAAAACCAGGCGTGTTTTGTATGGGGCTGAGCCGATGGAAGATTCTTTTTCTACCAAATGTCCTCAGGTCTTTCGGGGTTGTCGTAAACCTCCTTCGGGCACCATTCAAGGTAATCCATGTAGAACTCTTTCTCCTCCGAATCGAGGACGGATTTGACGCGCATGTAGTATGTCTTGTCTGGGTCGAGCGTCTGGCGGATGATGATGTAGCGGAGATTTGTGCTGCGGTTGCGCTCAATGTCGCCGCTGCTGCCGTCGGCAGTAACTGTCTTGGCACCTTTCATCACACCATTGTTTCGCAGACGTTTGTCAACCTCGATGTTGTAGTCCTCGTCCTTGCCGTCCTCTTCGTAGCCGACATTCATGCTTCTGATGGGGCGGGTCAAGTCCACGGGAATACCAGCGGCAGGCATTTTTGTCGGGTCAGACCCGAAGTAGAATTGCTGGATGCCTCGGTCGCCGTTGGGCAAGACTTTGTACCTGAGCTCGTATGTGCCGCGACGTGGTACCGGAGGCAACTTGAAGGTGAGTTCGAAACGTCCCTTCGCTTTCATCTCATCGCTGTGCAAGTTGCACCATTGGTAGCCGTAGGCGTTGAGGTAGACGAAGCGAGTCTGGTCGTTCATCTGCATGTTTTCGAAGTAATTGTAGATACGAGTTGCAGGTATATATACGTCCTGATTTTTCTCGTCGCCCGACATCTTGAGTCGGATGTCGTTGTTCATGGCCTCTGGCATCATTGTCATTCCATCGAAGCGAAGTCTTTCTTTTGCAAGGTTGTTGCGTACGTCGTCGTTATAGGAAAGTGGTGCTCCGATGGGGTAGATGCAGCAGTTGATGATGTCGTTGAGGACTGCATGTTCGGGGTCTCTGTCCACGTAGCAACCTTCCTTTTCAGGAGCGCATGAGAGTTCGTGCAGGATTTCCCTTCTGTCCTGCTCAAGGGTTGGGAATCGGTTGAGGTAGACACCATTGCTCTCCTTGCTTTCGTATATTTTCAGGATGCGACGCTTGCCCATCGTGGTGTAGATTTCGTACATTGGGATGGTGAAAGTCTGCCTGGTTGCGTCGTAACCGAACTCGTTGCGATGGAAGACGAGACGGTCTGCAGGTGTTCGGAAGGGCAAGATGTGGTAGGTGGTCCACTGATATAGAAGATTGTCTTCGCTCTCGTAATTCTCGTCGGTCGTGAAGTAATCCTCATCGGAATACTGATGATTGCTGATAATCCATTGTATCAGTCGTGGCAGTAGTTCCGAAGATGGCGCTGTGGGGTCAAGGCCTTGCTCTCTCCAGAACTCGTCGGTTTCGGTGAAGATGGTGAAGCCATACAAGCGATGGCGTGGAGTCCAGTTGTCGCCGTTGGGGAAATGGCCGTCGATGTACATGTGCATGTTCTCGGGCATCTCGCCACGCAGGTACAGGTTTTCATAGACCTCGTCGCGTATCTTCGAGAGTGTGTCCAGCAGTCCGCAAGCCTGAATGGCTTTTGCCATGACGAGGAAACCATCCTTCTTCTGCTCGAGAATCTCTTGCATATAGATGGAGGCGGTAATGTCTTTAGGTGCGATGACGCGCCCCACCTGATGGATGATGCCGTTGGTGGCCAGAATGTCGCGTTCTGTCAGGCTGATGGGGCTCGTGTTGTTGATAAAAATGGTGTCCACTCCTTTGTAGCGAACCGAGAGTCTGCGGTCGTTCATGTTGCTCAGAGGGAATTCCGTTCCCGTCTCTTGCGGGAAAGTGTTTGTCTGGAAGGCTTCTTCGTGGTCGCCCGAGTCGATGACCGAGTTGCAGACAATCACCCTGTAAATCGAGTCGCGTTTGTGCTCGCTCTGGAAAGCGTCCCACGACGGGGCACTCAGCAACGTGGGGTCCTCCTCGTAAAGTTCCTGCAGATATTGAGCGATGGCCTCGTTCGTCGGAGCAAAGACGGTGTAGTGGCCCCTTGCTGTAAGCAGCTCCCCGACGGTACTTTTGCTCCTGATGGATATGGGAGTCTCCTTAAGCAGCCTGACGTATTCGGAATATGTTTCATGGCGTTCCAGGTAGCTCATCACGCAATCGGCGGTGAATACATACCTGGCAGATGTGTCGATGTTCTCCGTGCAACTGTCGAGCAGTAGCAACAGAGATGCAATTAATAATAGGTGTTTTTTCATAATTGTTAGTTTTGCCAGCTACAAAATTATAAAAAAACTATGAAATAAGCACAACGAACTAAGAACTTTTTTGTATCTTTGCAGCAAAATCAAGGAAATAAATAAATATAGTATGAAAGAAGAGAAGAAAACTGCAAAAAAGAAAGTAGCCAAGAAGAGCGTGAAGAAACTGGAGAACATCCTCGATTTGAATGCCAATAACATTTGGGATTTAGACGAGTTTGCCATTTCTGAAGCATGGGAGAGGGCGCGCGGAGAGGAAGACTTCAGCATCAGCGAGGCCAAACTTCTCAACACGATAAGGCTTGCTTTCGAGGTGGTGCACTATAATCCTGAAGATGAGCGCGAGGCACAGAAGTATGAGAACGGCGGCTGGGCAAAGTTGACGCATTGCAAGGAGGAAAAGGGCTGTGTGGCAATACGCCGTAAGGCCATCGAGCGCATAACCGACCTGAGCTACGAGAACATCAAGCACATCTCTACGGCGATGCTCCTTGAGCTTATCGACCGCAACTTCGGCGGCGGTTGGGACTCCATTGCCCTTGCCGTTCGCGACATCATCGAGACGGGTTTCGAGATAAGCACCACGCAACTTCCTGCCAGCCGCATCCATGCTCCCGGGGGCACCGTGGAGAAGAAGATGGCACAGGGCTTCGAGGTACTTGAAGTGCCTAAAGGCACATGGATTGAAGCCATCTTTGCCAAGAAGAAAGACCCAGTCGAGAAGATTCACATGGACCTGCTTGAAAGGGAATACGACGAGGATGGCAATCTCATTTCCAATCCCGACGAGTTGGATACGGCAGAGGAGAACGAGGAGGAAAACATGGAGAACGACGACACGTACTACAGCAGCATAACACCTGTGGCTGACGTGAACGACCTCGAAGAGGAAGGCCTTTCCATTGAAGAGGTCAGCGAGAACGACGAAGAAGAGTAAGGGGAGCAAAAACAGCCTTGCGAACCGAGCGCAACAAGTGGCGGCGTGCGGCATCGTGAGCAACGACTGGAAACGTCATTGGGTAGTTGGCAAAACTTAACGTGGGTAAAATGAAAACCTAACGTGGGTAAAATGAAAATATCACGTGGAATATTTTAAATATCACGTGGGTAAATTGCAATTATTCCCTGCTGTGTTTGATTAGGTCTCTTGGTGCGACTTAAATTATCCCCCTCGGGCACCTTCTGCGAAACTCGGCGCAGACGATTCCTGTGGCAACCGCTACGTTCAGGCTCTCCGTAGTGAGCGCTCCCTCTGGGTAGTTTGGGACGTACAGCCGACGTGTAATCAACCTGGCAATCGGCTCGCTTATCCCATTGCCCTCATTGCCCATCACGATAATCCCAACTGGGGAGAGTTCCTCCTGATACATGTCCTTCCCGTCGAGGAAAGTGCCATAGATGGGCATTTCTACCTTTTCAAGCACTTCGGGAAGGTCGCAATAATGCACTTCCACCCTTGCCAGGGCCCCCATGCAGGCCTGTACGCATTTGGGATTAAAGACGTCTGCCGTCCCCCTTGAGCATAGGATTATGTGAATCCCGAACCAGTCCGCAATACGAAGAATCGTGCCAAGGTTGCCTGGGTCTTGCACATTGTCGAGAGCGATGACCAGCTGATTTTGCAACGACGAGACGTCGAGCCTCCTCGTGGGAATCGGCATGACGGCCAGAACACTTTGGGGCGTTCGCAACAGGCTCGCCCTTTCCAATTCCTGCCCGCTCACCTCGTCTACCTCCGTAGAAGGGTTCAAGAGCCGTCGGTTTGCATCCAGCCATTCCTTTGTTGCTGCCACATAAAGCGGCGTGGAGTAGGGAAGCAACTCGCCTACCAGCTTTGGCCCCTCGGCGACGAAGGCGTTCTCTTGCAGGCGATACTTTCGAATCTCCAGCGACTTAATCCATTTAATACGAGCACGGGATATCATGGCACACAGTTCATTGTCGTTTGCAAAGTTACGAAAAAATAATAAAATTATGAATTATGCAGTATGAATTATGAACTAAATGTCGTATCTTTGTAGCGTGAATTTAGTTAAAAGGCTATTAAGACCGCTTCTTTTGCTTGGTTTCCTCTTTATTTTAAGTGGATGCCACACCTCTCGTCTTATTCCGGACGACGGCTATCTGCTTACCGGAACGAGCATAAGCAGCGAAGACAAAAAGATAAGTACGGACGAGCTGCAGGCCTATATGCCTCAGCGACCCAACAACAAGTGGTTCTCTCTCTTCAAGGTTCCGCTCGGCATCTACAGTCTGTCGGGCAGCGACAGCACCAAGCGCTTCAACCGTTTCTTGCGTCATCTGGGAGAAGCCCCCGTCATCTACGACCGCGAACGCACGATTCTGGCGTGCAACAACATGCAGCTTGCAGTGCGCAACCAGGGGTACCTCAATGCCGAGGTGTTGCTGCTCGAAAAGGCAAAGAAGAATAAAATGAAGGTGTTCTATCGCATCGTGCCTCACGAGCGCTATCACGTTCGCAACTTCTCCCTCGACGTTCAGGACGCATCCCTCGCCCGGGTGCTCGACAGCCTTGGCTACCAACCCTCGTTAGCCCAGAATGCCGAACGGGCGAAACCCTATAGCATCAACGAGCTCGATGCCGAGAGAAGCAGGCTCTACGGCTTGCTCGTGGAGAACGGATACTATAAGTTCAACAAAGATTACGTTCATTTCCGTGTTGACACCACGCTCGGACGACACCTGGCAGACGTAGAGATGATTGTCAGGCAAGCACGCGATAATGCAGATTCCACGGACCTCGCGCATCATCAATACAACATAGGAAACATTACCTACGACTTCGGAGACTACAAGCCCTTCCTGCGACATAAGGTTTTGCGCAATGCAACTGCCATCACGACTGGCGGGCTTTATCGAGAAAAAGACATGCACGAGACGTATGCCCGCATGACGAGGCTCAGCGCAGTGATGGCTTCCAATGTCCGAATCAAGGAGAGAGACAATCATTCCGACACGCTCGACGTCGACATCTCGTTGACACCCAGCAAGCGCAACTCATTTAGCGCAGAATTGGAGGGCACGAACTCGGCTGGCGACTTTGGTGCTGCAGCCAGTCTCACCTACCAAAACAGGAACCTCTTCCGTGGCTCGGAGCTCTTCAATATCAAGGTTCGCGGCGCATTCGAAGCGATAAAAGGGTTGAGCGGATATGCCGACCAGAACTTCATCGAGTATAGCGTCGAGTCGGGTCTCGTTTTTCCCGACTTCAAATTCCCTTTCCTCCGTCCTTCTTTCCGACGCAACGCCCAAGCAACAACCGAGATAAACTTCGCATACGACTCGCAAGACCGACCTGAATTCCACCGTCGCGTCCTGACGGGTGTGCTGCGATATCGGTGGACACGCATGAACAAACAACTTCAGCACCGCTTTGACCTCCTTAATCTCGACTACGTATTCATGCCCTGGATTAGTGATACGTTTCGCGAGAAATACCTTAGCGACCCCCAGAATCGCAATGCTATCTTGAAGTATAACTACGAGAACCTCTTCATCATGAACTGGGCCTACCATTTCTCCTACACTTCAAGACCGCTCGGGGCCTCTGCTTCAAACTATGGAACGAATGCCTATACCATCCGTCTTGCCTTGGAGACGGCGGGCAATCTCCTCTATGGAATCACCAGCGGGACGAAGACCCAGCAGAATGCCGAAGGGAAATACACGCTCTTTAACATCGCTTACGCACAATACGCGAAGTTCGATTTCGCCTTTTGCAAAAGCTTCCTCATCAACAAGAACAACTCGCTGGCGCTTCATGCAGCACTCGGAGTAGCCTTCCCTTACGGCAATTCCACGATTCTGCCCTACGAAAAGCGATACTTCAGTGGCGGTGCAAACAGTGTTCGAGGCTGGAGTGTCCGGGAACTTGGCCCTGGCAGATTCCAAGGGACGGACGGTCGCATCGACTTCATCAACCAGACGGGCGACATCAAACTCGACTTGAACGCAGAGTACAGGACACATCTGTTTTGGAAATTCGACGCGGCAGCATTCATCGATGCGGGTAACATATGGACTATCAGGGAGTATAAAGAGCAGCCGGGCGGGCAGTTCCAGTTCGACGAGTTCTGGAAGCAAATTGCCGTTTCCTATGGTTTGGGACTCCGCCTTAACTTTAACTTCTTCATTCTTCGCTTCGATGCGGGCATGAAAGCCGTGAATCCCGCCTACACCGACAGCCACCGACATTTTCCCTTCACGCACCCCAAGATGAAGCGCGACTTTACCTTCCACTTCGCTGTCGGCATGCCGTTCTGATTTACTATTTGACGATTTACGATTTACGATTTATGGTAAGACTCTCCATACTTATCCCCACATACAATTACGACCCGAGCCGCCTCGTCTGCGATTTGCAGGCGCAACTGCCGGAGGATGCCGAAATCATTGTTGGCGACGACAGTCCTCCTCACAACCTTGGCAGGGCGGCCCGTCGGAATGCGCTTGCCCGCGAGGCAAAAGGTGAGTGGCTGCTCTTCATAGATGCCGATGCTGAGGTCCGGTCGAAAACTTTCATTCAGGATTATATGAAGGCCATCAGAAAGCCTTCTTCCAAGGGAGAGGACGTTTCGTCGCCTTTCACTCCTGCTTTTGAGGGGATGGGAGAGGCCCCCCTTGTCGTTTGTGGCGGCACAGGAAACCTGCCCGAATGCCCTCGGCCGGCTGCCCGTTTGTGCTATGATTACGTGGTGCAGGCAGAGAAGCGGCTCACGTTGGAGCACCGAAGGGCGCATCCGTATGCTCAGTTCACTACGTTCAATTTCCTCATTCGCCGCGATATCTTCCTGTCTATCGGCTTCGACGAGACGCTGAAGGACTATGGTCACGAGGATACGCTCTTCGGGTTGGAACTGAAGCAAAGAGGCATCCCCATCCTGCATATCGAGAACAAACTGACGCATCTGGGCATCGAGGATGCCGACGTCTATCTCCGAAAGCAGGAGACTGCCCTGTGTACTCTGGCCGGAATGAGCATCGAGCAGAAGCAGAACGTGCGCGTCTCGGCTTTGGCAGAAAGGCTGAAGCGCTGGCATCTGCTCGGCTTGATACGCTTCGTGTTCAGCATCAGCAAGCCGCTTCTCACGGCAAATCTGCTCGGCAAGCACCCCAGCCAACTCGTCTTTGCCTTCTACAAATTGGGGTACTACACGAGTCGTCTCTAAACACTCCAGGGGATGATTGAATGCACGGCACGTGATAATTTAATTTTACCCACGTGATAAATTCATTTTACCCACGTGATATTTCAAATATTCCACGTAATATTTTCATTTTACCCACGTGACGTTTTTCATCGTCCCATTAAACTATTGGGCACTTTTCAAGTCTTATGTATAAATAATGTATAATATACTCGCTTTATGAACAGGTTTCTAATCCTCTTATTCCCCCTTTTCCTGAGTTCTATTTCTGCCTTTTGCGAAGGCCTGACCCAGTTTGTGAATCCCTTCATGGGCACCACGACGCTCTGGACGCCTGAGGAACTGGGCTTCGTTCCCAAGCCTGGAGAACGGCAATGGGGCGCTGAGACGTTTCCCGGAGCTGCCTTGCCGAACGCAATGGTGCAGTTGACTCCAGTGACGCAATACCGTTCGGGTTCCGGCTATCAGTACGAAGACAGTCTGATTTACGGCTTTGCCCATACGAGCAAGGGGCATTGGAACCTGCTGCACTTGCCCATTCTGCCTGTTACGGACGAGGGAAAACCGACGCCTCGAGACTACGCATCGCCCTACCATCACAACGACGAGGAGGCCCATCCCGGCTATTATCGCGTCCGGCTCGACAGGTATCAGGTGAATGTGGAACTGACCTCGACTCTCCGTTGCGGCTATCATCGCTATACTTTCCGTAAAGGCGACCGTCGCGGACTGCTCATCGACATCGCTCGCTCCAACAATATGCCGCGAAGATGGGAAGTGAAGCAAGCCGGAAAGAATGCCTTCGAAGGCTTTCAGGACGGCGAGGGGCGCATCTTTTTCTACGGCGAACTGTCCGAAGACATTGAGAGCGTGACCGAAGAAGGAAGAGGGATGAGGGAAGAAGGAAGAGGGAGAAACTTCAATCGTCCCGTAGGAATGGTGAAACTAAAGAAGCCAAAAGGAACGAAACCTCTGGAATTAAAGATAGGTTTCTCGTTCGTCAGTGTGGAAAACGCCAAGGAAAACCTGAAGGCGGAACTGGCAGGAAAGAGCTTCGAGGCTGTCCGCGCCGATGCCGACAGAACGTGGGAAGACATACTGGGGCACATTCAGGTGGAAGGCGGAACTGATGCCGAGAAGCAAATGCTCTACTCAACTTTCTACAGGACATTCCTCTTTCCGCACCTCCGTACTGACGTGAACGGCGAAAGCTCTGTGGAGGGAAGAGAGGTGAAAAAGCTTGGCTACAACTACTACACCAATCCCTCCTTCTGGGATACCTACCGAAACAAGCTCATCCTCCTCGGCATGGTCACCCCCGACGTTGCCCGCGACATCATCCGCTCTTGCATAGAAAGGGGCGAGGCGCGTGGCGGCTACATGCCCACCTTCTTCCACGGCGACCACGCCAGCACGTTTGTGGCAGGCTCGTGGCTCAGGGGAATACGCGACTTCGACCTCAAAAGAGCCTATGCACTCATGCTGAAGAGTGCAACGGTGCCAGGCAGAGGAGGTCGTCCCTATCTCGACGAATACCTGGAACGCGGGTGGATATCGGAGAAAGACACCGTGAACGTGCTGACCGGCAATGAGTATAAAGGCGCAGTAACCAAGACGATCGAGTTCGCTTACGACGACTATGCGACGGCCCTCGTTGCCCGCGAGCTCGGAGATAAGGAGCATGAACAGCTGCTCCTCCAGCATTCGCAGAACTACAAGACACTCTTCGACCCCTCGACAGGCTTCTGGCGCGGCAAAGTGTTGCGTGATGGGAAAGGCGTCTGGATTGAGGATTTCCGCCCGAACTACCCGTACTATCAGTATCAATATCGTGAGGCAGATGCTTGGAACTCACTCTTCTTCGCTCCTCACGACCCGGCCGGAATGGTGGCGCTCTATCCCTCGAAACAAGCCGTAGAACAGAAACTCGACTCGCTCTTCACGGTGAAGAACGGAGGATACCCCGCTTTCAACTGCACCGGCTATCTCGGCCTTTACTGTCACGGCAACCAGCCAGGGCACAGCATACCTTATACATATTATTTTATCGACCGTCAGGAAAAGGCTCAGCACGTGCTGAACACCTTGATGCACCAGTATTACGGGATGGGCGAGGAAGGTCTCGCATACGCAGGAATGGACGATGCCGGAGAGATGTCAAGTTGGTACGTACTCAACGCAATAGGCATCTACACCTATTCTCCTGCAGATCCCGAGTATATTGTCACTGTTCCGCTCTTCGACAAGGTGCATTTCACGCTTGGAAACGGTCAGACTTTCGATATCGTTAAAGAAGGTAGGGGCGAGATAATAAAGGGCATTACCATCGGAGGAAAACCGCTGGAAGGCTGGTTCGTCAAGCATCAAGACCTTGCAGAAGGCAAGGAACTGAAGATTGTTTGTGGCGATTGACGCTGAAGATGATTAAGGATTAAGGATTAAAGATTAGGGCTGATAGCAACAAGTGCAAGGTCGCAAAACATCTAATCCTTAATCCTTAATCTTTATTCTTTAATCTCCTTTGGAAGAAACCTGTTGAGCATCAAGCATCCGATTGTTGCGCTTGCAATTGTGCCACATAGGATGCCCAGTTTTGCATCGTTCAGCAGGTCGGCATGTTCTGCCGAAGGATAGCTCAACGCTGCCATAAACATGCTTACCGTAAAGCCGATTCCGCAAAGCATACAAATGCTGGCGAACGACTTCCAGTTTGCATTCTCCGGCATCTGGATGATGCCAAGCTTGATGCCAAGCCATGTGAAACTGAACACGCCACAGAATTTTCCGATGAGCAACCCGAGGAATACGGCCAAACCTACGCCTGAGAAGAGGTTCATCATACTCATCCCCGCCAGATTTACCCCGGCATTCGCAAAGGCAAAGAGCGGGATGATGTGGTAGTTGACAGACATCTTCAACACGTCCTCCATGTCTTGAAGCGGGCTGACGAGGTGGTCGCTGGCCGATTCCACACTTTTCAGCATCGCAATTTCCTCGTCGCTCAGCACGACGGGCTTGTTGCGGTCTTCCCAAGTGACAACGGTTGAAGGGAAATGGTCGAGCTGATGACGGATGCGTTCGATGTAGAACTTTGTGCCTTTCGGTATGTTGGCAGGGATGCAGAAGGCAAGCATGACGCCTGCGATGGTTGCATGTACGCCACTATTCAGCATGCAATACCAAAGCAGCAGACCCGTGTTGATGTAGAACGCTTTAGTGCGAATCCCTCTCCAATTGCCGATGCACAGCACACCGACGAGTATGGCGGAGGCAAGCATGAACCAAAGATTCAGGTGTTCCGTATAGCGTATTGCAATAACCAGAATGCCGCCGAGGTCGTCGGCAACTGCAAGGGTGGCAAGAAAGACCTTCAAGCCAAGTGGACAGCGCTTGCTAAAGATGCTCAAGCAACCAAGCGAAAATGCAATATCCGTTGCCATTGGAATGGCCATTCCTCGTTCCATGACGGGTGTGTTGGGGCATACCAAGAAGAATACAATAACGGGGATAATCATGCCTCCGCAAGCTCCAATGACCGGTGCAAGGGCTTTCTTCACGCTCGACAGCTCACCCACGAGCACTTCTCGCTTTATCTCGAGACCAACGCTGAGGAAGAAAATTGCCATCAGGAAGTCGTTGATGAAGGCACCTAATGACATTGCATGGCCATTATGGCTGAACAGATTGAACCCGCCAATGCTGAGGCTAACGGGCAGTTCCCAGAATTGTCTGTACAAATCGCCCCAAGGACCATTGGCTATGATGAGAGCCGCAATAGTCGCTATCACGAGCAATACGCTGCTGCTCACGTACTTGCGGAGCATGCTTATGAAGGGATAATTGTTTTCCATCTTGTTTGTTTCTGTGAAACGACTGCAAAGTTACAAAATTATTATGAACTATGGACTATGAACTATGAACTTTTTTTCGTACCTTTGTCGTGTAATTCATTAAAACTATTCGAATGATGAAACGAATCATGACTCTTTTGGTACTGTTTTGTGCCATATTCTTCGCTAAAGCAGACGGTCTGACGCTTAAGGACCTCACAAATGGCGTGTATTCATCAAGAGGTATCTCCGGCGTGACGCCGCTTCTTGATGGCGAGAGCTATAGCCAAATCTCGAGAGACGGCAAGCAGATTGTCGCTCATAGTTTCCGAACGGGACAGGAAACGGGGGTGCTTTTCGACGTAAACAGTATCAAGAACCGCGTCAAGATAGACCGCATCGACGGCTATCAGATGAGTCCCGACGAGAAGAATATCCTTATTCAAACAGAGACGCGAGGCATCTACCGGCACAGCAAGACGGCAGAATACTATATATATAATGTAAAGAACCGCACGCTGGCTCACCTCAGCGAAGGTGGACCGCAGGAGCAACCCTTGTGGAGCCGCGACGGAACAATGGTGGCATTTGTACGCGAAGGCAATCTCTTCCTCGTTAAGCTCCTGTTCAACAACAGCGAGAGCCAAATCACGAAGGACGGCGAGTTCAACAAGATAATCAACGGCAAGCCTGATTGGGTGTACGAAGAGGAGTTCTCCTTCGCCCGCGCTTTCGACTTCAACGAGGACAACACGATGATTGCCTGGATACGTTTCGACGAGTCGGAAGTGCCGCTCTACAGTTTCCAGTGGTTCAAGGGCATGAGCCCTGAGAAGTCGGAATACGCCCAATATCCAGGCTCGTACGATTACAAATACCCTATCGCAGGCGCTCGCAACAGTACCGTCAGCGTGCACAGTTTCGACATCAAGAGCAGAGTCGTCCGCAAGATGCAGTTGCCCATCCCATCCGACGGCTACATACCACGCATCTTCTTTACCGACGACCCCGAGAAGCTGCTCATTCTTACCCTCAACCGTCACCAGAACCAGCTCGACATCTATCTTGCCAATCCGCGCAGCACAGAGTGTCGCGTTATCGTTCGCGAGCAGGCCGAATGCTACGTGCCCGAAGAGAGCGTGACAAGCTTCAAGACTATTCCCGGTGGATTTGTACTGACGAGCGAACGAAGCGGCTATAAACATCTCTACCTCTACGACTTAAACGGAACGCTCCGACGTCAGCTCACAAGTGGAGACTACGAGGTGAAGAACTTCTACGGCTACGATAGCAAGAGCGGAATAACCTACTTTGCAAGCAATCAGGAAAGTCCTCTTCGAAAGAGCATCTACAAGAGTGATTCGAAGGGCAAAGTTTCGCGGCTCAGCACTTCTGCTACTGGCACGAACAACGCGATATTCAGCACCGGCTTCCGTTACTTCATGAATACCTGGAGCGACCTCAATACGCCGTCGGTTACGACACTTTGCGAGGCTTCGGGCAAGACGCTTACGACGCTGGAAGATAACGCTCCTCTTCGTCAAAAGCTTGCAGGACTGAGGCTTGGAGAGCGCAAGTTCTTCACCTTCACGACCAGCGAAGGCATCCAACTCAACGGCTTCATGGTGCTGCCTGCCAACTTCAATTCGGCTCAGAAATATCCTGTCGTCATGTACCAGTACAGCGGTCCGGGCTCTCAGCAAGTCGTCGACAGCTGGAACGTAGGCAACATGGGCGGCTGCCTCTACGAGCAATATCTGGCACAGGAAGGTTTCATCTCGGTTTGCGTAGATGGCCGGGGAACCGGTGGCAGGGGTAGGGCGTTCGAACAATGCACCTATCTCAAGCTCGGTCAACTCGAGAGCCGCGACCAGGTGGAAGCAGCTCTATGGCTTGGCAAGCAGAGTTATGTCGATAAAGACCGTATCGCTATCTGGGGCTGGAGCTACGGAGGCTTCAACACCCTAATGAGCATGAGCGAAGGCCGTCCCGTCTTCGCCGCAGGCGTAGCAGTCGCCGCACCGACAAGCTGGAGGTACTACGACACCGTCTACACCGAGCGCTTTATGCGGACGCCAAACGAGAACGGGGCAGGATACGACGATTGTCCCATCAGTCGCGCCTCGCAGCTCAGCGGAAAGCTCCTGCTCGTGCACGGCCTGGCCGACGACAACGTCCACTTCCGCAACGCGAAGGAATACACCGAGGCACTCGTCCAGGCCGATAAAGACTTCTGCGAACTGACCTACACCAACCGCAACCACAGCATCTACGGAGGCAACACGCGCAATCACCTCTTCCGCCAAATCACCCGGCACTTCAAGGATTGTCTGAAGTAAACCCCAGCGAAGAATAAAACCACGCACGGTTAAATCGCAAACTTAACGCGTGATGTTGGCAAACTACACGTGTTAAGTTGGGCAACTACACGTGTCATGTTTGGTATCGTGACGTGAGACGTTTTCTACATGTCGTGGTGTAGGAGGCGGTACTGCGCCATTTCCTCGTACTTTGTGCCGGGCTTGCCGTAGTTGGCGAACGGGTGGATACTGATGCCGCCCCTTGGCGTGAAGATGCCCGTCACTTCGATGTATTTGGGTTCCATCAGGCGGATGAGGTCCTTCATGATGATGTTGACGCAATCTTCGTGGAAGGCTCCGTGGTTGCGGAACGAGAAGAGATAGAGCTTGAGGCTCTTGCTCTCCACCATTCTCTCTGCAGGAAGGTAGTTGATGTGTATCTCTGCAAAGTCGGGCTGACCCGTAATGGGGCATAAACTCGTGAACTCTGGGCAGTTGAAACGTACCCAATAGTCGTTCTCAGGATGCTTATTGGTGAATGCCTCCAAGACCTCTGGAGCGTAGTCTTGCTTGTATTCGGTCTTCTTGCCAAGAGCTTTGAGTCCTTCTTTTTCTCTGTTTTCCATAATTAGGCTTTACTTTCCAAGTATTTTTTGAGTCCTTCTCTTCTGAGCTTGCACGAGGGACAATGCCCGCAACCATCTCCCACGATGCCATTATAGCAGGTCAGCGTGCGATGGCGAATGGTGTCGAGCACGCCAAGCTCGTCGGCAAGCGCCCATGTCTGTTGCTTGTCGAGCCACATGAGGGGCGTGTGCAGGCGGAACTGCTCGTCCATCGCGAGGTTGAGCGTCGTGTTCAGGCTCTTGATGAAGCCGTCGCGACAGTCGGGATAGCCGCTGAAATCGGCCTGCCCTACGCCCGTAATGATGTCGTAGATGCCGTGATTGCGTGCATAGATGGCTGCGACGGAAAGGAAGAATAGGTTTCGCCCGGGCACGAACGTCGTGGGGTAGGGCGAACCTTCCTTCTTCTCTTCTTCGATGTCGAGTTCTTTGTTTGTCAGGCTGCATGCGGGGCTTAGTTGCGAGATGAAGCTGATGTCCATGCTTTCCCAGGGTACTTTCGCCTCTTCGCAAAGTTGCTTTGCGATCTCTACCTCAACCGCATGCCTCTGCCCGTAAAGGAATGTGAGGGCCCTGACCTCGTCGAAATGCTTGAGAGCCCAATAGAGGCAGGTCGTGCTGTCTTGTCCGCCCGAAAGAACTACGAGAGCGCTTGTCATGGAAGTGTTAAGGGTTTAAGTGTTTAAGCATGTGAGATTTAATCTCCTACGGCTTTCATGTATTCCTGCCAAAGCGCATCGGTGGTATTTTCGGGCTTGTCGCCAAGGATGTGCTTCATGGCTTTATCCCAAGACCAGGGCTTCAGCTCGACTGCAGAACGGTTGAACTTGCGGATGAAGTCCTTGTCCTTGTTGAGAGAGAGCCAGTAGAGGAAATAACCCGTCACGCGATAACCCTTTCTCCAAGAGTCGCCACGAGTGCGGTCCTTGCTCTTGAAGTCCTGGTCGAAGCAGCCGCAAGCCACGCGAACAGCATCGGCAAGGCCTTCGATGAAAATCCAGTACTCGCTCTTGTTGTCGTAGCTGCCGCAACCTTCGGGCGAGAGCTGGTAGGCATGGGTAAGTTCGTGATAGAGGACGCCGCGAGTCTCGTAGTCGAGACGAAGCGTGTCATTGCCTGCAAAGCAACGCTCAATCCAATTCGTCGAATAACGTATGCCAACATAATCGCCGCTGCCATACTTCTCGCTGATGCCGTTGTAGTCCTTAATGGTATAGACGATGCGCTTGAGCTTAGGCACGTTTGGGTCGTTCGGCCCCCAGTAGAGGGTTTGCAGAACGCGCAAGGCATTCTCCTGAATGTAAGGCGCAGGATTGGGAATGATGTTGTGGTAAATCTTCGAGCCTTCGCTTTCGGGAGCCTCGTCATGGAACTCAACATCTCCTGGATTGTGTTTCAACCATTTCTTCTCCACCTTGATAGGAGCGTGGTACTTTGTTGCTTTGTAGATTGCCTGCGCTTGGCTGCCAAGGGCAAAAGCAGCAGCAATGATGAATGTGAGTGTACGTTTCATTGTTAATATATATATAATGTGTTAAACGTTTGCGGCTGCAAAGGTACGAAGAAGCGAGCGAAATACCAAATATATTTAGATATTTCCAAGCGAAATAAATGGCTCGGCGGCTGTCATGACATGAAAAGCAATTAAGAGTTGAGTGTTTGGGCTTGGGAGTTTATATTCATAAAATGTTTCATGCCATGTTTGCAATTGGCTCGGCCGAATTTCGCTCGGCTGCAAGTGCCCTTTCGTGGTCTTCGAGTTGCATGGAGAGTCGTGCAATCTGCATCATCGTGTCGTTGCGTTGCCTGGTTAGCGCTTGCTGTTTGGCTGCGATGCTTTCCTGGATGTCGGGTGACTGAGTGCTGCATCGTCCGTCTTCCGTGTCGAGTGCAATAATTCGACTGTTCAGGTCCTCGACCTTTGCCTGGCACAATAGCGTGTCTTCATTTATTTGCTTCAAGTTGCTGCGTATCTTGCTCCAGTCCTTTCCGTCGACAAATACTTCGTCTAGCTCGCCCAACTGCACAGGAGGATGCTGCAGGTTGAAGGCATGCATCCAGAGGTCGAGCTTTTCGTTCAGTCCCGTTTGTTCGCCTTCGAGCCTTGCGATGTGGTCTTTGTAGTAGTAGTGCCGACCTTGCATGATATCTCTGTCATGACGAGTGTCATCCATCCGGGAGCGTTCTTCCTCGTATTGCTCGCGTGCTGACCTTACGTTCTGCAGATGCTTTTGATACAGAGTCTTGGCATCTCGCTCAGGTATCATTTGCTGATATGTCTTGTCGTTCTCCGCCTTTCTGCCTTCGATGTCTTCGTTGTGTTTCGTGATGACTTGCGATGAGCGAGCGAACGATTGCAATAGCGCCTTCATGCCTTCCATTCTTGCTACTTCCACATCGAGTGCTGCTTGCTTTTCGGCAATCTCCTGCTCAACGGCATACCAGTCGGTGATGAGTTTCTGTATCTGCTCGTAAAGCTGTTCTGGTGTCTTTTGCCAAACGGTGTACCAATCCTTGATGGTGACTGCTTGCTGCGTACTCTCGTATATGCGAGTGAATTGTTTGTTGAGACTCTCGAGTCGCATGCCAACTTGTTCCACTTCACGGCTAAGCACCTGGCATCCGGTGTTCAGTTCGCCGAGTCGCACGTTGACTTCACTCTTCTTCTGCTCCAGCTTTTGCAATTCTTCGCTGAGCTTGGCGATGCTGCTCTGGTGGAAGGTGAATGTCTCAAGTTCCTTTTCGGCTACCGATGCATCGCGACTGACGTTTTCTATGAACTGACGGAGCAGAGCTGTTCTGGCATCGAGGTTAGTGCTTTCGGAACATTCTGCGAAGGTCGGGTCGAGCTGAGCATAAAGTTTCCATTCCATCACATCTTCATTTTGACGGATGCGAATCGTGTTGAGCGATTCCTCTTCAGCGCCGAGCTGTCCCTTTGCAGTTGCCAGTTCGGCTCGCAACTCCGAGAGTTGTTGTTGCTTAGCGTTCGATTCAGAGGCAAGCAGCTCATAGTCGGTCTTCATTTGTCCGATGAGCTTGCTTTGGTCGAGCATCGTGTCGCTGTGATATGGGTGATGTGTGGCGCCGCAGACGGAGCAGCTTACTCCTTCCTTGAGGTCTGCGCGCAGCTGGATGATGTCCTGTCCCTTGCTCAACAGGTAGGTGTATTCTTTCTCTTTGCAAAGGCGTTGTGCTTTTCCTGCTTCTGCCTCAAGCTCGCGGACGCCGTCCTCCAGATGCTGGATGTTGAGCCTCAGTGCAGTCACCTTCTTGCTTTTCGCCTCGATGCTCTCGTAGCCGGTGCTGATGCGCTTCCAAAGAGATAGGGCAGAGAGCAGTTGCTGGCGTCGTCCTTTCAGCATAAGGGCTCGTTCCTGAAGCATCAGACCGTCCTGACCTTGAATGTATGAACGGTGCATGCTCAGCTCGGCCTCTGCCGTTTCGGCAAGCGAGACGAGGTCTTGGAACTGAGAGAAGGCTTTGCCAAGCAGTTCGTTTTCCTCGTTCTGACGCTTTATGGCCTGCTGTCGCTGTTGTTGAAGCTCGGTCCGACGCTTGTCTCTGTCTTCCAAATACTTGAGTTGCAGTAGTGTTGCCTCGCCATGACAAAGCATGCTTTCGTGCATCTCCATGCTCTGGCGCTTGGTGCGAAGGTGACCTACTTGCGCTTGCAAAGCCTCCACCTCCCTTTCTTTCTCTGCAATCAGGGATGAAAGAGCCGCCATCTCCTCTTTTACCTTATTGTTATGTTCGAGCAGGAAAGAGCTTTCCGCGTTGAGGACTTCGTTGGCGCCCATAAGCTGATAGGCCGAGCAAACGTGGTCGAAGGCATCAAGCAGGCTGGTTGTTGCGTTCGTGTACTGCTCGCTTGCTTGCTGCAGACGCTTTTCCTGGTCGGTCATCTTCTGTCGATTCTCGTCGGCTTCCCTTTCCAGGAGGCTCAATCCTCGCTTGTCCCTGCCTATCTGGTCCCTTACTACTGCGAGTTTCTGATAAGTTCCGTGCACGCCTTCGAAGAGGTCGTAGCGCTCCAGCATGCTGGCATCTTTGGCAAAGATTGCTTTCTGCTTTCCGAGTTCGAAGAGGCGTTTCTTCTCGCGTTCCAGGGCCATATGGGTCTCGTTGTAGCGTCGAAGCCATTGTTGCTGTGCCTGCAATCTGCTGAGACTCTCTTCGAGTCCCTGCAGTTTCGTCTCTGCCAAGCGCTTCGCATCCTTGATGCGCTGCAACTGGGTCGAGTTCAGGATGCGAGGGTCGCGATGAGGATGAGCATTTGTGGCGAGCTCTTCGAAGTTGAAGTTTATTCCGCCTTCGGCCGTGCTCTCAGGAGCGTCGGCTCCCGGTGCCTCATTCTTTTCAACTTGCGGAGTAGGCTGGATGGGCTGCTCTTTGCTTGTATCTTTTTTTCTGAAGAAATTCATTATGTCTTATGCTTGCGTCTGCAAATGTTTGAAGAATAGTAAGTTGTGAGACTTCGAAGTTGTTTGACGAATTCGCGAAAGGGCAGGTTTCCAAACGCTGCGTGTTAAGTCGGCAAACATAACACGTGATGTTTGCAATTATCACGTGTAATATTTGAAATATCACGTGTAATATTTTGAATTATACCGTGTGATGTTTTTAATCACACCTTGGAGCGTTTTCCGCTTAAGCCTGAAGCCTTTCGTAGCCCCACTCGTCGAGAACTTCTCCCCAATGTTCGTTGACGAGCTGGACAGTGCGTGGGTCGTACTGATATTTGTTCTTCTTGTAGCCCTTCTTGCTCTGTATGTATTTCTCGATGGCAGGCTTTGCTTCCTCCCAACCTGGCAAGTTGAGCTTCTTGTATATGTCTTCAGTGATGTTCATTGCATCCTTCTCGATGTCCTCGAAGCGCACTTCGTAGAGCCTTCCTTCGGGCAGAGAGGCTTTCTGCTCTTTGTAAGCGCGGTAGAGCTCCATGTAGTTGCGCAGGATGTTCTGCTCCATCTCTTCGTCTGTGATGGTGTGGAACTGCAGGGGCTTGATGGTGCTGAGGTAGAAGGAGCGAGTGCTCTCGAAGACGGTGTAGGGATTGCGCATCAGATAGACGAAGCGTGCCTCTGGAAAAAGCTCTGAGAGGGCTTTGACGCGACCTGTGTGAGGCGGGTTCTTACTCAAGTATTGCGTGCCGCCTGTGTTCCAAAGGCTTATCTTGACGAGCTTTTCGAATGTCTGTTTGAACTCGCTTAGTTCGTCGTCTTTAATGTCTTTGAAGGTAAGGAAGCGGTCGCACCACTCCTGCATCCTTTCGGGAAAGAACCAGAAATTGTAGTAGTTGCAGGCTGTCATGTTTGCCAGCGCGAACTCTTCTTCCTGAGGCAGGTCTGGGGCAAGTTCCATGTTGTCGGTAGGACGTTTGTTGGGCATCACCACTTTCATGACAGGCTTGAAGAGGCCTTGAAGTGCCATGATGTAGTGAGGGAAGACGGTCTGATAGGTGGTTGTGTAGCCGAAATGTTTGTCCTGAGCAAAGATGTTGTGGACGAAGGTAGTGCCGCTTCGCCAATGTCCCAATATGAAAAGAGGGTCGTTCTCTAATGGTTTGTTCTCTAATTGCTTACGATACTTTCGCTCTTGTAATGCTGCAAATGGGCTTAAGATGCGGCAAATACCTTTCGTCAGCCAGTAAGTCGTCTTTTTATCCTTCGAGATGTGCTGCCCTTTCATGACAGCCTTGAATGTCTTCCAATCGGCACCAACAAGGGTGTTGACGGGAAGCTGCTGATAGTTGAACAGTCCCATGTTACTTCTTGATTACAATCTCCAATCCTTGTTTGCTAAGTTCCTTCACGGCTTTCTCAATAGCATCGTAGTGCTCTGGAGTGATGCCGAGTTTGGGAAGGTCGAGTGTCGGCAGGTCTTCCTGCAGGAGGTCTGCCTCGTCGAGCTGTTTCTCAATCATGCCCACGGCGCATGTGTTGTTCGTGATGGGGTCGATGAGGATGAAGGCTCCAGTCGCTCTGTTCTGCTTGTAAGCATCGAAGAAGAGTGTCTTGGCAGTCGTTATCTGTACCTGACCTATCTCGTTGAGTTTGAAGTCCTTGCTTTCCAAGTGCTTCATCGTGTTGACATCGATGCGATAGTCTATGGCGCTGATGGTGGCACGCGTGGTATTTGTGTTTGCTTTGAGGAAGAACTGCTTGCTGCGGTCCATCGGCTCTTCGTCCATCCAGACAAGCTTTGTCTGAAGATGCCTTCCGATGAAGGGCAGATTGTCGGGTTTGACGAGCATTTCGCCTCGGGAGATGTCTATCTCGTCCTCGAGCGTGATGGTGACGCATTGCGGGCAGAAAGCATAGTCCAGCTCGCCATCATAGGTGACGATGCTCTTCACGCGACTTGTCTTCTTGCTGGGCAGAGCCATGATTGCGTCGCCTTTGCGGATAACGCCGCTTGCCACCTTGCCCGAGAAGCCTCGGAAGTCGAGGTTGGGACGCAAGACATACTGCACAGGGAAGCGGAAGTCATGCATGTTTCTGTCTCGATCGATGGGAACTGTCTCGAGGTATTGGAGTAGGGAAGTGCCCTCGAACCAAGGCGTCCTGTCGCTCTTCTCTACAACGTTGTCGCCTTCCTTTGCAGAGAGTGGGAAGCACGTGACATCCTCTATGCCAAGTTGATTTGTGAGTTCGAGGTACTCGTTCTTAATCTTGCAGAACACCTCTTCGGAGAAGTCCACGAGGTCCATCTTGTTGACGGCAAGGACGATGTGCTTGATGCCGAGCAGCGAGACGAGGAAAGTGTGGCGGCGTGTCTGCGTGATGATGCCAGTTCGGGCATCGACGAGGATGATAGCGAGGTTGGCAGTCGAGCCGCCAGTAATCATGTTTCGCGTGTATTGCTCGTGTCCTGGAGTGTCGGCGATGATGAACTTGCGCAGGTTTGTCGAGAAGTAGCGATAAGCCACATCGATGGTGATGCCCTCTTCGCGCTCAGCCTTCAATCCGTCGAGCAGCAGAGCGTAGTCAATCTCTCCAGCACCGGCATTGCCCACACGCTTCGAGTCGCGCTCGAGGGCCTGCAATTGGTCTTCATAGAGCTTCTTGCTGTCGAAGAGCAGACGCCCGATAAGTGTCGATTTGCCGTCATCGACAGAGCCAGCGGTCAGCAATCTGAGGAGCGACTTCCGCTCGTCTGCATCAAGATAAGCCTTAATATCAATATGTTTGTCTTCCACGATTGTTTCTATTATTTCGTTATTGCGTTATAACGTTATGTCGTACGACATTTTCGTTGAGCCTAAACTATAAACTAAAAACTATGAGCTTTCAGAAATATCCTTCCCTCTTCTTTTGCTCCATGCTTGCCTCTTGGTCGAAGTCGATGACGCGAGTTGTGCGTTCGCTCTTCGTTGTCGTCATCATCTCCTCCACAATCTCTTCGATGGTGGTAGCGTTGCTTTCCACAGCTCCTGTCAGAGGCCAGCAGCCAAGGGTACGGAAGCGAACCATGCGCATGTGAATCTTCGGCACAAGCTCCTTTGGCAATCTGTCGTCGTCTGCCATGATGAGGTTGCCGTCAATCTCTACGCAAGGCCTTTCCTTAGCGAAATAGAGGGGCACGATGGGGATGTTCTCGAGGCGGATGTACTGCCAGATGTCGAGTTCCGTCCAGTTGCTTAAAGGAAAGACGCGAATGCTTTCGCCTTTGTGGACGCGGCTGTTGTAGATGTCCCAAAGCTCAGGACGCTGGTTCTTTGGGTCCCACTGATTGAACTGGTCGCGGAAGCTGAAGATGCGCTCCTTAGCCCTCGACTTCTCTTCGTCTCGACGAGCGCCACCGAAGGCTGCATCGAACTTCCACTTGTTCAGAGCATCGAGCAGAGCCTTCGTCTTCATCAAGTCGGTATGCACCTTGCTGCCGTGCGTGAATGGTCCCACGCCAGCATTGAAGGCTTCCATGTTGCTTTCGACAATCAGGTTCCAGCCATGCTCTTTTGCATAGGAATCGCGGAACTCAATCATCTCGCGGAACTTCCATTTCGAGTCGATGTGCATGAGAGGGAAGGGGACTTTGCCCGGTGCAAACGCCTTCTCGGCAAGTCGCGCCATCACGCTGCTGTCCTTACCGATGCTATAGAGCATGACAGGGTTTTCGAACTCTGCCGCCACTTCTCGAATAATGTGAATAGACTCAGCCTCAAGTTCCTGAAGGTGACTTAAACGATATTCTTCCATTTATAATTTATTAAATTCATGTGCAAAGTTACATATTATAATTGAAAATAGGAAACAGAGAAAGGTAAAATAAGGGTTATAAGTTGAAAAGCGTGTCAAAATATGATGGTGAATTTGTTAGCTTGAGGCACAAGCCAACTCAACTATGGCTTCCACTTCCTCCTTGAGTGTCATCTGGCTCGTGTCGAGGCTTAGATCAGGATGTGTGGGGGCTTCGAACGGGGCGCTGATGCCTGTGAAGTCCTTTACTTCTCCTCGGCGGGCACGGGCATAGAGGCCTTTCACATCGCGGCGCTCACACTCGTCGAGAGGCGTGGCGATATAGACCTCGCGGAAGTCTTTTTCGCCAATAATCTTGCGAGCCATCTCTCTCAGTTCAGTTGTAGGAGAAACGAAGCAGGCTATTGTGACAATGCCTGTATCGACGAAGAGTTTGCCTATCTCGGCAATACGACGAATGTTCTCTCGACGGTCTTCTTCGGAGAAGCCTAGATTGGAATTGATGCCAGCACGGATGTTGTCGCCGTCGAGGATGCGACAGAGGATGCCTCGCTTGTGTAGTTCTCTTTCTACACCAATTGCAACTGTACTCTTGCCGCTACCACTCAAGCCAGTCATCCAGATCATGATGCCCTTCTGTCCGAGCAGCCGCTCCTTGTCCTCGCGACTCATCATCTTGTCGAAGATGGGGTATATTGAAGTTAATGTATCGGCCATATTAGAGGAATTATGAAGACACTAATTACAAATACAATAATGTTTAGCGGCAAGCCGACCTTCACATAATCTGTAAAGCGATAGCCGCCAATGCCTTGCACGAGGAGGTTCGTCTGATAACCAATCGGGGTGCTGAAGGCGGCGCTGGCAGCAACGCAAATACAGATGAAGAAAGGCATCGGGTCGACACCAAGTTTCTCTGCAACTGCCAACGCAAGGGGGAAGGAGAGGGCTGCGGCGGCATTGTTTGTGATGAGTTCGGTGAAGAGGTTCGTGATGATGAACAGGATGGCCAGCATCGCATAAGAGCCGTGCTCCGTCTGTCCGATAGCGTCGGCACATGCTATGATGATGTCTGCAATGAAGTCAGCAAAGCCTGAGTTCTGCATACCTTTCGAGATGGCGAATGCGCAGGCAATCGTTACAAGTACATCCCACGAAACGTACTTGCTGTATCGGCGTGGATTGAATATTTTCGCCCAAGCCATGATGACTGTGGTGAGGCAGACAAAGAAGAACATATCGAACTTGAAGTTCGGCACAAGTTCTTTCACGAAAGGCAATTCGCCAACTGTTGCACCGATTATCATTAGGAGAACGAGGATGAGGGCAAGATAACGTTTCCTCGGATTGAGCGGCTGATTGTCGGCATCGTAGCTTGAGATGAGGAACGATGTGGTTTCCTGATAAGTTTGAACAAACTTTTCATCAGCATCAAGCAGCAGGGCATCATGATTTTGTAAAGGCATGTTCATCCAGTCACCACTCAGCAGTGTACCGCCTCTGCGAATGCTTCGAACCGTAGCACCGTATTGACGATAGAAGTCATACTCTCGAAGCGTCTTCCCCAATCCGTTGAAACGACTTCGCAGCACTATCTCAACACGATGCACGCCTTCAGCTTTCTCGTCATCTTCAACTTCGCTTTCACGACTATCGGGAAGCAAATAATGACTGTAGAAGATGAGGTAGCAAAGACCTACCAAGCAGATGATGATGCCTACCTTTCCCAGCTCGAACATCGTCATGCCTTCTCTTCCAGAATCAATAATGAGACCGTCAACCACGAGATTCGTGCTCGTGCCTATCAAGGTGCAAATGCCGCCAAGAACGGTTGCGTAACTCAAGGGAATGAGGAACTTCGTGTGAGGGATGCCGACCTTTCTTGCCCAGTTCTTGATGATGGGAGCAAAGATGACCACAACCGGCGTGTTGTTCAGGAATGCAGACAAAGCGGCAATAGTTGGCAGGAGCTTTGCGTTGGCTTTGGTGGGTGTGGTCTTCTTGTTGGGCAAAAGGCCAAGGATGATTCTCTCGAGAATGCCGCTCCTCCGCACTCCCTCGCTGACGAGGAAGAGTAGGGCAACTGTTATCATTCCCTTATTTGAGAAGCCTTCCAAACATTCCTTGGGTTGCAAGATGCCTGCACAAAGCATCATGACAACGCAACTAAACAGAATAAGTCCTGGTTTCAATCTGTCTGCTATGAGTGCCCAAATCATGAACACCAAGCAAAAGGCTACGAATATTACACTAAACATATTATCCAAATAATTCTCTTACAGCTTCTACTACTCTGCGAACGGGCACGAGTTCTATCTTGTATTGTTTCTTGTCGAGCCCATTCATGTTATGTGAAGGAATGAGGATGCGCTTGAAACCAAGCTTCTCTGCTTCTGCAATTCTCTGTTCTATGCGTGCCACAGGCCTTATCTCTCCGCTCAATCCAACCTCGCCTGCCATGCAGACATCGCCTTCGATGGGCATATCTCCGTTGCTTGAAAGCACAGCCGCAATCACGCTGAGGTCGATTGCGGGGTCTGTTACGCGAAGTCCTCCAGCAATGTTCAGGAAGACATCTTTCTGGGCAAGCTTGAAGCCGACACGTTTCTCGAGAACTGCCAAAAGCATGTTCAATCGCCTTCCATCAAAGCCTGTTGTGCTTCTTTGTGCAGTTCCGTAGGCTGCTGTGCTGACCAAAGCCTGCGTCTCAATCAGGAAAGGACGAACGCCTTCTATTGAGCAAGAGATGGCTACGCCAGAAAGTCCTTCACGATTATCTGTGAGAAGCAGTTCGCTTGGGTTGCTTACCTGCCTCAATCCATCGTGTCGCATCTCGTAAATGCCCAGCTCGCTCGTGCTTCCAAAGCGGTTCTTCATGCTTCGAAGGATGCGGTAAAGGTGGTGCTGATCGCCTTCGAACTGCAAGACGACGTCAACGATGTGCTCCAAAACCTTTGGTCCTGCAAGCGAACCTTCCTTATTTATATGTCCGATAAGGAGGATTGAAACACCTCCTGTCTTTGCATATCTGAGCAGAGCAGCCGCACATTCCCTGATTTGAGCAAGTGAACCTGCGGAAGACTCGACGGTCTCTGTCTGAACAGTTTGAATGGAGTCGATGACAACGAGGTCCGGCTGCATCTCTTCGATGTGCTGGAATATTGTCTCGAGCGATGTTTCGCAAAGCACATAAAGCCCTTCGTTCTTTGGTCCTAATCTGTCCGCTCTCAGCTTGATTTGCCTTGCACTTTCCTCGCCACTCACATAAAGGATGCGTCGCCCTTGCAGTTGAAGCACCGTTTGCAGCGTGAGTGTGCTCTTGCCGATGCCAGGCTCTCCACCAAGAAGAACGAGGCTTCCTGGCACAAGACCTCCGCCAAGAACGCGATTCAGTTCGCAATCGCCCATATCAATGCGAGGCTCAGCACCAGCTTCAATCTCGTGCAAGCGTACAGCCCCCTCTCCGCTTCCCCTTTGGGGGAGTGCTTTCGAAGCAGCAGACCTTGCAGATGGAGCCGCAATCTTCATTTCCTTCATCGTGCCCCAACGATTGCAAGCAGGACACTTGCCCATCCATTTCACGCTTTCCTGCCCGCAATAGTCGCAAACATATACAGTCTTGTCTTTTGCCATCGTTTATAGTTTCTTCATACTTAGCGAGATGCGTTCTCTTTGTAAATCTACTCCTACGACTCGCACCATTACCTGCTGTTGCACTTTTACAACGGTTGTGGGGTCTTTAACATAGTGGTCGGCAAGTTGCGAGACGTGCACCAAGCCCTTGATGTGAACGCCTATATCGACGAAGGCACCAAAGTTGGTGATGTTCGTCACGATGCCTGGCAGCACCATTCCCTCGCGAAGGTCGGTTATTTCATGTACTGTCGGGTCGAAGGAAAAGGCTTGAAGCGGCTGCCGAGGGTCGAGACCTGGCTTGTCGAGTTCAGTCATGATGTCGCGAAGGGTAGGGAGTCCCACCTCATCACTCACGTAACGATTGACATCTATCTTGTCCCTTAAAGCCTTGTCGGCCATAAGTTCTGTCACAGAACACTTTTGGTCGCGAGCCATTTGCGCAACCAAGTCGTATCTTTCGGGGTGAACTGCGCT
The DNA here is from genome assembly GCA_017645655.1 of Bacteroidaceae bacterium. Taxonomy (GTDB): domain Bacteria; phylum Bacteroidota; class Bacteroidia; order Bacteroidales; family Bacteroidaceae; genus Physcousia. Next base: position 6,970 of record JAGCNZ010000103.1, on the reverse strand, counting down.
ATTATCGAGCGGCTCGTCTCCACCTTTTATGCGAAGGAAACCAGCAGATTGCTCGAAGGCTTTTGCTCCAAGACGCGGCACTTTCATCAACTCTTTTCTCGAGTGGAAAGGCCCATTCTCACGTCGATAGCGAACGATATTCTGGGCAAGCGAAGGTCCGAGACCGCTCACGTAAGTCAACAACCATTGTGAAGCCGTATTGAGGTTCACGCCAACTCTGTTCACACAATTGACGACGGTATCCTCGAGACTCTTTCTCAGAGCCGTTTGATTGACGTCTTTCTGGTACTGACCCACGCCGATACTCGACGGATCTATCTTTACGAGTTCTGCAAGAGGGTCCATCAATCGACGACCTATGCTGACGGCTCCGCGAACAGTCACGTCCTCGTTGGGGAACTCTTCACGTGCAATCTCGCTTGCACTATAGATGCTGGCTCCGTCTTCGCTCACGCTATAAACTTCCACACCATCGGGAAGGTCAAGGTGTCGCACGAAATCTTCCGTCTCACGACCAGCCGTTCCGTTGCCTATACTGATGGCCTGAATGCCATACTTCTCGACAAGATTCTGGACAGTCAGCATCGCCTTAACGCGCTCAGCACGAGGGGGATGCGGGAAGATTACGTCATGATGCAGGAGATTACCTTCCGCATCGAGACAGACAACCTTGCAACCTGTTCGGAAACCCGGGTCAATCGCCATGACTCGCTTCTGTCCGAGAGGCGATGCCATGAGGAGTTGTTCCAAATTACTAACGAATACTCGGATGGCTTCCGCATCTGCTTTTTGCTTCGACGAAGCACCAAACTCGTTGCTGATGCTGGGTTCGAGGAGTCGTTTGTAACCGTCCTCGACGGCTTCCAACACGGCCTGACTGCATTCATTATTGCCTCTGACGAACTGCCTCGCTATTCGTTCCATTGCCGGCTCATCGTCAACACAGATGCTGACACGCAAGATGCCTTCTGCTTCGCCTCGACGCATAGCCAGCAAGCGATGGCTGGAGCAACGTTTCAGGGGTTCTTGCCAGTCGAAGTAATCACGATAATTCTGGCCATCAACATCTTTGCCTTTGATGACTTTGCTGCATATCTGAGCATGAATCGAGAAGGTCGTTCTCAGGGTTTGCCTTGCACGTTCGTCCTCACTCACGCGTTCAGCAATAATATCTTTTGCCCCTTGCAGAGCCTCTTCCTCGCTTAATCCTTCCTTGAATTTGGCATTTCGAATCAACACATGCAAGGGCGTGTTTGGCTGCTTCATGATAGCATCGGCGAGAGGCTCCAGTCCGGCTTCACGAGCGACTTGAGCACGAGTCCTGCGCTTCTGCTTGTAGGGGAGATAGATGTCTTCCAAAGTGGTTGCGTCCCAACATTCCTCGATACGCTTTCGCAGTTCTGGAGTGAGTTTTTCCTGTGCCTCGATGGCTGAAAGAATGAACTCCTTGCGGTGCTCAAGCTCGTTCACGTTGTCGAGTTCAGCAGCCACCTGAGCCACTTCTACGTCCGTCATTCCGCCGGTCGCTTCTTTGCGATAACGGCTGATAAACGGCACAGTAGCCCCGTCCTGCAGCAAATCGACGACTTGTTGCACGTACTTCTCTTTGAGGCCTGTTCTCTCGGCAATCAGTTTGTAGTTCATTCTTTTTTCCGCTTACAGTTTGCAAAGATACGAATTTTAATTAAAAATTAAAAGATGAAAGTTGAAAAAAATTAAAATATTCTTTTGATTCAACTCTCCAAACACAGGAAAATACTTTACAAACCACTATGTGCGAATCGACGCAAAAAGTTGTAAAGATTTTTTTCTAACGTCTCATTTTCGACCTCGAAACGTCAGATTTTGAAACTTCACACGTGAACTTTGTCAACATCACACGTTATGTTTGCCAACTTCACACGTCGAAAATCCCATTTTAACATGTCGAAATGGGCCTCGAAACACGTTGTTTTTGTGCATAAACCACTATTATTACATGCATATTTAGTGTTAAGTATCTGATAATCAAGTATCGCCTAAACCGCCAAATACTGCGTTTTATTCAGCCTCGACGCTTTTCGCTTCCAAATATCGCAAGGAAATCGGGTAAAAATCATGAATTTCCATGACAATTTCAGCGTGAATGAATAGCTCACACATATTATAATATATAGGTATAGGATTGCTTATAAAACAAAAAAGGCCGCATTCTTCATGCAGCCTTATCGTGAGAAAGTGACTCCGCTGGGATTCTAACCCAGGACCTTCAGAACCGGAATCTGACGCTCTATACAGCTAAGCTACGGAGCCAAAGGCTTTAGAATGGCAGTTCATCCGTTGCAGATGGTGCCTCGAAGGGAATCGTCGCAGCAGGGTCAACCTGAGGAGCGGCAGGACTTGCCGGGGCTTCAGGAGCGGGAGCGGCTTCCGGAGCAGGTGCGGGAGCGGCCTGACCGCGGTCGATGCGGAAGGCGCGAATGTCGTTGAACCAGCGTCCGTTGTATTCGTGAGCGTCGATGTCGAAGTGAACTGTCAAGGTTTCACCAATCTGTATATTGAAGGCTTGAAGGCGGTCAACACCAAATACGTCGAAGACCAACTTGCGTGGATAATCTCCGGGGACTTCCAAAACGTATGACTTAGCCTTCCATTCGTTGCCTGTTCTGTTGCTAACTCCACCTCTTTCGTTGAACTCTGCAATAATCTTTCCTGTTAATTCCATTTGTATGTCTGTTGTGTGTTTGTTGTTACAATTTGGCTGCAAAGATACGAAAAAGATTAGAGATTAGGGATTAGAGAATAGAGTTTTTTTCTTTTTGCGTGTTTTTTTCTCATCTTTTCTTTGTCTTCGCACGAAAAAAAACTATCTTTGTCGTGCGAAATTAGCAAATAGCAAAATGTAAATCCTCAAATATAAAATAATTTTATGAACTTCAAAGTATCAAGCACGGCTCTTTATGGCCGCCTGACTGCTGCCAGCAAGGTGATGGCAAGCAAGAACTCTATGCCTATTCTGGATTGTTTCCTGCTCGATGTTGCTGGTGGCACTATCACTATTACCGCTTCAGACAGCGAAAAGTATTTCATCACGACAGTTCCCGCCATTGAGCAAACCGGCGATGCTCGCTTCTGCATTCCCGCAAAGACGCTCATCGAGTCGATGAAGGAACTGGCTGAACAACCCCTCAACATCGGCTATAATCCCGAAACTCAGGAGGTGAAGGTTGTTCACAACTCTGGTTCGTTCGTCGTGATGGCAATGGATGCTGCACCTTATCCTTTGGCTAAGACTGTCGGCGACGATGCCACTCGCATCGAACTTCCCGCAAGTGTCCTGCTCAATGGCATCAATCGTTGTCTCTTCGCAACTGCCAACGACGAGATCCGTCTCGTGATGAACGGCATCTATGTGGACATCAAGCCCGACTGCATCGTGTTTGCCGGCACCGATGGACGCAAGTTGGTTCGCAACACAAACCGTACCGTTCAAAGCGGACTTACGGCAGGTTTCATCCTTCAGAAGAAGGTTTCAGCCATCCTGAAGGCTGTCCTGACAAAGGACGAAGAGAACATCACCATCGCTTTCGACAACGAGAAAGCTACAATCACTTCTGCCGATATGACGATGCACTTCCGTCTCATCGAAGGTCGTTACCCCAACTACAACGCCGTTATTCCAGAGAACAATCCCTTCTCAGCACGCGTCGACCGTCAGGCTTTAATCAGTGCATTGAAGCGTGTCAGCGTCTTCTGCAACCAGAGCAGCGGCCTCGTTAAGGTGGAACTGGGTAATAACAACATCAAGTTGACTGGTCAGGACAACGAATACGCTACTCGTGCCGAGGAATTTATCCTCTGCGAATACACAAGCAACCCCATCAGCATCGGCTTCAGCTGCACATTCCTGCTCGAGATTGCTGGCATCCTGGATAGTGAGACACTCAAGATTGAAGTGGCCGACCCAAGCCGTCCCGGCGTGATTCGCCCTGCCGACGAGAATCCCGAAGACGAGGTGCTGATGCTCCTCATGCCGATGCGCGTAGAAGACTAACAAGTCAATTTACAATTCATAATTCATAATTTATAATTAAAGCTACGCCCTAAGTTGGTGGAAGAAGTAGTTTTGAATTACTCGAGGCAAATAATTATGAATTATGAATTGAGAATTATGAATTAATATAGCGATGAAACTCAAGCTCGAAAGACCAATCATCTTCTTCGACCTCGAGACGACAGGACTTGTTATAGGCAAGGACCATATCGTAGAACTATGTTACATTCGCCTCGAGCCTAATGGAAACGAAAGAGCGGAAACGCTTCGTTTCAATCCTGGAATGCCAATTCCCAAGGAGGCAAGCGATGTTCATGGCATTACAGACAAAGATGTAAAGGACTGTCACACCTTTGCGGAGAAAGCAGAGGAACTGGCGAAAGTCTTCGAAGGCTGTGACCTCGCAGGATACAACAGCAACAAGTTCGATGTGCCAATGCTTGCCGAGGAGTTCGCTCTTTGCGGTATTGACATCCATATCCATGAGAAGAAACTTGTGGATGTGCAGAATATCTTTCATAAGATGGAACAACGAACGCTCGTGGCTGCCTATAAGTTCTATTGCGGAAAGGACCTCGAGAATGCTCATAGCGCGCTTGCCGACACACGGGCCACGCTTGAAGTCCTCGAAGCTCAGCTCGATCGCTATCCCGAGCTGAAGAATGATGTCGCCTATCTTGCCGACTTTACACAGCTGCAAAAGGGTGTTGACTTAGCTTGCCGCTTTGTCTATGACGAGAATGGAGTCGAGATTATCAACTTCGGCAAGTACAAAGGCAGGGCCGTGAAGGATGTCCTCAAGAAAGACCCTAACTATAAGGTATGGATGTTGCAGGGCGATTTCACGATGAATACGAAACAAACACTCGAACGTCTTGCACTTAAATATGCTGGAAAATAAAAAGATAGTACTCGGCATTACAGGAAGCATAGCAGCCTATAAAGCGTGCATCCTTGCCCGGCTTCTCATCAAGAAAGGTGCAGAGGTACAGGTCGTGATGACCCCCTCGGCAAAGGAGTTCATCACGCCTCTCACGCTTGCCACCTTGACACAAAAGCCTGTCGTCAGCGAGTTCTTCGACCGTCGCGACGGAAGTTGGCATTCTCACGTCAGTCTCGGGCTGTGGGCAGATGCGATGCTCGTCGCTCCTGCTTCTGCAAGCACAATTGGCAAGATGGCAAACGGCATTGCCGACAACATGCTTGTTACCACTTATCTTAGCATGAGAGCACCTGTGTTTGTCGCTCCTGCAATGGACCTCGACATGTATGCCCATCCTTCCACTCAAAGCAACCTCAAAACGCTTCAAAGCTACGGCAACCACATCATCGAACCGGGAACAGGCTTCCTCGCTTCTAAGCTCGAGGGCAAAGGTCGTATGGAAGAGCCGGAGAAGATTGTGGAAGCCCTCGAGCAGTTCTTTGCAAAGCAACAGAAGCTGAGCGGAAAGAAGGTGCTCATCACGGCTGGACCTACTTACGAGAAGATTGACCCGGTTCGCTTCATCGGCAATTACAGCAGCGGAAAGATGGGCTTTGCCCTTGCCGAGGTTTGTGCCGAGCAGGGCGCTGAGGTAACACTCATAAGCGGTCCTGTCTCTTTGACAACAATGCATCCCTCCATCAAAAGGATTGATGTGGAGAGCGCTCGGGAGATGTACGAGGCTGCAACCAAACATTTTCCCAAAGCAGACATAGGCATTCTCTGTGCTGCAGTTGCGGACTTCACACCGAAGACGACTGCCGACAAGAAGATAAAGCGGAAGAGCGACAACCTCAGGCTCGAACTGCAACCCACTCAAGACATTGCCGCAGCCCTTGGGGCGATGAAGAAAAAGAAGCAAATGCTCGTGGGCTTTGCACTCGAGACGGACAACGAGCTCCAGAATGCCCAGGACAAGATGGAGCGCAAGAACCTCGACTTCATTGTGATGAACAGTCTTCAGGACAAAGGTGCAGGCTTCCGCGTCGATACAAACAAAGTGACTATTATCAACCGCCACAATGACCTGACGGCTTACGACACCAAGACAAAGAGGGAAGTGGCGAAAGATATTGTTGAGTTCATAATTCATAGTTCATAGTTAAATGAAACGCCTAATAGTTCTTCTTATTTTTCACTTTTCACTCTTCACCTTTCACTTCTTGAGCGCTCAGGAGCTTGAGGCACGTGTGACTATCAACTCCACAAAGATAGAGGGCACAAGAACCGAGGTGTTCGAGTCGTTGCAGACAAAGCTGACGGACTTCCTCAACAACCACAAGTGGACGGAGATTCCTTTCCGTGAGAACGAGAAGATACAGTGCAACTTCAACATCACGGTCAATAAATACGACCAAGATGCGAACTCCTTCGAGTGCACTTTGCTCATGAATAGCATCCGTCCCGTTTATGGCAGCACTTACAACACCGTTGCCTATTCCGTGAACGATGGCGACTTTACCTTCGAGTTCGGCGAGTTCGACCAGCTCGAGTATCAAGCAAACCAGATTGACAACAACCTCGTGGCGCTCCTTGCTTACTACGCCTATATGATAATAGGTATGGATCTCGACACGATGGCTCCGATGGGAGGAACCGATTGCTTCCATACAGCCGAAGACATCGCTACTGCAGGCGAAAGCATGGGCTTCCCTGGATGGAAGGCTTTTGGTGACAGCGGCAACCGTTTCGCTTTGCTGAACGACTACATCGACGGCTCGATGGAGTGCATGCGCGAGTTCAACTATATCTATCATCGCAAGGGTCTCGACCGCATGTCGGAAGTCCCGGACAGTGCACGTGCCGCTATAGCCGACGCGCTCGACCTGCTTGAAGAAGCCAATAAAGCAAAGAACATGACTAAGGTGGCGCAGCTCTTCACCGAGTACAAGCGCGACGAACTCGTCAACATCTTCTCGAAGAAAGGTACACGCGAGGAGAAGGACAAGGCCTAC